>MUGK01000165.1 GCA_002007425.1 Chromatiales bacterium USCg_Taylor | reverse complement strand
GCCACGGTGAGATAGTCAACCCAATCATTCTTCGGATTGACGATGACCGTCAGGGCATCGAAGGCTACCGGCAGCTCGATGTATTTGATATCGTTCTGGGCACAAGCATCCATTTCCTCCTTGAGGATAGGGCGGGAGGCGTCGGAGATGTCGGTCTCACCGCGGCAGAACTTCTTGAATCCGCCCCCGGTGCCCGAGATGCCGACTGTCACCTTGATCTCTCCCTTTTTGGCCTTCTGGAATTCCTCTGCGACGGCTTCCGTGACGGGGTAAACCGTGCTGGAGCCATCGATCTGGATCGACGGCTCGGCCCGAGCCGGGGTCGCGCACAGCGCACCGGCAACGAGCACTGGGGTGCCTAAGCGTCTGAAAACACTCGTTATATTGGTGGTCATAGCAGTATTCGTGTTCATAGTTATATTAGTGGATTGGTGGTCATAGCAAGCTTCTCGTAGACAACACTACGTTTTTTATTAGACAAAATTCGTGTGACAGTCCTGTGACAGGTACACAGCTCAAACCTCGTCGCGCTCGAAATCGTTATAGACCAAGGCCAGATCTCCTTTTTTGGGAATGCGTCGGATCCGGATGGCGCAGGGACGGCGCGGGCCGAGCCGCGCCTAGCGATTTGATCTCGGACAGCGTGAAATCATCGGCGGCCGTCGTTCTTGCTATGCTTCCAATAACCAAAGTCGCTGGACCGCCACCGGCGCGGCAGCAGCCCAAAGTACAGCAAAAAACAGCGCGTAATCGAGTGCACTGTCTTGCGCAGAGCGCCTTGCTTGAGCCGCCGGTGGTCCGAGGCAAAGACCGCCAGTGCGGAATCAAAGGTGACGCGAAAGCCCCCGCGCTTGATACGCCACATCACTTCGGAGTCTTCGTTCACGACTAAGGTGGGGTCAAATCCGCCCACCGCTTGCAGGACATCACGGCGACAACACAGATTGGAACCGCTTGCGGCCGGTATCCCAAGACTATCTGACAACCGTTGACCGCGGGCAAACCACGCGTAGTACCTCTTATAGTCACTTATCGATAGCTTGGGGCCATAAACCGCATCGCTCAATCGGTGCTGCATCAATCGGTCGAAAAAACCCGGTGCAAAGGTGACATCCGCATCAGTGAACACCAGCCACGGTGTTCTGGCTGCCGCCGTTCCGGCATTGCGTGCCTCGGCGATAGTCCCAGGGTAACGCAACACAACGGTGTTATTCGGACGCATCTCAGCTATGCATCGTGGGGTATCGTCACTGCTGGCGTCGACCACGATAAGACCGATATCGGGAGGAATCGATGCAAGGAACGCCGGGATGTTGCGTATCTCGTTACGCGTTGGGACGATGGTGGTGATATCTTCAGCTCGCACGGTCGGCGACGTACTGGCGTATTGTCCCGCGGATATTCACCGGCGGGCCGTATTCCTCCGCCCCGGTAAGCCACGGAGCCTGCGGAACACCCGTAGAAAACGCCCCACCCGTGAGGGTGGGGCCAAGGTTCGGGGGAAGCGGTTTGCCGGTCGAGGGAACGGACTACCAGTAGGCCTGGGCGCGGACCAGGAAGGCATCGGGCTCGGCACCATCGAAATCGCCGCCCTCGATGTCCAGGACCCTCACGTAGTTGGCCATGAACTTGAAGTTGGGGGTCGGGTACCAGTTGACTCCGAAGGTAAAGTTATCCTCCTCGCCACCGTCGACGGACTCGTCGCTCAGGTCCAGGCTGCTGTAGCGCGCCAGAAGCTCCCAGGCGCCGATGCCCCCCTTGCCTACGATGCCCTTCGGTTTCGGATTCTTGAACCTCGCTTCCTCAAACACGTAGCCGCGGGATTCGCCCGTCAGGAGCCAGCTTCCCATCACGTACCAGCCATCGAAACCGAGATCGGGGTCCCCAGCGACATCCGGATTGAGGTCGGCGCGCAGGTACTCGCCCTGGAGCGAGAAGGGCCCATAGACCCCGGCGGCCTCGACCCCGTAGCGGTTCACGTCCGCGGCATCGAGACCGCCCGTATCCACCAGACGGTCGGCGCCGATCCGGGCCTCGGGCCGTTGGCGGAACCGCACCGTGTCGTTGTCGTCGGGGTTCAGCCAGGAGCCGGCAAACCCGAAGTGCACCGCGCGATTCTCCGTATGCACGGGCGAAAGAGTGAGGCGCCCGACGAAGGTGATCGGATCGGACGCGTCGGGCTCGTCCTCGTCGGCGCCGGTGTCCCCGGCGGCGTTCCTGCCGAAGACGCCCGCCGAGGCCGTCCAGAGATCATTGCCATAGGTGTTTAGCCCCGCGCCGATCCGGCGCCCGTCGCTGCCCCCGGCGATGTCATTGAACGTCCGGGAGGGCAAGGCCCGCTCGACGAAGCTGATGTCGTTGGAGCTCGTGATGCTCTCGAGCCCGAGGTACTCTTTGAATTGGCCCACGGTGATACCAAGGGGCCAACCCGCCGTGTGGAGATAGCGGAGATAGGCGTCCCGTAGACCTTCATCGACCTCACTGAAGCCCGCGAAATCGTACTCGAGCTTGAGCTGCCAACTGCGATACAAGGTCGCCTCCAGGGCCAAGCGGGCGCGCCGGATATCGGCACCACTGGTCAGCGTCGTGGGGTCCCCGGATCCCGTATCGTTGTTATAGAGGGCCGCATCCGTATGGATACGCCCGCCCAGCCTCCACTTGAAGGCCCCATCAGGGGTCGAGATCTCCAGTTTCTCTTTGGTGTCGACCTTGGGTAAGGTCTCGGCAGCCTGCTTGATCTCGGACTGGCCGGCCGTGTTCTGTTCGTCATCGGCCTGGGCAGCGCCCTTGAGCTGCTCGTAGGCCTCCGGGGTGATTGTGCCCTGCTCCTTCAAGACGTTGAGCAGCTCCACCATGGCGTCGTTGGCCGCATCAGCACGGGGCACGCAAAACACGGTACTGGCCGCGAGCGTCAGTCCCGACAATGCAATCAATCGTCTATTCACTGGCATTCCTCCCGATAATTATGGATTTCTAAGTCCCTAGCAGCTGCGAACTCGGGGAATCGTAGGGTTTCAATATTTCTAGTCAGTGACGGTATGATGACGGTTGTGTGACAATCTCCTGCTCACACAGCACGGCTAACCAAAGAGTGCCAAGAGTGCATAGCGAGCGCCGGCGGGCGCGCGAATGAGCGGTCACACTCCTGTAATACGATTGACTTTTAATTATGCATACCCCGCCGTTTACGGCGGGCACTTTAAGCATTGGGGTTTCCAAAGGGGAGTAGTGCAACTCTCCCGTTTGGTCAAGGGCGAGGTTCATACCCCGCCCGCGAAGTAAAGTAAAATTGATTTACGCGGTAATCTTTGACGGCAATGCCTATGACGGAAAAGATCTTGATCGTCGATGATGAGCCGGCGCTCCGGCAGATGCTCGGGTTGGCGCTGTCGGGGGCTGGATTCGAGTGCATCGAAGCCGCGGATGCTGAAAAGGCCGAAACCGCGATCGCCGCCGGCGCACCCGGCCTCGTATTATTGGACTGGATGCTCCCGGGGGTGAGCGGCGTTGACCTCGCGCGGCGCCTCAAGCGTGATGCACGCACCCGCGCCATCCCCATCATCATGCTCACGGCGCGCGAAGAGGAGACGGATAAAGTGCGCGCCCTCGACGTCGGCGCCGACGATTATGTCACCAAGCCCTTTTCCATCCGCGAGCTGGTCGCCCGCATCAAGGCCGTGCTCAGGCGCACGGCCCAGGAAGAAACACGGGATGCGATCGAGGTCGAGGGTCTGCGGCTCGACGTTAGAACGCATCGGGTTACGGCGCGAGAAACCTCTTTGCAGCTCAGCCCGACCGAATTTCGGCTGTTGCACTTTTTTATCGCGCATCCCGAACGGGTTTACACCCGCGGCCAGTTGCTCGATCAGGTGTGGGGGAACAACGTCTACATCGAGGAACGCACCGTGGACGTGCATATCCGGCGGTTGCGAAAAGTCATGGGGCCCCACGGATACGATCGCTTGATCCAAACCGTACGCAGCGTCGGCTACCGGTTCTCGGCCCAATAAGGGGATTCATACCGCCCCGCCGCCCGTGATGCGTCCGGACTTGTGGCGATTCTTGGGGGTCTCGGTAGCCTCCGGGATCATCGGCGCCCTCATCGATCAATTTTTCCTCGCCCTCTGGATCGGGACGTTGGGACACTGCGTGTGGCACTACCGCCGGCTCATGCAGCTCCGGTTTTGGATCCCGCATCGCAAACATCATCCCGCGCCCGATACTCCGGGGCTCCTCGAGGATATCTGCCGCGCCGTGGACGTTCTGGGCGATCGCGAAAAGAAGCGCAAAAAGAAACTGTCCGGTTACCTTAAGCAATTCCGGCACGCCACCACCGCCTTGCCGGATGCCGCTGTCTTGCTTGGAACGAACGACCAGATCGAATGGGCCAACCCCGCGGCCGAAAACCTGCTCGGGATCCAGTGGCCGCACGACTGGCGGCAACGGATCACCAATCTGGTGCGGGATCCGAAGTTCACCGCCCTGCTCAACGAAAACCACGATACCGGTTTGACCCGTACCGCGGAGATCCTCTCGCCGCTCGGCGCCGAACGTATACTCAGTATCAGCATCGTGCCTTTCGGGGCGGACCAGCGCCTCTTAACCGCACGCGATTTCACGCGCCTGCACCACCTCGATCAAGTGCGCCGGGATTTCGTAGCCAACGTATCCCACGAGCTACGCACCCCGGTGACGGTTATTCGAGGCTACCTCGAAATCCTGGTCGCTGATCCGGATCGCTGCCCCGAGGCCTGGCGTCCGATCTTGGCGCAGCTTGAGACGCAAACCTTTAGAATGCAAAGCATCATCGAGGATCTGCTGTTACTCTCGCGGCTGGGACAATCCGATCAGATCACGGATGCCCGGCCGGTGCAGGTGCCCGAGCTCATCGGCACTATTTATCAAGAGGCGCAGGCGCTCGCAGGAAAGCCGCGCCACATGTTCTCGCTCGAGATCGATCCGGCGCTAAGCATCCTCGGGGCAAAGAACGAATTGCACAGCGCCTTTTCGAACCTGGTCGTGAATGCAATCCGCTATACGCCTGAAAGCGGGGTGATCCGCATCCGCTGGTATAACGACCCCTCGGGGGCCCATTTCGAGGTGAGCGATACCGGAATCGGGATCCCGCCCCAACACCTGCCGCGGTTGACGGAGCGGTTTTACCGAGTCGATCAGGGCCGCTCGCGGGAGAGCGGCGGCACCGGCCTCGGCCTGGCCATCGTGAATCACGTGCTAAAGCGGCACCAGGCGCGCTTGCACATCGACAGCACGGTCGGGAAAGGCAGTACGTTTCGCTGCGATTTTCCCGGCGATCTCATCACGCCGCCGCCCGCGGAAACCGCGATCGAATGCTTAGAATCGAATTAAGGAACCTCTGAACAAGTATCAAAAATGGTTGTGCAGCGTGTATAGGAATCGATTTCAGACGGAGACGCGGCCGTTAAGCCCGTTTTTCATCGCTC
>MUGK01000164.1 GCA_002007425.1 Chromatiales bacterium USCg_Taylor | reverse complement strand
ATACCGCTCGGATGCGAAATCTACCTCAACGCCTCGACCGACGGTCATATCTGTGTCTGAACTACCGTCAAATGACAATTGATTCACAGCCTCTCAGGACTGGTATGGACGATGGCATTAAATTCCAGAAAGATGGTTCGGCTGGACGCGCTAAGGCTAATCAACATTTGTCATTGCGAGGAGCCCGAAGACCGATGTAGCAATCTTGTGCCAGGAACAAATTGCCCCGGGCACGCCGCTCCCTCGCAATGACGGGCTCGGTATCACCGAGCCTGGCAGCGGCCTCGAAATTTCTGCCTCGCAGATCGGCTTGGCTGGCGCGCTAAGAAAATTCGGCGTCTGCCGTCAGCACATCTATGACATTAAGAACCGCGAGTGCTGGAGGCGCCTGTAATTGTAATCAGTCCCCGCTGGATATTGAATCCGCCGTTCCCCTGAAACGCGGCGGTATGGGCGACGCTCAACTTCGGCGTGCGGCCATTCAGCCTTTTCACGCTGGCCTTGGCCTCGCGGGCGATACCGGCCAGCAACGTCGAAGGCGTCTTCTGGTAGTGGGGCGCAAGCTCGAGGGCGAGGTTCGTCTTGATGGCCCGAATGTAACCGGGCGGCAAGACGACGGTCGTCGTCAGATCCGCGAAGCTTTGAAGCTGCTTCAACGAATTCAGGAACACCGTGTAGACCGCATCCGGCACCCCGTAGAGGTACACGGTGCCGTTGGCGACCCCCGGATCGTAGTAGAGGTACTCGGGCCGGTACCGGGGGGTCTTCGTGATGATCGTGTCGTACTCCTCGCGATTCCGGACATCGATCGGGTAATCGCTGCCCGACTCCCGGATGAAGGCCGATTCGACCCGCAAAGGCCGGGTCGTGTTCCAGGTCGCCCCCGATCCGATCGTATAGCTCGCGGTGCCCGCGACGGTGGCGAAGTTCTCTTGCAGGATCTGGTAGACCGCGAGCGCTTCATTGCTCCACGATTCCAAAAGCTCGTTGAGCTTGCGCAGTCCGTGGGAGGCCTCGGCTGCGGTAAGGGCTTCGAGCGGATCGACGGCCCCGATGTCGGCGAGCGCGTCTGCTACAATGTCGTTGGCGGTCGCCATGTCAGAGATTCCTCGGAAGTTTATTGGCACTTATGTGCTCGACGATGCCGGTGAGCCGATCGGGGAAATGGTACGCGACCGCGCATCGGCACATCGGCGAGGACATCGTAGGGCCGTACCACATCAGCGCCGTGTCTATACCTAGATAGCCGTGCGATCGGCGCGTACCACCTATTGCTTTCCATAGCACCCACCCACTTTGATTCCTACCAGTGAGAACGAAGTTTAGAATGGATTAAATACAGGGAGCACGCCTCATGCCACAGCGGGGGTCCTCAGCATTGCGTATGATGACCAGAGGCGTATTTATGGCTATGTCGTCAATCGGTTAGCGCGCCCTTATCGATCACCCCCAACCACGAAGATGAACTGCCGCGCGGTAAAATACCGGAATCGCAAATGTCACTGCGTAGCGACGCATTTCCCAGCGTTTTAGCGTCACCACGTTGTCGCGCCATTAGCTACCTACCGGTGCAAGCAACGGATTAGCGTACCGCCGAAAGCCCCGAGACAGCACGAACCCCGGCGTCAAACGCGGTGGGACGCAGGCTTTTGGGTAAGCGGTCATAGTAGAGAAAAACGCGCGTTCGGGCGCTTTTAGCTTCCCTGGTCGCAGATATCCGTACTCATTACGTCAGCGAACAAGTTGGCAACGCAGTAAATTAAACCACCGTTTTATTTACACAAGTCAGCTTCTTTTCGCTCGGAGCAGAAATGCGGGTTCCCGAGTCAAATAATCCGGTTAACATTTCTAAGTAAATATAGACTAAACTACCAACAGTTTCTTTCCATTTTTTAGGGATGGCTTTGAACGATGCGAATCGGATATGCACGTGTGTTCACTGACGACCAAAATTTTAACCTTCAGCGCGACGTCTGCGGAAGGCGGGGTGTAAGAAGGTTTATGAAGATCGAATCAGCGGCGTTAAGGCTGAGCGGCCCGGATTACAAATGGCTCTAGAGGTTGCACGGCCAGGCGATGTGATCGTGATCTGGCGGCTCGACCGAATGGGGCGGTCGTTGCGAAACTTGATCGATTTAGTCGGTAAGCTCGATCGCAAACAGATCGCTACACGATCATTATCTCAGACAAGCGGCTTGAGATAGGAACAGCTAGATCGCCCTCCAAACTCGTACGTATGAATTTTCAGGAACGACAGCGCCGAACAAGACGGCGCGGCCGCTGGCTGACGCGATGCGCCTTTTCTGAGCGCCGCACGTGCGTACGTCGATGGGCCGCCGCCAACCTTGCTTAGCCGGCGCGAGGCGCGCTCGACAGGATTCGCGTCGACCGATGGCCGCAGGCGCCGCGCGCTGCTAACGCGCGGCTGCGGAGCCTCCTTCGACGACGACCTTGGATCCCGGTTTGGTCTTGGCAAGATCGTCGGCGTAGGTGCGCGCGTCCTTCTCGTTATCGAACGATGCGAGCGGCTTGTCGAAGCCGGTCTCGTTCACATTCCACTTGTTGTCCTTCCCGCGCGCTACGCGGAAAACAAGGGTGCCCTTCTCGTCGAATCCCATTTTTCGTTTCCTTTCATTGGAGGTTCATCATAAAGCATAGCTTGCCGAAGCCGTGCAGGGAAGGGGCCCGGGGCATTCCGGCGCAGGCAGGAACCATGCAGCCGCTACTATCGCTGTGCTATTCCGCATTCGGGGGGTTATATTCCGCAGCCTCTGCCCGTCTTCTTGGGAAAATCATTCATAACAACAGCGACCTATCGCGATAGACCTTCAGCGACTCACTGTTTTCGTTGTGATCGCTGTCAAAAGCACGTCCCGTGTGATACCAAGAGATGACCGTCGTTGGCACGCTGAGCATGGCACTGACGATGAATGATTAGCGCATTGAAAGCGCCTGCGACCAGGCATGGAGAGCCGAAGGCGAAGTCGAGGAGCCCGCGATTGCCGTCCTCTAGATGGACGGCGTAGAGTCATTGAGCGAAGGCACGCGCGAGCGCTAGCGAGGGGTGTGCCTCAGCACAGGACGGTCGCGGCAAAAGGAGGGACTTGGATGTCCTGTCGCCCATACCGAGGGCCGCGGCGCAAACGAGTTTCTTACCGCCTTTAGACGGGATGGCGCTGGCGCGCCTGAAGAATCGCGGCAACGACGTGATCAAAGGTTTGGTTGGCCGAGCGGCGCGGTTTACTGGCTGGACTCTTACCCATCTTCGAGACTTGGGAGGCTGGGATAGGAGCAGCTAGATCGCCCTCCAAACTCGCACGTATGAATTTTCAGGAACGACAACATGCTACCGCGATTCAATAGCGTCTCGATCCTCAACAGATCGCTGCACGAGAGGGATCGACGCATTGTTTCCTTTCTCGCCTTTCGGACGGGCAGCTAAGGTCCATTCTCAAAGGAGACTCCTGCAGACCACGGAAGACGTGCTCAGATCCTCCGAAACCTAGCGAAGGACACGAACTCCCGTGTCCTGTTAGGCGCGGAGCTTTCTGGGGAAAGCCGCGCCTCAGCGACCAAGTAGCAGTGACCGTGGATCAGCAATAATTAAGCTCCATTGTGGCCTGACCCACAGAATACCGCGGGATCGTCCACGGGTGTCAGGGCACTGATCAACGTGATCATGCTATTCAAAGGTGGCACTGGATGCCTTGAAACGACTTCTCTCGAAAATTGAACGAGTAAGCCGAAACCCAGATAGGCTCTTGGCACGAAATACGCCTGCGTTTTATCAGCTAACAAACATTGGCCAAGCCGGAGAGAGAGCCATGCACAAATTCAATGACGGCCCCGGAGTGATAGAGTCGGTTCACACCCAAGACCTGAGCCCCGAGGACACGCTCACCAGCTGGTCGCTTGACGACTTCTTGGACACCGTGCCGCGGTCCATCCCCTGGGAGGACCGTGATTCAACAGAAGTCCTCGGCGAATTCATACGCTGACGACCTGCTAAAGCGGAGAACGCTATGACACCCGCACAAGTGCTAGCAGTCGACGAGGTGCGTCTCTCCTAGCTATTGGACCACCGCTACGGCGATGGCCAAATCTATCTGACGCATCCCGACGACAAGCCCGTATGGTCCAAATACTGGATTGTCGGGTCAGGCCGCTTCCCGCTGGTAATAGGAGAGCATGCCACCGAGTCGTTCCCGGCGACGAACGGGGCCCTGAGGAAGCCAGACCACCGTCGACGGCCTGATCAGCCGATTATCGAGGCCTTGGTGATTCCTCTCGGCGCGATAATGCACCATGTATTCTCTGAGGGCACGGGTTGTCGGCTCAGGGTCTGAACCGGGTGGGGTGTTCGTTTAGGATCAGGCCATTCGAAGTCGATCGAATGGCCGTGCTGGGGATCGGGGCGGTGCCCGGACGGACAAGCCGAGATGCGTGAGGATCTTGGCGATCACGGGAGGGTGATCAATGGCGGCGATGATCTTCGAGGTGCCGCCGCAGTGGGGACACTGTTCCATATCGATCTTGAACACCCGTTTGAGCAACCGGGCCCCAGCTCACCGTGGCCTGATGGGTTGTCAGTCGCGTTGACCGGCGCGCTCGGAATGATCGCGGGACGCAGCTTGGCGTTGGGCGCGAGCACGCCATGGAAGCGGATCAGATGCAACCGCGGACGAGGAACCAGCGCAGCCAGGCGTTGCAGCCTGCGCGTCCCGCTGCCGGCGAGGCGGGCGCGGCCGGGAAGGACGGGCGGCCCGGCCGTTGAATGGTTGCGCCCTAGTGGCTCGATACTTGCCTTTCTCTCGCCTGTCTTTAAGGGTTGGAGGATCCACGTGCAAAAGCGTTCGATACTGGTGACCGGCGGGGCTGGATATATCGGCAGTCATGTGGTCCGGCAGCTCGGAGAGTCCGGCCACCGTGTGGTGGTCCTGGACGACCTCTCGACCGGCTTCAAGGAGGCGGTGATCCACGGGGTGCTTGTGGTCGGCGACAGCGGAGACCCGCTCTTGGTGTCGCGCCTCTTGCGCGAGCACCACATCGAGACCGTCATGCACTTCGCGGCCCATACCGTGGTGCCGGAATCGGTCGCGCTGGCCTTGAAATACTACGGCAACAATACCTGCAAGACGCGTAACCTACTCGAGTGCTGCGCGGAGCACGGCGTCGAGCATTTCGTGTTCTCGTCTACGGCCGCGGTCTATGGGATCCCCGAGAGCGAGTGTGCCCGTGAAAACACCGCCACGCGCCCCATCAATCCCTACGGCACCTCCAAGCTCATGAGCGAATGGATGCTGCGCGACCTGGCGGCGGCTAGCGCCCTGCGTTTCGTGATCCTGCGTTATTTCAACGTCGCGGGATCGGATCCGTCGTGCCGGATCGGGCAGTCGACCCGCAATGCCACACTCCTCATCAAGGTGGCCGCCGAGGTCGCCGCCGGCAGGCGTGCGAGCCTCGCC
>MUGK01000163.1 GCA_002007425.1 Chromatiales bacterium USCg_Taylor | reverse complement strand
GGACGGTCGCGGCAAAAGGAATCACTCGCCGCGAGACCGAGGGTGCGAGAGTGACTTGGATGTCCTGTCGCACATACCGAGGGCCGCGGCGAAAACGTTCGCGCTAGAGCGCTACGCTACGGGCAAACGGAGTTTTTTAACAAACCCGCAGACATCGAACGACGCACCAACCCAGGGCGGCATCGTCCAAGTGAAGCACCATTAAAGCGCAACGTTTCCCAGAGCATAGGGCGGGCGTAGAGGTTCGGTTCCCGATGGGTTACCGCAAGCGGTACCGCGAGCGACGGCGACCCCGTTAACGACGGTCGCGGTGATCGATCCCGACCTTAGCGGAATCCCGCATCGGCTTCGGCGCTATCTTTTTAACCCGTGCAAGACCGAGCGCGCAGAGAGCTCGAATATGCAACCAGCCTAGATCGAGCTCCCACCATCTCGATGAAAACTTTGCGGAACTCGGAAACGCGTGGTGGTTATTATGCAACTCCTCGCCCCCGATCAAGATCCCCCATGGCATAAAATTGGTGGAGGCGTCGGGAAGCTCGTAATTCCTATATCCCCAATAATGGCCGAGCCCGTTGACCAGACCCGCGGCGAAGAAGGGGATCCAAGCCATTTGGATCGCCCAAATGGACAGCCCAAGCGGGCCGAATAAGATGAGGTCGATCACGAGCATGAGAGGGGTACCGTACTCGAAACGCGTGCTATAAATATTCCGTTCCAACCAATCGTCGGGTGTGCCATGCCCGTATTTTTCCGCGATCGCAGGATCCCTGGCTTCGGCCCGATAAAGCTCGGCTCCCTCCAAAAGCACCTTCCTGATGCCGAACACCACTGGGCTGTGCGGGTCCTCGGCCGTTTCCACCCGCGCATGATGTTTGCGATGGACCGCGACCCACTGTCTTGTGACCATCGCTGTCGTTAGCCACAACCAAAAACGAAAGAAATGGGAAATGATAGGATGCAGATCGACGGCTCTGTGAGCCTGATGGCGATGTAGGTAAACGGTGACGGCGACGATTGTGATATGTGTGAGGAGGAGCGTATAAGCAATGTAACCCCACCAAGGCAGGTCCCAAATGCCACCCATCATAGAATTTCGCCAAGCCCTGTAGCGTTACCGGGCGCCCCTACCGCATCGCCCCGTGCTTGCCTGTCAGCGTGGTAAGACGAACGCACCATTGGCCCGCTCGCGACCCGGCTAAATCCGAGCGCTCTAGCGTAATCGCCGAGTGTTCGAAACTCCCCCGGCGTGACGAACCGCTCGACGGGCAAATGATAACGGCTCGGTTGCAGGTATTGACCGAGCGTCAGCATGTCGCACGCATGCGCGCGCAAGTCTTGCAGGGTCTGCTTCACTTCGTCCAGCGTTTCCCCCAAGCCTAGCATGAGACCGGATTTGGTCGGGATCAAGGCGTGTGCCTGCTTGAAGCGTTGGAGGAGATGCAGCGAGCCCGCATAGTCGGCGCCGGGGCGGACGCGGCGGTACAAGCGCGGAACCGTCTCAAGATTATGGTTGAAGACATCAGGGAGCGCCGCATTAAGCCGTTCCAATGCCGGCTCCACGCGCCGGCGGAAATCGGGCACCAAGATTTCAATGGTGATCCCGGGAAGCCGTTGGCGAAGCGCCGCGATGCAGGCGGGTCCCGATCGACCGAGGTGATGACCACATAGGAAAGCCCCATAACCGCCACCGCCTCCGCCAGGCGGTGCGGCTCGAGGGGATCGACCGCGCCCGGCCGCCCGTGGGCGACATCGCAAAACGGACAGCGCCGGGTACAGATGTCTCCGAGAATCATGAAGGTGGCGGTTCCGTGCGCGAAACACTCGCCGAGATTCGGGCAGGCGGCTTCCTCGCACACGGTGTGGAGGCGCCGTTCCCTGAGCAATTCCTTCAACCGCAGAACCGCGGGCGCAACCGGGAACCGGGCGCGGATCCAAGGCGGCTTGCGCGCCAGGGGCGGGCTGGCGGCCGGCGCGATCTTACGCCGGCCGGTGAGTGATGAAGTGGTCTCGTTGAGTGACATCGATTAACGGTCCTCGCGTCCCAGTGAACGCGCCAATATCATAACCGAGATTATCGAGAAGGCTGGCAACCAGCGGTTCCTTGACCACGCTCATGCTTTCCGCGACGCCCTGGTCGTAAAGCTGGGTCACCCGCAGCCCCGCGTAACCGCAGGGGTTAATTCTCCGAAACGGACTGAGGTCCATGTTCACGTTGAGCGCGAGCCCATGGAACGTACAGCCGCGCCGCACCCGCAAACCTATCGCGGCCACCTTCGCGCCGTCGAGATAGACTCCCGGCGCACTGGAACGTCTCCGCGCGGGGATCCCCCAAGTCACGCACAGGTCGATCACCGCTTGCTCCAGCGCGTTAACGAAGCGCTTGACTCCCCAACCCATGCGCCGCAAATCGGCAAGCACATAAACGACCAATTGTCCCGGTCCATGGTAGGTCACCTGACCACCGCGATCACAACGGACCACTGGGATTGCGCCCGGTTCCAGAAGATGCTCCTCTCTCCCGCCTAATCCGAGCGTAAACACCGGCGGATGTTCGAGCAGCCAGATCTCATCCGCCGTCGCCTCGGTGCGCCGGTCCGTGAATCGGCGCATCGCCTCCCACGCGGCAGTGTATTCCGTTAATCCGAAGTCCCGGACGCGCGGCTGCATCGCTCGCGATTACAGCACCAGGACCACGCGCCGGTGACGGCTCAACTCGTGGTAGATGGCATCGAGCTGGGCCTGGCTCTCGGCCTCCACGGTCACCGTCACGGCCAGATAGCGCCCGCCGCGGCTCCGGCGCGTCGTCACCGCCGTTTCGCTGAGATCGCGCACGTGCTTGCGCACGATCCCGACGACCAGCACGTCGAAATCCTCCGCCGCATGCCCCATGGCCTTGATCGGGAACGAACACGGGAACACGAACGGGGATTCGCGCTGCGGATACATGGTTTCGGCGTTCGTGAGAGCTCGCGGCAAGTATTATTACTTGATCGTTCTGAACGTGAGATTGACGCGCGGACCACAAGGCAGGTTCGATTTGGGCACGCGGTGGCGCCAGTGGTGTTGCGTCGACCCGGACATGAGGAGGAAGCTACCGTGGGTCAGATCAATCACCGATCGGGCGGTCTTGCAGCGCTTGTGCTGTAGCTGGAAGGTTCGGGTGGCCCCGAAGCTCACCGAGCCAATGACCGGATTGGCGCCTAAACTCGGCTCGTCGTCGCTATGCCAGCCCACGGAATCCGCCTCGTTGCGATAGAGGTTCAGCAACACGCTATTGAAGCTCTTCCCCGCCGCCTGCCCTACCCGCTCCCGAATGCCCAAGAGCGCCGGCAACCAGCCTCCCGCGACCAAGCTTAGGCCCGAGTACGCGTAGGTCACGCCCGCCTCGCCGTACCAGGCCGTCAGGCGCGGTGAGTTAACCGTGCGGCCGAAGAGCGTGATGCGATCCTGCCGCCAGTCCGCGCCGTCCAATAAGCCTTGAAGATAGCCCGCACTCTCCGAGCCGGCAAACAATTCTCGCCACAGCATCAGCTCCGCATCGGGCAGCGTGATCCGTTTTGGCGCCGTGATCGGCGATCGAAGCTCGCTTGCCGGCGCATACCGGCCGGCCGCGCCGCCCCCCAGCCTCACCCTAGCGCCTAGATCGATACTCATGGAGCGGTAATCTCCGTCATGGACCTTTGTTTCCCCGTCATCGTTGTCAGCCTATTTGACCGCAACCGGCCAGATAAAGAAAGCGGGGCTAACCAAGATCACTGCTACACTTGACACGGTATCGCTGCTTGAATAAAGAATAAAAAAGGGTGGAAATCGCGAGGCGCTCATTCGTTGCCTGATGTCCCGATCGGCGCATTGTTCGCCGGTCTGATCGTTCTCATTCTGTTGTCGGCCTTTTTCTCGGGGTCCGAGACCGCGTTGATGACCCTGAACCGCTATCGGTTACGGCACCTCGCGGATCAACACCATCGCGGCGCCGTGCGCGTGAGCGCGCTTCTGGAGCGGCCTGACCGCTTGATCGGGCTCATCCTGCTCGGTAACAATTTCGTCAATAACCTCGCCTCATCCCTGGCGACGGTCATTGCGCTCAGCCTCATGGGGCGAGCGGGGATCGCGCTCGCCGCGGCCCTCCTGACCCTGGTCATGCTCATCTTCTCCGAGGTCGCTCCGAAGATCCTCGCGGTCTTGTACCCGGAAAAGGTGGCCTTCCCGGCCAGTACCATCCTGGCACCGCTCCTCCGGGTGTTGTACCCGGTCGTCTGGATCGTGAACCTGTTCGCGAACGGGTTGTTGCGGCTCATGGGAGTCCGGCTCGACGAGAGCGCGGCCATGCCGCTGAGCCGGGAGGAACTGCGCACCGTCGTTAAAGAAGCGGGCGCCTTGATCCCGAAACGCCATCAACAGATGTTGGTCGGGATCCTCGATCTCGAGAAGGTCTCGGTGCAAGATGTCATGGTGCCGCGTAACGAGATCGTCGCGATTGACTTGGAGGAGGACGCCACGATCGTGACCGAGCATCTCAGGAACTGCCGGCACACTCGCACGCCGGTCTACCGTGGAACGATTGACAACATGCTGGGGTTAGTGCACGCGCGCCACATCCCGCGCGTCATCGGCCCCGGCCAGAGCGCCGATAAGGAGGTCCTGGAGAACCTCCTGCTGCCGGCGTACTACGTCCCGTTCGGCACGCCGCTCCATACGCAGCTTGCGAATTTCCAGCGCCAGCGGCAACGGCTTGGGGTCATCGTCGATGAGTACGGTGATGTCCAGGGTCTGCTGACGCTTGAGGATATTCTGGAAGAGATCGTCGGGAAATTTACCACCGATCCGCAACAGTTAGGACGCGGGGTATTGGCCGATGTGGCGGGCGGCTATCTCATCGAGGGCGGGGCCAATGTCCGCGAGCTCAACCGCAAGCTGCGCTGGCGCCTGCCGACTACCGGACCGAAAACGCTCAACGGCTTGATTCTAGAGGCCTTGGAAAGCATCCCTGAAGCGGGGACGGCCTTGCGGATCGGGGGCTATACGATCGAGATCATGCAAACCACCGATCATGCGGTCAAGACGGCGCGCGTGACGCCACCCGCGGAGAGCCGATTGGCTGACGCGACATAGAAACCGCGACAGATTGCCGCTGTCAAACGGACCTCTGTCAGTCAGCCGGTAGTCACGTAGGTCGGCGGGCGAGGGCGGCGCATTCGCCTTGCACCGGCCGGGCGCTCTGGGCCGGGATCGAGCAGCACTCCGGAGCTCTCAATCCAGGCCTCGAATCCGGCGGCAGCCAGGGGCCGACAGAAATAATAACCTTGTGCGGCATCGCAGCCTTGAGCCCGCAGAAAGGCCGCCTGCTTTTCAGTCTCGACGCCTTCTCCCACCACCGTGTATCCAAGCTTATGGCCTAGCGCAACGATTGCCGCGGTGAGCGTCGCGGCCTTGGTGTCGACGACACTCCTCTGCACGAAGGAGAGGTCGATCTTGAGCGTGTTAACCGGGAGGTAGGCGAGGTAGCTCAGCGAGGAGTAGCCGGTGCCAAAATCGTCGATGGCGAGGCTCGCGCCGAAGGCTTTGATGTCATTTAGCATTTGACACACGCCCGCGGTCGGTTCCATGAGTGCGCTCTCGGTCAGCTCCAGGGTCAGACGAGCGCCTGGGAGGCCGTGACGATCGATGAGCCCGGCGAGGAAGGCTGGCAGATCCGGCGTGAGCTGGCCCCGAGCCAGGTTGACGGACACTGGAAATGGCGGTAGGCCAAGATCGCGCCAGCGCACCATCTGGGCGCATGCCATTTCAAGCACGCGCTCGCCCAGCGAGACGATCAGCCCCGTCTCCTCGGCCAAGGGGATGAACTCCCCCGGCGATACCAAGCCTTCTTCCGGCGCTTGCCAGCGGACCAGGGCCTCTATGCCCAAAAGGCCCTTGCCGGACAGGGCGACGATGGGTTGGTAATGCAACACCAGCTCGTCCCGTTTAATCGCCCGGCGCAAGCCTTGCTCGAGTGTCCAGCGCCTGGAGACGCGCAAGCCTATCTCAGGACGGTAGAACTCGAAGCGATTCCCGCCTTGGTTCTTGGCGCCATACATCGCCATATCCGCGCGCTGGATCAGCTCTTCGAGGGTTTCGCCGTCCTCGGGGTACACCGCGATCCCGACGCTCGGGGTGACGTTGAGCACATGGCCATCGATCACGGGCGGCTGGCACAGGATTTGGAGAACGCGTTGGGCGATCGGCGCAGCGTCTTCGCGACAGGCGATCCGATTGGCCAGGATCAGAAATTCATCCCCACCTAAGCGCGCGACCGAGTCCGTCTCGCGCGCCGTTGCGACCAGGCGGGTGGCGAAGTCCTGCAGGAGCCGGTCACCGGTAGCATGCCCTAAAGTGTCGTTGACCAGCTTGAAGCGGTCGAGGTCCATGAACACCAAAGCCAGCCGGTGCCCGTAGCGCCGGGCCTCGGCCAGCATCTGTCGGAAGCGTTCGTCTATGAACAGGCGGTTCGGCAACCCCGTCAGAGCGTCGTGGCGAGCCTGGTGATGCACCTGCCGCTCGGCGCGGGCGGCTCCCAGAAGCCGCCTCACCCGCTGGCGCAGCACGGCCCAATGGATGGGTTTGGTCACGTAATCGCTGGCGCCAGCCTCGAAGGCGCGATCGACGGATCGATCGTCGTCGAGCCCGGTAATCATGAGCAGCGGGCAACGTTCCCCCCCGGGGTGCCCCCGGATCTGGCGGCAGCACTCGAAACCGTCCGCGCCCGGCATGATGGCATCGAGCAACACGACGTCTGGGGAATGCGTGGTAAAGGCGACGAAACCGGTATCCCCGTCGGCGGCTTCTTCTACACGGAATCCGTCACGTTCCAGGCCGCGACGGATCATGAGTCGCATGGTGGCGTCGTCATCGATCACCAAGCCCAGCGGGATCGCGCGGTCGGTGCTCATGCGGCCACCCTCGTATGCGGCGCGCTCCGGAGCGACGGCACGAGCTCTCCAAGCGCCTGTTCGATCCCCGCGATGCGGCGCCCGGCTCTAGCGCTCTGCCCAGCCTTGGCTTCCTGTTCCAGCGTGCGGCATAGCGCTGAGAGGCTGTGAATCAATTGTCATTTGACGGTAGTTCAGACACAGATATGACCGTCGGTCGAGGCGTTGAGGTAGATTTCGCATCCGAGCGGTA
>MUGK01000162.1 GCA_002007425.1 Chromatiales bacterium USCg_Taylor | reverse complement strand
GGACGGTCGCGGCAAAAGGAATCACTCGCCGCGAGACCGAGGGTGCGAGAGTGACTTGGATGTCCTGTCGCACATACCGAGGGCCGCGGCGCAAACGTTAGCATTGGGGTTTCCAAAGGGGAGTAGTGCAACTCTCCCCTTTGGTCAAGGGCGGGGTTCATACCCCGCTCGCGAAGTATATTGATTATATTAGCTCCAATGCGATCGCCGTGGCTTCTCCGCCGCCGATGCAAAGCGCCGCGATCCCGCGGCGTAACCCATGCCGTTTCAGCGCATGTCCGAGCGTCACCATGATGCGTGCGCCGCTCGCGCCGATGGGATGCCCCAAGGCGCAGGCGCCGCCATGGGCGTTGACCTTGGCGTGATCGAGATCTAGCGTGCGTTCCGCTGCCATGGTCACGGCGGCGAACGCCTCATTGATTTCGTAGAGGTCGACATCGCGGTCTTGCCAGCCGACTTCTTGGTACAGCTTGCGGATAGCGGCGATGGGCGCGGTCGTGAATTCCTCGGGGGCTTGCGCGTGGGAGGCGGATCCCGCGATGCGCAGGAGGGGCGTGAGCCCGAGCCGCTTCGCTTCACTCTCGGCGACCAGCAAGAGCGCCGCCGCGCCATCGGATATCGACGAAGAATTGGCGGCCGTGACCGTTCCCGTTTCGGGCCGAAAGGCCGGTTTGAGCTTAGGGATTTTGGCCGGATCGCACTTGTGCGGCGTTTCGTCTTCATCGATCTTTTGGCCGCCGCTAGTCACCGTCGCGATCTCGGCACGGAAGGCGCCGCTTTCGATGGCCGCCAACGCCCGCCGCACCGACTCCGCCGCGAAGGCGTCTTGCGCCTCGCGCGTGAAGCCGTAGCGGTCCGCGCATTGTTCGGCGAAGTAGCCCATGAGCTGTCGATCGGCTGGGTTTTCAAGGCCGTCGTAAAACATATGATCGAGCAAGACTTGGTGGCCGGGCCGCTGCCCTAACAACGGGCGGCGCACGAGATAAGGGGCGTTGCTCATGGATTCCATGCCGCCGGCGACGACGATGGCTGCGCTGCCCGCGGCGATGGCATCGCAGCCGAGCATCACCGCCTTCATGCCCGAGCCGCAGACCTTGTTCACGGTCATGCACCCGACCGCGAGCGGCACCCCGGCCGCGAGCGCCGCCTGCCGTGCCGGCGCCTGGCCGAGCCCCGCGGGCAACACACAGCCCATGAAGACTTCATCGATAAGCTTGGGATCGAGGTGGCAGTCTTCCACCAGCGCGCGGATCGCCACGGCGCCGAGCTCCGGGGCCGCGAGCGCCGCCAGTTGGCCACGGTAGGCGCCGATCGCGGTGCGCTTGGCGCCAACGATGACGACGCTGTTCATCGATCGGTTGTCTCCTCGAACAGCTCCCGGCCGATGAGCATGCGCCGAATCTCGTTGGTCCCGCCGCCGATGTCGTAGAGCTTGGCGTCGCGCAACAGCCGGCCGACCGGCGCGTCGTTCATGTAGCCGCGCGCGCCCAGGCTCTGTATGGATTCCAAGGCGACCTTAACGGCGGCCTCCGAGGCGAAGAGCAAGCACGCCGCCGCATCCTTGCGCGATCGCAGGCCGCGGTCAAACTGCTCGGCGACACGGTATACATACGCCCGCGCTGCTTGCAATCGCGTATACATATCCGCCAGCTTAGCCTGCATCAGCTCGAAGCTGCCGATGGGCTGACCGAATTGTCGGCGCTCGCGCAGATAGGGGAGGACGGTGTCGATGGCCGCCTGCATGATCCCGAGCGGTCCGCCCGCGAGGACCAGCCGCTCCGAGTCCAGACCCTGCATGAGGATGCGCACCCCGCCGTTGACTTCACCGAGCACGTTTTCCGCGGGGATGGCGCAGTTCTCGAACACCAACTCACAGGTATTCGAACCCCGCATGCCGAGCTTGTCGGTGCGCTCGCCCTTGCGGAAACCGCCCAGTCCTTCCTCGACCAGAAAAGCGGTGATGGAACGCGAGCCCGCCTCGGGCGGCGCGGTGCGCATATAGACGATCAACACATCGGCCTCGGGACCGTTGGTGATCCATTGCTTGACGCCGCTCGCGATCCAAGCGCCGTTCGTAAGCTCGGCGCGGCAACTCATGGCGCCGACAATATCGGAACCCGCGCCCGGCTCGGACATGGCCAGCGCACCTACCCATTCGCCGGCACATAGCCTAGGAAGGTAACGCTGCCGCTGCACTTCCGAACCGTGGCGGCCGAGGTTATCCACACAGAGATTGGAATGGGCGGCATAGGAAAGTCCGACGGAAGGCGAGGCGCGCGAGATTTCCTCCATGGCGATGACATGGGCGTGGTAACCGAGCCCCTGCCCGCCGTAATGCGGGCTCGCCGTGATCCCGAGCAGAGCGGCCTCGCCGAGCTTAGGCCAGAGATCGGCGGGGAAGTCGTTGGCGCGGTCGATGGCCGCCGCCCGCGGCGCGATCTCGGCCTCGGCAAACGCGCGTACCGACTTTCGCCAAGTCTCCGGGTCGAAACTCATCACCGCTCCTCTTGCTCGGACAAAGTCAATGTTAGCATGGTACTACACCATCATTCCTGTAATTGGACTGCAATGCCGGCTCGCCGTTCCGGCGTCATGGTTAGGTGGCTCCGCCTCCCGCTGGTTGTGATGTTTGGGATGTGGGGCAGGTTCTGAACGCGGCGGCAAAGCCGCTCCTCTCTGTGCCGATATTGCTGAAATACTCTACCTCGTTAAACTAACGTAGGGCGGGAAGGATGAAAGCATTAAGAGCTGAGCAGTGAAGCTGATTGATCCGGCGACAGAAAATGAGATGCCTGCGATCCCTGTCGCGGATCTATAAGTAGTAGCGAAAGCAACGCGACGGCAGTTCAGCGCGGAATACAAACTGCAACTCCTGGCTCAGGTGGATAGCTGCGCTATCGCACGTGACCGAGCAGACGCTGTTTGTTGGCGGCGGGTGTACTAAAAACTCCCTCGGGTGCATTCCTTGGCATCGTGGAGTTCCCAATCAAGCGGTTATATGATGACCGCCGTGATAAATCACCAATCCGTTGATTGGGTTAGATGCCGGATTAGACACCTATTGGTGTCGAATTCTAGTTGGGCCGACTGATGTTGCTGCATGAATCAATGAATCACGTGCTGAAAGCACGCGAACTCGAATGAGCATCGAGATCCTGTTCTACAAGCTACTGTCGCACTACAAGGACGAACTTCCGCAGGATCTACTCGCGGCTTGGCAACCGAAGCGAATCATCGACGCCTTGATCGAATGCAACCCCGACGTAGAACAAAATCTCACGATCAAGCTCGGTTTTCAAAGTTCTCACGGTGAGCCGGGGAAGGCATTCTTCCAAGGTCACCAAAAAGCGGTTACGCGAAGGCTTCTCCGCCAGTACTACCACAAGCTCGGGTCGTATCTTCACACTCCGACATCCTCGAAGATTCCGGATCAGCAGAAGATGCGATCGTTTCTTCTTGGCGCCGCCCAGCGTGTCGAAGAGCACTGCCGCGAAACGACGATCATCGCCAACATCTCGGAGTTTCATGCCGTTGCGTGCGTCTGCGGTCGCCATTTGAAACGAAACGTTCGAGCCGCGAAGTTGAAGCCGTACTTGAAATGCCCAGACGAGGCTTGCGAAGCGGAATACGACCTGCTACCGGATGAATCCGGGAAATCGGTTTGGAAACTACGCGAACTCGAATTCGTCTGTCCCAAGTGCGAGACCTCCAATTGGTTCGGCGCACACCTTGTCGGTGCCGGTAGTTCCTTCAAGTGTGTCGAGTGCGAGACCCCTTACAAGGTTGACGTTCGCTTGGTCGTGTTTCCGGCCGACCAGGAAGCTGCGTCCTAGCTCGGGCGGCCCAACCCGCGCCGCGAGAATCGCAAGAGCTATACTTTGCGGCGTGCGGGTCCACGCCGGTGAGCTTGGGGCCGTTAGCTTCTTCTTTCGGAGCGCCATACAATCGTTGGATGGAGTTAGAATGGGACTGCGAGAAAGCGGCGACCAATCTCCGAAAACACCGCGTCAGCTTCGAAGAGGCTTCTTCTGTGTTCGGCGACCCGCTCGCGGTCACCTTTCACGATCCTGATCATTCCGTCGGTGAAGTCCGCTGGCTGACGTTCGGGGTGTCACGGAGCGGTGTGCTGTTAGTGGTGTCGCATACTCAACGGCAAACGTGTACGGCTTATAGGTGCTCGTCGCGCGATCCGAGCAGAAAGGAGAATTTATGAAGAAGGCTAAATCCGCGGTCGGCGATGATCTCCGGCCCGAGTACCGCCGAGAGGACCTAGGAAAGGGGGTTCGCGGTAAGTATTTTTCTTCCTACCAGAAGGGCTCGAACCTGGTTCTGTTGAAAGCCGACGTGGCAAAAGCATTTCCAACCTCTGATGCTGTCAATGAGGCACTTCGCGGGCTACTACAACTCACGGAGCAAACCGAGAAGCTAACCCGTCGTTCAACCCGGACGCGCAAAAGCGGTGCGCGCCGGTTAACTCTGGCGTTTAGCGGCGCGCAGCGCCGGGGCCACGGAACGGGAGATGAGCGTGGATAGGATCACAGGCTTTGATAGCCGCGATCGCGGCGGCGCTAAGCGCGCGCCAACCAACGGAGCGCGAGTTGTCTCACGTCAAGTTCGAGCGGCACCGCGGCGCTGCGCTTGCGGCTTCGCCCCTATGACTCGGTTGAAAGACTTCGCGTTCCTCCCTCGTCAAGCGGCGCCGCTCAACTCGCGCTTCGTTATGCCCCACTGCCCTGACACGCTATACTTGCCATCATGAAAACGATCATTGAGCTGGAGAAACAGATATTGGCTCTCCCCGCCGCTGAGCGGGAGCAACTTGCAGCGATGGCTTGGGAGAGTTTAGTTGGTGATCCAAGCGTGGCCGGCAATCGCAAGATCGACCCAGAGGGCATCAAAGCTGCTGCGCAACGCGATGCAGAGATTCAGGCTGGCACAGTTCAACCCATTGGTCACGCTGAGTTCTTGCGGCGCACCGGTGGCGTCTCGGAATGAGAGTTGAATATCACCCTCTCACCGTATCCGATCTCAATGACGCTGTCGTGTACTACAACGAGCAACGTGCTGGCCTTGGTGAGGAGTTTCGGTTCGCCGTGTATGCGGCCATTGCACGCATTCGCACAAATTCATCCCAGTACGCCGTTGTCGAGCACGATATTCGCCGCTGCTTCGTGCACCGCTTCCCTCTGTCTTGTTCCGTCTAATTAACCAAGAGGCCATTCGCATACTGGTTATTCGCCATCACCGTTGTCATGCAAGCTTTGGTCTTGATCGCCGATAGGTGTGGCATAACATTGCGCTCCACCGGACGCGCCAAGAAGCGGCGTGCCTCTGAGCTTGTACGTTTGTTGATGACGAGTCATGAAAAAACTATTGCTTCCCGTCATCGTCTTCGCAGCCATTGTTATCTTTGGGTATGGGGACGGTCGCGGCAAAAGGAATCACTCGCCGCGAGACCGAGGGTGCGAGAGTGACTTGGATGTCCTGTCGCACATACCGAGGGCCGCGGCGAAAACGTCTCAGCCGCGCCCACATCTGCTACGGCTGCCAATGATTCAGTATTCGCAAGTGCTCTCGAAAAGCATGCCAGCAATATTCAAGTCGAAGGCCAAGGGATCGTTGTGAAGATCCTGCCTGATGACAACGACGGAAGCCGCCATCAACGCTTCATCGTCCGCCTAACCTCGGGCCAGACCATACTGATTGCGCACAACATCGATTTGGCTCCAAGGGTTTCTTCGTTGAACGAAGGCGACGTCATCTCATTTAGTGGGGAGTACGAGTGGAACCCGAAAGGTGGCGTGGTCCATTGGACTCACCGTGATCTGGATGGCCAACACCCGGCTGGTTGGATAAGACACGATGGGCAAGCCTTCCAGTAACAGCGCTACCGCGCCAGCGTCCTCAAAGCCGCCTGCGACGGCCGCCTCGTTCTTTCCGAAGCCGAACTCGGCCGGCGTGAGGGTCGTGGCGCGGCAGACTCCCAGGGTCGAGCCTTAATGCGTGAACGCTTGATTAACTCCCGGGCACCACAAGCCCGTCCGGCCGCATCCTTGCTGGAGGAATTTTTCGCCCCAGGGGTAGAGGCGGGGGATCTACCGGCTCTCTCCCGCTGCTTCGGGCGCGGGAGGCGCTCGACGCTTTCATCACGCTTTTTCGCGGCGGCGAGGACGAGGTGCTGGTGCGCCTCTTGGTCCTGCGGGAGATCGGCGCCCGCGCCGAGGCCCCGCGCTGGAGCCCCCAGGAATTGCAGGGACATTTCCGCTATCTCGATCCGGTCAAGCTCGATACGGTGCTCAAGCGCCTGCGCGATAATGATCTCCTGGTCTGGGACGGCGAGGGTTTCATCACCGCGCAGGTCGCGGCGGGTCAGGCCATCGGCAAGGTTTCGGCGGAGACTCTCCAGCACCTTCTCGGGCGGCTGAACGAGCTGCAGAACGAGTTCGACCAGGCGGTGCTCGGGGGCTCCGAGTTCCGTCTGCGGCGCGCGCAAAACAAGCTCAAATCAGCGTTTCACTGGATTGAAAAAGGCACCGAGATCATGCGCGCCGTGACCGCGAGCGGCGATCTCGACACCGCCTCTTACCGCATTGCCCAAAGCGCAAAGCCGCATGCTGCGCATGACCGGGGTCTTCGGCCGGGCACTGAACAGCCTCGAGCGGCAGCGCGTGCATCTCGGGGAGAGCGGGCTGTCTTCCTCGGATGTCACCCTGGCTGCGCGGGCTGGACCGCGGGGCGTTATGCGCGCTGTTGCACGGGGCGCTTCGGGCGAATCCCGAGCCGCTGTTCGTCACCCCGCAGGAGATGCTGGACGTCGCCGAATACGAGTTGCTCGAGCGGGAGCGGCAAAAAGCCGCGGCCAGCACCCTGCCGCCCCCGCAAGAGGCACCCGCAACCCAGCGTATCGAGGGCGAGCGGTTGGAGTTGCTGAGCGAGTTCCTGGGTACGCTGCAAGGGATCGCCGAGGAGACGCCGCTGGCCGATGCCGTCGTGGGGGGCGGCTTTGGCCGGGCCGCCTACCGGCTGTCGCTGCTTGCGCTGGTCGGCGATGCCCAGTCGGAGGCGTTCGCCGGGCCGGTGGCGGAGCTGGCGCGCGTGCCGCTTACGCTCACCCTGTCCGATGAGCGCCGCCCAGTCGGCCGCGATGAAGTGGGAGAGTTGAGCGAGGGCATGCTCGCGCCCTCGAAGGGCGAGGGAAGGGATTGACCCGTGGACCACGACCTTGGCAAGGCGGATTCAGCCACGCAAGAGTTTTTACCCTGAGCCCGCGCACGCGCCGATTGCTTTGTCGTAATCCTCCCGTTGCTCCAGTCTCTTGATAATGCATTCCCATTGATCGGGAGTATATGTATACCCTCTGCTACGGCATTCGTCGAGAAACTTGTTTCGAGTTGGTTCGGTTACTTTAAGCTGATCGGATCTCACATTCATCGCTTCCTTGCATAAAGATACCTCCTCACTGCATGCCGAGAGTACGAAAGAAATAAGCAACGCAAGTACCACAGTACACCATGCTTTCGTCGTCATTGAGATCAATGCCTCTCTTGCCTATCAAACATAAAACACAACCTCTTACTCATAACCCCGCCTTAGGTGCCCAAAGATTGAGGTCCAATGCATTGTGCGGGAGTTTACAGGCAAACCGCGTTACCCGCTCGAACCATAGCCGCAGCGGTTAACTGAGTTCGCGCAACCCATCGCTCGATGCCGACGTGTTGGACAGGTTTAAGGCGGTTTTCCGTGCCTTGATTTCCTCGCATTGCTGGTTCCAACGCTCATGGGCACGTTCGTAATACACCCACACACACAAATCGCAACCACCTTCACAACATTCCCCGGGCACTGGTCGCGCGGGCGGCGGAGGCAAATCGGAATCGGCAGCACCGATTGCGAGATCGCCGTTTGGTAATAAATCGGAGCTCATACTGCGCGAAGCCACTAATACTGTTGTATCGGCCAGTTAGTTACAGAGAGCGGGGAAGCCTGCATGATGTATGACGATCTCTACGATTGGTGATCCGTACGATACAAGGTAATCTCAACACCGAGCCAATACAAGCATTACATAAACCGCGTCAGAGGATCCGTTCGGATATGGGCAGGCTGCGCCGTACCGTGCTCCAAGTGCACGCAACGGCGGGACAGTGCGGTAGGGACCCCTGGCGCTTCATCGCTATCAAGAGGCTCGCCTGGGAGCCCTGGTGTATGGACGTTCGAACTCTAGCGGCGCTCCCCGGCACGAGGCCGCTCGAAAGTAGCGACCGCGAGCGCTTACAGCGGCTCCGCCAACGCCCGCTACCGGCGGACTTAGGAGAGCTCGCCGAGTGGATGCTTGCTCATAACCGCAAGGGCGAGCAGGAGGGCATATTGTGAGAGAACTGTTGCAATAGGGCGTTGATTTTGTACCGGCGAATAGTTCCCATATGAATCCGACCGTGTTATGCGAGCGCGTATAGGAGTTCCCGGATGCGATGGCCGCGCGCGTGCGCTCTTTCGTGATCCTGCGATGATACGGTCCGACCAAGGCGTTCTTTGATCGGACTTGGAAACCAAGTGACTTCGAGAGGATGTACTAGAAGTAATGAGCTTATGACGGAAGGCGCCATTGGAGTCCAGGGAAACGAGCGTAGTCCCTGTCTAAGGTCAGCCACTCGCAGCCCGATTCAACTGCCAGCGCCGCGTACCACGCGTCAGGTACCAGGTTGCCGCGAGCATCAGCATTTTTGCACAGTCGTGAGAAGATGGACCAGTGCTGCGATCCGGGCTGTATCGGTACGCAATGGGGCTGAGTCATAAGGGTTTCGCAGAATCCGATAACTTCGGCGAGAGTGCTAGGGCGGGAGAAAATATTGGGATGAGTTGTTACCCGGGGATGACGCCGCTCAGCACTTGCGGAGAGGTGCCGTACCACGAGTCGCCGTTGACGACTCCGTCCAGCCAATTTCGACAAAGATTGTGGTCGCCAGAGTCGGATCGGAAAGCATGAACGAGGACGTTGACGTCAGGGAGGATCACGGCTCCTCCATCCGGTCCTGCAGATCGCTCGATCGGTTCAGGTCGACGCCGGGCAACGTACCGCCCGACGCTTTGGAGATCGGCAGTTGCACTCGCGTTCGTTTCGCCGCCCTTGATTCGGCCAGCATGGTCTTTAAGCCCTCTTCGATCAGCGAGGTTAGAGTTCGCCCTTGCTCGGCGGCCTTTTTCTTGGCCCTGTGCAGTAGATCGTCTGAAAGTCGGATCGTCGTTCTCATATGTCAAAGAATACGTCTCTGGCATCGATATGTCAATGAAATCTAGGGAATTAGGGGGCAACGCGCGCTCGACCGGCTCGCCTTGCTGCGGGCCTTGGATGGCTGGCTCGACGAACAGCGCTTCGGCACCAAGTCGCTGAGCGAGGCGGAGTAGGACTGGCTCGATGCACGGCTTGATCTATCCGGCTTGGGCGTGCAGAGGCACACACCGGAGCTCTGGTTGCGCACGCCGTTGACACTTTGCCGGGGCGAGCCTCAAGTTCTTCCAAGTGGAATGCTGCCACTTGACCGCTAATACCAAGGGTTTGGGCAATGTTGTTTTCGTAGTTATCTTGAGGTCCTGGCCCCTTGGTCGACCGATACGGTAATGTCTTGGGCAAAAGACTCTCGAAACGTCATCGAGAAGGAAGGTGACTTGGAACTACACAGCAGTATTCGTCTCACGCTGTTGTTTTCCTATCTCAGCGCCCAAGACATAGTCTTGCCGAACACTCGTACCGAGCTACTTGCTGCAAACGTCAAGCGTCTCCTTCGTTTGGCGCGCGCCAAACTTCCCACTGGTGTGGCGGACGCCGCTGCCCTAAAGCTGGAGCGCCGCTGGGTGGCGAATTCCCTACCCAACAAAGAGCTCGTCCACGCACTGACCTACATCTACTACTCTCGCCTGTACGAAGTCTGCTCCTCTTTGGCGCGACAGATCGGCTCCGAGATCAACGGACAAGTCCCCGAACCGACTGAACTAGATCCTGCATCAAACGATGTGGCTCGCGTTAGGTACATAAAGCTATCCAACCCAAACATGGGTCGGCTCGCGAACATCCGCATTGACGCGGATCCAGACTTCAAGCCGCCCCCTGCGTTAATCACCCTTCGCAACGAACTTCGCAGCGCTCACGTGACCCGATCGCGACCAGTTCGACCACACGACCCGCCGCGCGATAGACGATGCGAAATCGCCCCACGCGGAAACTCCGCAGGCCGTCAAGCTCATCCTTGAGCGCTTTGCCGCACAACGGATTGGAGAGGATCCGTTCAAGCGCGCTGCGGACCTTCTTCTTGATCTGTGGGTGTAACCCACCGATAAGGGCGGCAATCTGGGGCGGTGCACGGAGTCGGTGGCGCACCGGTCTTACTCACCGCCAGTGAAAAGTTCCTCTAGGGTATAAAGCTTAGCCTTCTTGCTCTTCAGAGCCGCAAGCCCGGCCCTGATTTCGCTCATCAAAGCGGGGTCGCGATGAATGGCAATGGTCTCTTTCCAGCTTTCGTGCTCGCTGGGGCTGACCAGCACGGCGGCAGGACGGCCATTCTTGGTGATAACGACCTCTTCGTCGGTGGACAGAACCTCCTCCACCAGACTGCTCAGCTTGGTCTTGACCTCGGATAGCGGGAGTGTTTTCATGCTTGGGATCCTCGATAATCGGTTGACCAAAATCTGACCAATCTACGTCGGGCTGCGCCGAGTATCAACGCTACTTGACCGATCTTCATTGGGTAGCGCGCGACCTGCCCGGTAATCCGTTCATTCTGCGACATTCGGTCGCATGTGCAAGACCCTGCGAATCTGCCGCGTTTGAGCGAACGCGTCGAGGTCTTCGAGCAAGGGATCGTGCAGATGGATGCTAAAGTTCACGCAAACCTCCGCAACAATGACATGTTAGATCATGTTGGGCATGAAACGCACTTCCGGCTAGAATGAGCCATTCCGGTACCACCACTGACATCGTCGGCGTAAATCACGCGGCTTTTCGCCTCATTGCGCAGTTGGAGAATCTCTAATGGTCTGGGCCGTAGTTGCTGCAGTAGTTATTTTCATAGGCGGCATGCTTATAGTCGCCTATGCAGCTTCTACCGCAGGTCCGAAGTAGCGCCCGCCCCAAGCGCCGCTTTTCCACGCCGCCTTGATCGGCGCGGCTGATCCTTTTTCGTTAGCCGTCTGAGTACATACAGCACACATCGTGCTATGCTTCACGGATGAAGCATTATGCGTGGAATCCCGAGAAGAACGAGTGGCTGAAGCACGAGCGCGGCATTTCGTTCGAGGATGTGGTGTACCACATTGAAGCGGGCGACGAGGTGGATCTCTTCGAGCATCCGAACCAGGAAACCTATCCCGGGCAGAAAATCTCTGTGGTTGTGATCGAAGGTTACGCGTACTTAGTGCCGTTCGTTGAATCTGAGAACGAGATCTTTCTGAAGACGATCATTCCGAGCCGCAAGGCGTCCAAACAGTACGTTGGTGAATCCGATGAGCAAACTTGATCCAGAAGAGAAGGAGATTCTCGAAGCATTCGAAAGCGGTAAGCTGAAACCAGTCAAGAATCGGTCTCGTGAGTTGGCGCGTCATCGCAAAGTGGCCGAGGCGACTTTCACGAAGAACAGCCGCATCAACATCCGTATATCCTCGAAGGATTTACGGGCGCTTCAGAAGCGCGCCTTGGCTGAAGGCATGCCGTATCAAACACTTGTTTCGAGCGTCCTGCACAAATTTGTCGAGGGACAGATTGTTGAACAGCCGGCTAACAAACGCTTGCAGCGGACGCGCTAAAGCGCGCCGCTGGATCGTGGCGTGTGTGCCGGGCATGGCACGAAGCGAGTCGGGTGAAAGTCCCGATACCAGGTATTCGCAG
>MUGK01000161.1 GCA_002007425.1 Chromatiales bacterium USCg_Taylor | reverse complement strand
TCACAACGCCCCCAGGCATCCCCTGAGGTCCAGGAGTCCTTCTCTCTAAGGGGGACTCTATTACCCTTTTCAGGCTCATTTTAAGATTAGAAAATACTAGGTTGCCAGCTGTCGCTGAGGGTCAAAGCGACACACGGAAGGAACTTGTTTGAAAAAATCACCGCGGCCGGTGTCACTTGCGATTGGCGCGAACCCGATGTGATCCGCGTAGCCCCGGTACCGCTTTATAACCGCTTCGAAGAGGTCTCCCGCTTCGTCGAAATTCTAAAAGAGAGCTTCTAACATGCGATCGAAGCGCATCACGGTGATCGGTGCCGGCCCGGCTGGCGCGTTGCTCAGTATTTACCTGGCGCAGCGCGGTTATGAAGTCACCGTGTACGAACGCCATCCCGATCTGCGGCGAGTGCGGATCCCGGCGGGGCGATCCATCAATCTCGCGCTCGCCAATCGCGGTATGCACGCGCTCGCCGAGGTCGGGCTGATGGACCGTGTCAAGCCGCTGTTGATCCCCATGCGCGGGCGCATGGTCCACACCGAAGGCGGACCCCCTCAGCTCCAACCCTACGGGCACAAACCCCACGAGGTGATCTACTCGGTGTCGCGCGGCGGGCTCACCGCGCTCCTCATGGAGGCCGCCGAGTCGAGCGGCCGGGTCGCGATCCGTTTCAATCACACCTGCCAGGGCGTTGATCTTGAACGCCACCGGCTGCGCCTGCGGGATGACGGCAAGGAATTTGAGATCGACTTCGATCGGATCATCGGCTGTGACGGTATACAGTCTCGGATCCGTCAGGCCATCCTCCAGTCGGCCTCGGACCATTGCGAGGAGGAACCGCTCGCCCATGGCTACAAGGAATTGAGCATCCCCGCGGGCGAAAATCAAAGCTTCCGGATGGAAGCCAACGCCCTGCATATCTGGCCGCGCGGCGATCATATGCTGATCGCTCTTCCGAACCTCGGCGGGGGCTTCACGGCCACCCTGTTCTTGGCCCAGGAAGGAGATCCGAGTTTCGCGACGCTCTGCGACGCGGCGCGGTTGCGTGCGTTCTTCCATCAGCAGTTCCCCGACGCCCTCGCCCTCATGCCGCAGATCGCTAGAGAGTTCTTCCATCACCCGACCGGCACGCTGAGCACTATTCGCACCCGTCCGTGGCATTTCCGGGATGAGGCGCTGATCCTCGGCGATGCCGCGCACGCCATCGTGCCCTTTCACGGTCAGGGGATGAACTGTGCGTTCGAGGACTGCGGCGCCCTCAACGCCTGCCTGACGCGAGCAGGTGAAGATTGGGACACCGCCCTCGCCGAGTTCGAGGACGAGCGTAAACCCAATGCCGACGCCATCGCGGACCTGTCCCTGGAGAACTACCTGGAGATGCGCAGCAGCGTGCGCGATGCGAGATTCCAATTGCAACAAGAGCTCGCATGGCGGTTGGAGGAGCGCTATCCGGATCGCTTCATTCCCCGCTATTCGATGGTCATGTTCCACCGTATTCCCTACGCCGAGGCCAAACGCCGGGGCGCCATCCAAGACGAGACATTGGACGCGCTCACCGCGAGCGTCCACAACTTGGACCATGTGGATTTGGTCTACGCCGATCGGTTGATTGAAGAAAAATTGGCTGACATGAATCCTCCATGATCCATCTGGGTAATGAAGATTTAGGCCCGTTATTGTCGGAGCTGGCGGCCCGGATCGACGGCGAGGTGCACGCGGACTCCGTCACGCGCATGCTCTATGCGGTCGATGCCTCACCCTACCAGGAGCTCCCGCTCGCCGCCGTGCGGCCGCGGCACGGCGCGGACTGCGCGGCCATCGCCCGCTTCGCCGCGCGCCATCGTATCCCGCTGATCCCGCGCGCCGCCGGGACGAGCCTCGCGGGCCAGTGCGTCGGTAACGGCCTCGTGGTCGATGTCTCGCGCCATATGACCGAGATCTTGGAAATCGACTGCGAGCGGCGCCGCGTACGAGTGCAGCCGGGGGTGATTCTGGAGGACCTCAACGACGCTCTCGCACCCAACGGGCTCATGTTCGGGCCGGATACCTCCACCGCCAACCGCTGCATGATCGGCGGGATGATCGGCAACAACGCTTGTGGCTCCCACTCCATCCTCTACGGGACCACGCGCGATCATGTGCTGGAAGTCGAGGCGGTTCTTAGCGATGGGAGCGTCACGCGTTTCTGTCCGCTGGATAAAAATGCACTTCAGGAAAAGCTGACCCTGGACACGCTGGAAGGCCGCATCTACCGCGCGCTATTCCATACTGTCGATGACCACCGTGCTTTGATCCTGGATCGTTACCCGGGCCCGGACGTGCTCCGGCGCAATACCGGCTATGCCTTGGATGTCTTGGCGCGCGGCCAGCCCTGGGCCGCCGGGGGACCGGAGTTTAACCTGGCCCCGTTTCTGTGCGGCAGCGAGGGCACGCTGGCGATCATCACCGAGGCCGCGCTCAATCTCGTGACCAAGCCGGCGTCCCGGATGCTGGTCTGCGCCCACTTCGCATCACTGGACAGGGCGCTGCGCGCCACCTTGGTGGCCGTGCGCCATGAGCCGGCGGCGGTCGAGCTTATCGATCGGCGCATTCTGGAACCGACCCGCGGCCACCTCGAACAACGCCATAACCGCTTCTGGATCGAGGGCGATCCGGAAGCGGTCTTAATCATCGAGCTATGCGGCGCTGACACCAAGGAGGTAGCGCGGCGCGTGAGCGATCTTGTTAACGACCTTCAAGGCATCGGGTACGCGTTTCCGGTGGTGGGTCCGCCGCGCATGAGCCAGGTCTGGGATGTGCGTGCGGCTGGTCTCGGCCTGCTCATGGGCGTGCCCGGGGATGTGAAGGCGGTGACAGTGATCGAGGATACGGCGGTGGCGGTGGCTAAGCTCCCGGAGTATGTGCGCCGGGTCCAAACATTGATGGAGAAATACCAGCCGCGTTGCGTCTACTACGGCCATGCCTCGGTGGGTCTATTGCATTTACGGCCCGAGCTTAATCTCAAGAAACCCGAAGGGATCGAGAAATTCAAAGCGCTTGCCGCGGAAGTCGCGGATCTGGTCGCGGAGCTCGGCGGATCGCTCTCCGGGGAGCACGGCGATGGGCGGCTGCGCGGGCCGTTCGTGGCGCGCATGTTGGGGAAAGAAATCTATGAGATCCTGTGCCGGATCAAATCCGTCTTCGATCCCGAGGGGATCTTCAACCCGCACAAGGTGACGGCTGCGTTTCCCATCGACAGGGACCTGCGCGTCAAGGCCCCGCGCGCCGAGATCCCGGTCTATTTCGACTGGAGCGCGGATCAAGGATTCCTGCGCGCCGCGGAAAAATGCAACGGGGCGGGCGCCTGCCGAAAGCGCGCTGGGCGCGGCACGATGTGTCCCTCCTACATGGCGACCTTGGAGGAGAAGCACAGCACCCGCGGACGCGCCAATGTGTTCCGCCAGGTACTAAGCTCGCCCGACCCCATCGCCGGCCTCACCCGCGCGGAGCTGCGTGAGGTGTTGGATCTCTGTCTCGCCTGCAAAGGGTGTAAATCGGAGTGCCCGGCGGCCGTCGATATGGCGCGCATGAAGGCCGAATATCTACAGCACTATCAGGATCGCCACGGTGTGCCGCTGCGAGCGCGCGTCTTGGGCGGGTTCGGGAGGCTCAACCGGATGGCGACCCGTTTCCCGGATGCGACAACGGCGTTGATCAATCACACCTGGGTCAAACGGCTGCTCGGGATCCACGAACGGCGCCGGATCCCGGCCCTCGCCCGGCAGACCTTTAGCCGCTGGTTTAGCACCCACGCGCCCCGGGCATCGAGCGGCGCGGAGCGTGACGTGCTGCTGTTCAACGATCTGTTCACCGAATTCCATGAGCCCGGGATCGGCATCGCCGCCGTGGGTTTTCTCGAGCGCGCGGGCTATCGAGTCGGTATCACTCGAGGAATCGAATCCGGCCGCGTTCAGATCAGTCAGGGCTTCTTGCGTCAGGCTACGAGGATCCTTAACCGATCCATCGCTTGGCTATATCCCCACGCGGCGGAAGGCACAGCGATTTTGGGTCTCGAGCCTTCGGAGATCCTCACGTTCCGCGATGAAGCTCCGGATCTGGTGGCTAGCCGCCTGCGCGCGCAGGCTCGGACGGTTGCGGGGCGGACCCTGCTGTTTGAGGAATTCGTGGCCGAGGAGTCGCGGGCAGGCAAGCTCGGCGCGCTAGCCTTCAATCAGAACCCCTGCCACATTCTGGTTCATGGCCACTGTCACCAGAAGGCGCTCGCGGGAATGCAACCGCTCCTCGATACGCTCGCGATCCTGCCGCATGCTAAGGTCGAGACCATTCCCTCCGGTTGTTGCGGCATGGCCGGCGCCTTTGGCTACGAGCGCGAGCACTACGAGGTGTCGATGCGGATCGGCGAACTGGTGCTCTTTCCAGCGGTCCGCGCTGCCGCCCCGGAGACCTTGATTGTCGCGCCCGGCACCAGTTGCCGCTATCAGATCGCCGACGGCACGGGCCGGCGGGCTTACCACCCGGCCGAGCTGCTGTGGCAGCGGCAAATCTAGGGTTTCTCCCCAATTCTACCCTTCAGCTTTACGCGCGTTTAGATCGTGACCCTGCGTCAAAACACCTGCTCCAGAATCATGGCTTGTTCCAGATACCGATATCCGCCTAAAACGGATTTGACTCAGGACACCTTGAGATGCTCAAGCAAATTACGCCTCCGCTTCGTCTCCCCTTACCTTCCTCCAAAAAAAGACCCCGCCGGGTGGCGGGGTCTCGTGAAACCTGCTTACGCAGAGCTTGATGTTTAGGCTGGCTGGACTGTCGCCGCCGACGGGCCCTTCGGACCCTGCTCCACGTCGAAGGTTACCTTTTGGCCCTCCGCCAGGGACTTGAAGCCGTCACCCTGGATGGCCGAGTGATGTACGAATACATCCTTGCCGCCGTCCTGCCGGGTAATAAAGCCGTAGCCCTTACTGTCGTTGAACCACTTTACTATTCCTGTAATCACGGAAATACCTCTGTTTGGTTGAATTGGAATGGTGCAAACCCGATCCTGAAGACCACATTGCGGGAGTAACTACCGAAAAAACTGGAGGGACTTCCGAACTGACTACAAGACGTGCACTGCAACAAATACATTATAAGTGATATGGACACAAAAAGCTATACGCTGTTACTGGCGTTGGTGAGCGAAACAGACATCCTCGGTGGCGAAGCGTGAAGCTCATGCCTGCTCAGTATGTCAAGGGCTACCTCAAGGGTAAGAAAAACGACGGCAACGATGCGGAGGCGATTTGCGAGGCAGTCAGCCGGCCGGGGATGCGTTTTGTCGCGATCAACGCTGCCAGGCGCCGGCCCCACCTACGCTCCCCGACTGTTCGCCGCCTTCGGTGCTTGTTGAAACGGCCTTCTTGCAGCCGGCGAGGTACTCCGAACTCGAAATCTCTTTGTTGACGTCCGTATCGTGGACTTGAAAGGACGGCGACGGGGCAAACTAGTTCAACGCTTTCTGAATATCCGTGACGGATGCCTTCGTAAGAGTTTTACCGACGACGAGCCATGGAAGGCGGAACGCCGAGGCGAGGAGCCCGCGATAGCCGTCCTCTAGATGGACGGCGTAGAGTCATTGAGCGAAGGCACGCGCG
>MUGK01000017.1 GCA_002007425.1 Chromatiales bacterium USCg_Taylor | reverse complement strand
CCTCCCATCATGAACAGCTACCCGCTCCTAGTTCAGGCTCATCTTGTGTTAGAAATAAGCCCCACCTTCAGGCTCATCTAGCATTGGAAGAGACTCTGAGTAGTTAGATAAGTAATCAATGTGTTAAACTCATCGAAGACGATCACGTGAAACGGCATGTCCCGGCACCCGCTAGCCAACCGCTGGCTCAGATTCTCAAAGCCCTCAAAGCCCTCGTGCGCCAAATCGCGGTAACGCTGGCCCATCTCCGCGACAGCCTCATCGAGTCGCACAACGGCATCGTCAAGATCGGTGATCACCGGGCCCGTGAGATAAGGGCTTCCGTTCAGGGAGCCGAAGGTCAGGATCTTGGGATCGATGATGGTAAGCCTGAGCGCCTTGGGTTGGTTGCGGTGGAGCAGACTCGCGACGAGGGATTTAAGAAGCTCGCTCTTGCCGCTTCCGGCAGATCCCGCGACCAAAGCATGGCAGCAGTTAGGATCGGCTAGATCGGCGAGCACGAGCTCGCCGTCCACGCCTATTCCAATCGGCAGGGCCACGGGAGATGGGTGACGCTGGTAACCGGGGTCGCTCATGACCTCGGACCAGCGGACGGTGTCCGGCTTCGGTCTGGGAATGTCGATGTGCACGTAACCCTGGGCCGGCCCGATGAGCGGCGGCTGATGCAAGGCCAGGCGCACTTGCAAGTCCTCCGCACGATTCGCGAGGGAGACCACTTTCACTCCCGCTGCCGGTCGGACGCGATAGCGCACCAGCTGCGGAGCCTCGATCTTCCCCAAGACATCGACCTCGAGCTTGAAAGCCGCGAAACAATCGCGAATCGCCGCAGCGAGGGCATCATCCGGTGGGCCACGAGGTTCGCCTAGGCGCTTAGGATCCTCGCTAGGTACTACCAAGTCCGATCGGGTGGCCGCAAGCTCGGCCAGGACCGGCGTCACCATCTCCTCGAAGAGGCTATCGAGTTGTGGCGCCGGCACGGGTAGCTCATGCAAATCGGGTTCGTAGTATTCGAGCACCCCATGAAAACGGAGGCCCGGCTTGGCGATGCCAAGCATGCGCGCATAGATAGCGAGCTGCACCAGGTCATGCTTGGCCTGCGCGCCGCGCGACAGCTTGTAGTCGATCACCTCAACCCCATGCACCGGGTGAGTGCGCACCGCATCCACGCGCCCATTGATGAGAACTGCGCCACGACCGGTCTCTATGCGTACGCTTTTGAGATCAAACTCCTCCCCGAGATAGAGATCAGGCCACGCCTTAAAACCCGGCGCATGGGCCCGTAAATCGGCCAATCGGTTGCATAATGCTCGCAAGCACAGATTGAATCGATGGCTGGCCTCTAACTGATTTGCTCGCAACAGCTTCGTTAGCTCCTCGCTAGCAAAACGATCGAAGAGCGCCTGCCAGAGTGCTTCCCCGCTCTCAAGGCTCTCGGCGGCGTTGCTCGGATTGCACAGCCAGCCGACAAATGTTTCGGCCAACTTGTGAAAGAGCACGGAATTTGTTTTTATCCCGCCTTGGGCGATGTGTGGCTGTGTCGACGGGCGCTCGCCCGCGAGCCAGCGCGCCCGCCAGACGGGATCCAGGCATGCGCATTTCAGTTCGCTGACCGTTATCTTTTTTGCCATTGAAGCACGACCATGGAGGGGCTGTGGTGTATGGCGATTTCCGGCACACTACCGCAGGTAGCAAGCACCGTATCCCGGTCATTGGGACCCCCGAGTTGGCGGAGGAGATCGTCGAGGCTCAAGAATCGTTCGCGCATTACGATCTTGCGAACCCGTCCTCGAAGCTCTTTGTCGAGCGTGTGGACCGGCGGCACCGGCTCCGGATGCGGCGGTTCCATGATCCGCTCCCATAGGTTCCAGAGTGGCCGCCGGCGCGATCAGTCTGGGAGCGCATGTGCTCTATGTCGGCGGATGAGGCGCCGAACGGGCAGCAGGCGGCATGGTCGCAGATCTGATAGGGGCGGGGGCCTGGGGACGTTGGGCGGAGTAGCGTTGAGCGCGTTGGATAGCTTTGTGTTGGACAGGATGCTGAAGGGATGGAAGCCAAATCAGTTCGTTGAGGGTCCCTTGCGTCGCTTCCTGGACGGTGAGAAGACCTAACTGCACGATAACCCTACCACCAGGGGACGATGACTTTCTCCGATCGCACAAAAGGCAATCAAAATTCGTTTTGTACACGGAGGGGCTTCATCGGTACGAAGGGTGAAAGCCAGGGCCAGGGGCGAGTACCCGAGCGCCAGCGAAGCTGGCCGGGGCTGAAGGCGGCCCTGCCTGGCGCGCTGAGGATGCAACGTGGCATCTGGCAACGGCGTTTTTGGGAGCATGCTATTCGGGACGAGGGAGATGATGCGCGCCATCTGGACTACGTGCACTTCAGGCCAGTCAAGCATGGCTGCGTGTCGGCCGTTGCGCACTGGCCCCGGTCGACATTTCATCGGTGGGTGAAGGCAGGTGCCTATCCACGTGATTGGGGTGGCGAGGTGCGTTGGACGTTGCCGCCGTCGAGTATAGACGATAATTTGGTGACGTGTCATTCGGCGGAACACCCCTGCGGGGCTTCCGCCCTGACTACGCGGGCTCACTTGATGTTTAGAGCGAGTCGGCTACGATGCATAAGTTGCAATTCATGCCTACACTATTCGCAGCGACAAAAACACCGTCTCTTAAGCGGGTTTTTTGACAGATTCGTTAGGCCTAGCCAAATACTCAGGAGTAGCAAAATGAAATATCGAGTCTTAATTGAGCAAGACGAAGATGGAGTTTTTGTTGCTGACGTGCCGGCTTTACCGGGCTGCATCTCACAGGGCAAAACTAGGACGGAAGCCCTGAATAATATTCAGGAGGCAATTGAGGCATACCTAGAAAGCCTGCGGGCGCATGATGAACCTGTCCCTCCATCAATCGATGAAGAGGTAATAGAGATTGTTGTGTGAGTATTTTGCCACGGATTTCGGGACGTGAGGTTGTTGCAGCCTTGATAAAGGCAGGTTACGCACGAGACCGACAGAAGGGTAGTCATATCGTCTTGCGGCGGGCGGTTCATCCCCACCGCCGCATCGTTGTCCCTGATCATGCTGATGTGGCCAAAGGAACCTTGCGAGCCATCATTAAGCAAACAGGACTAACAGTGGAAGAATTCAAAGAGCTTTTATGAAACAGGATAGATCATCCGTCCTTCTGCCCAGGCCCCAATGGCGACGGGTTCTATGTCAGTAGCGGTGATACTCATGATATTTGTCCATAAGGATCTGTCTGTGCTCAAATACGAGCCGCTCGATCTCTCGTAAGTTGTGAGGAGAAACGCCGCGGTTACGAGCCAAAGCTACCAGGCTCAAGCCAGAATTTACACTCACCCGGGGCAGCGCACGTGAATGTGGGGAGGTTCAGTGCCTTCATCCGAGTAGAAGTGAAAGCGGAAACTTCCAATTCTTCGAACCGTGGCATCCGTATCACACAATAATCCTTTATCGTAATCTCCTGCAACATGCAGTCTTTCCAAAAGGTAGCGTTTGCGTCGATCATGGCAGCCATGTAGATCGACATGAACGAAACGCGACTTTGCTCCCTGGAGCATCTCAAGGTTTTTTCTCTACGGTACGGCGGGGGTCCAGTTCCGATCGTTCGAGCGCGCCGCTGCCGGCGCGTGATCGGGCCCTTGCAGCAGCGAGGACCTTGGTTGCCGTCTGCCGGAACGCCGCCGGGAATGAGAGGTCTTAGTCTGCAAACCCGGCCGCTCCGCAACTAGAGCGCATCCCAACAGGCAGGTGCGATGGCAAGCATTACTCAACCCTCGTCCCCGAGGCTCGCAGCCCAAGCGCCGCTGCGCTTCGTCACCGCGACCTCCATTTTCGATGGCCATGACGCCGCGATCAACATCATCCGGCGATTGTTGCAAGCCCAAGGGGCGGAAGTGGTGCATCTGGGCCACAACCGGGGCGTCGAGGATATCGTGCGCGCGGCGCTACAAGAGGATGCCGACGGGATCGCGGTCAGTTCCTATCAGGGCGGACATCTGGAGTTTTTTCGTTATTTGCTGGATTCCCTGAAAGCCGCGGGTGCCGGTGAGATGCGGGTTTTTGCCGGAGGCGGGGGAACCATCACGGACGAGGAGGCGAAGACCCTCGAGGCCCATGGGGTGGAGAAGATCTATCTGCCTGAGGACGGCCAGCGGCTCGGTCTCGAAGGCATGGCCAAGGACATCATCGCCCGTGCACGCGCGCTGAAATCCGCTTATTCCGCGCCGCGCCGCTTTGGCCGGGAAGACATCCGCGCGGTCGGGCGCACGCTGTCGCTCATCGAGACCGGCTTGCCCTTCATCTCCGCGCAGCGCAAGCGCAAAGATCGGAGCGTCCCGGTCGTGGGCGTCACGGGCAGCGGCGGTTCCGGCAAGAGCACCGTGATCGACGAGTTGCTCGGTGACTGCTTGCGCAGCTTCCCGACCCGCGTGTTTGCGGTCATCGCGCTCGATCCCACGCGCCAGAAGAGCGGCGGGGCCTTGCTCGGTGATCGCCTGCGTATGAACTTTGCCGCCGATCCCCGCGTCTTTATGCGTTCCATGGCCACCCGGCGGCGGGACCTGGCCACCAACGAAGTCCTCGGCGATTGCGTCGATTTTCTCAAGTCATTGGACTTCGATCTCATCATCATCGAGACCGCCGGCGCGGGGCAAGGAGGCACCGAGATCGTGGGACTCGCCGATGTCTCGCTCTACGTCATGACCAGTGACTACGGCGGGCCCACGCAGCTCGAGAAGATCCAGATGCTAGACTACGCCGATCTCATCGCGCTCAATAAATGCGACGCGCGCGAGGCGGAAGACGCTTTGCGGGACGTGCGCAAACAATGGCGGCGCAATCGCAATGCCTTTACTCTGCCGGACGCCCAAGTCCCGGTCTACCCCACGGTCGCGAGCCGCGTCCGTGATCCGGGCGTGACGCGTTTATTTTATGCGCTTTGCGAGCAGCTCGATCGCATTCGATCCCGGGATCGCGAGCCCTGGACGCCACTCGCGGGTGAGCGCGCGCCGGCGTGCGGAGCGCAACCGCTCATCCCGCCACGGCGAAACCGCTATCTCGGGGAGATCGCCGAGCAGGGCCGGGCCGAGACCGCGGCGATCGAACAGCAGGTCCGGGCGGCTTCCCAGGCCCATGGTTATTATCTCAGCTTACAAGCGCTGGTCGATCCGCAGTTGCCGCCGCCTCTTAAGCCTTATGGCGGCGATCCGGCCGAGATCGGTGGTGACGATGCGCTGGTGCGCTTGCGCCGCTGTTACCAAGATATCTTAGCGACGTTAAGCCCCGAGGCTATCGCCGCACTCGACGAGTGGCCCCAAGTGCGCGCCCAGGCTCAGCAGGAACGCTATGCCTATAGTGTGCGCGGAGCCGAAATCAGCGGCGAAAACGCCACCGAGAGCCTGAGCCATTTGCGCATTCCGAGGTTGGCGCTGCCTCATTACCAAGACTGGGGCAGCCTGCTGCGGTTTTTGCTCAAGGAAAACCTGCCGGGCCGTTACCCTTACACCGCCGGCGTCTATCCCTATCGCCGCAGCACCGAGGAGCCCACGCGGATGTTCGCGGGCGAGGGCGGCCCCGAGCGCACCAACCGGCGCTTCCACTATCTGGCCGCCGGGCAAAAAGCGACGCGCCTCTCCACCGCCTTCGATCCGATCGTGCTTTACGGCGAAGACCCCGACACGCGCCCCGATATTTATGGGCGCCTGGGCATGTCGGGGGTTTCGGTGGCGACGCTCGACGATGTGAAAAAGCTATACTCGGGCTTCGATCTGTGCGCACCCGCGACATCGGTATCGATGACCATCAACGGTCCCGCGCCCATCCTGCTCGCCTGCTTCATGAATGCGGCTATCGATCAACAGGTGGAAAAATACCTGCGCGAGTCGGGCCGCTGGCAGGAAGTGGAAGCCATGATCGCAGCGTTATGCCAGGATCTACCGCGCCCGCGCTATCGCGGCCCGCTGCCCCAAGGGCACGACGGCTTGGGCCTCGGGCTTTTGGGAGTGAGCGGTGGGCAATGGCTGGATCCCGAGACCTACGCGCGCATCCGCGCCGACACCTTCGCTAAGGTGCGCGGCACGGTGCAAGCCGATATCTTGAAGGAAGACCAGGCGCAAAACGAGTGCATCTTCGCCATCGAGTTCGCGCTTCGCATGATGGGCGATATCCAGGAATTCTTTATCGCCCACCGGGTGCGCAATTACTATAGCGTCTCGGTCTCCGGCTATCACATCGCGGAGGCCGGCGCCAACCCCCTCACCCAACTTGCCTTCACGCTCGCGAACGGCTTTACCTTGGTCGAGTATTACCTCGGCCGGGGCATGGCGATCGACCAATTCGCGCCCAACCTGAGCTTCTTCTTCAGTAACGGCATGGACCCGGAATATGCGGTGCTCGGGCGGGTCGCGCGGCGCGTCTGGGCGCGAGCATTGCGGGAGATTTACCGGGCGGGTCCGCGCAGCCAGATGCTCAAATACCATGTTCAGACCTCGGGACGCAGCCTGCATGCGCGCGAGATCGAGTTCAACGATATCCGTACCAGCTTACAGGCGCTCTATGCCATTTATGATAACTGCAATAGCCTGCACACGAATGCCTACGACGAGGCTGTGACGACCCCGACCGAGGAGTCGGCCCGCCGCGCGCTCGCCATTCAACTGATCATCAACCGCGAGCTCGGTCTCAATTACAACGAGAATCCCTTGCAAGGCTCCTTTATCATCGAGGAGCTGAGCGATCGGCTCGAAGAGGCGGTCTACGAGGAGTTTACGCGTTTGTCTCGGCGCGGCGGCGTGCTCGGGGCCATGGAAACCCTCTATCAGCGCATGAAGATCCAAGAAGAAAGCCTGTACTATGAATCCCGCAAACAGAGCGGCGACTTAGCGCTCATCGGGGTCAATACCTTCGTGCGCGAGGACGCCGAGCCGCGCGCCGCGGCAGGCCGCCTGGTACGCGCGAGCGAGGAGGAGAAGCGGGCGCAGATCGAAGCCGTCGCAGGTTTCAAACGACAGCATGCCGACAAGGCCCCGCAAGCGTTAAAACGCCTGCAAGAGGTGGTTGACGCGGGCGGCAATACCTTCGCCGAGCTGATGGATACCGTGCGTGACTGTTCGCTGGGCCAGATCACCCAGGCGCTCTATGAAGTCGGTGGGCGCTATCGCCGGCGGATGTGAGGCAAGGCCTTAGGCGTGCGAGGGCGGCATAAACTTATGTCCACCCTGAAGTAAGGGGGCGCAAGAAGCGCCCCGGGATACGACGATTTGTTGTCAGCCAGTCTTACTTTGGCGGTAATTTCCCCCTCGGTGGCGGCTCGGTCAGAGCAGCGGCGATAGCAGTAACCACTCCAAGAACCACGACGGGTTTCACAATCTTACATGCTACAGTTTTACACGCCATGTTAACCGCTCCTTAGGTTGCGTAAGGTTTTCCTCCCTATTTTTGATTTAATTCTTCTCAAAAACAGTGTCAACAGTCCGCAATACGATCTACGCTCTGGACATCCCGCCACGGATACCCGGCGCAGCACACCTCGGCATGCAAACTGAAGTCGGCGGGCGCTATCGCAACCTAAAGCGGGCAGTCTAACGTGCTATCGACACGGGGTGGGGAAGAAGTGTCTCGTTCCCTGGGGGCCTTGCGATTGCGCCGAAGCAGGTCACAATGGTACCGGTTCGCGTAACTTAAGTACTGTGCCTGAGCCAACCGATCCCGGCTCGTGTCTATGTCTTGCACCGGGGTGGACGGGAACGGCATGGGGTCGTGCCCGTCCTGCTTATGACCCCGCTATTAACGGGCTGCTTCCAAAACCCGCTGAAGCAGCGGGTGCGCAGGTGCCGCGTAGGGATTGACCACCGTGACGCCGCGCCAAACAAAGCCTGGCTGCAAATCCTCCGTGAGCAATAGGCGGCATTGGCATTCGGCGGCGACCGAGAGGATCAGGGCGTCCCAGATCTGCAAGCCGTGGGTGCTCGCCAGATCCAGCGCGGATTGAAACGCGGTCCAGGTAGAATCGGCCACGACAAAGGTGTCCGACCATTCCAGGATCGCCGCCCGCGCGGCCCGAGATTCGCGCCTGGCCTTAGCCGTGAGCACCCGGTACAGCTCGCCCAAGGTTTGAGCGGGCAACACCACGCTTTCCACGAGTAGGGCGGCGCTACACGGCGCGCCTCCTCCCCACGCCTTCGGCATAGGCGAGGATGTTGGTATCGAGCGCTAGCCTCAAGCGAGGTCCTCGTAGAGTTCCGCGCGCGTCCAGGCGCGTTGGCCGGTGGCGGGTTGGGTCCGTAGACGTTGCAGCAGGGTTTCCCGGGCGGCGCGGCGCAGGGGTTCATCGCGGGGCAAGGCGCCAATGGCGGCCACGGGTTTGCCGCGCGAGGTCACAATAACGGTCTCGCCCTTGGCGACCTCGCGCAGCACACTGGAGAAATGCCGGTTGGCGTCACCGGCGGAGATAATCTTCATGTGCATCGCTCCCTAAGTAGGGTTCAACACTACTTTAACGATGCCAGCTCGCCCGGTCAATCACCTGAGGCATTCAGCGCCCTGCCCCTCCATCATGAACAGGCGCCGAGCTAGTTCAATATCATTTCACGTTAGAATCGCACCCCTCGTTCAGTATCATTTCATATTGGAAGAGGACTCTGTTGCAGAGATTCCCTAGTTGAAGCTCATGGTCGCGCTCAACGGCGCGGCAAGAAAAGGCGCAATGATGCTCAGGTACTGGGTCAGTTGGTTGCTGAACTTGAACGACAGACCTCGCTCCGAGAGCCACTGCTCCGCCTCCTCAGGCGTCGTCGCCTGACCGATCTCTCTAACGAGCGCCTGTGCCCGCTTGTTCAGATACCAGGCCGGGGGCACATAGGCGCCGATCAGCACTGTGGTGAACGCTACTCCCCAGTAGGCCGAGACGGACGAGGCCACGCCCGAGAGCCCGGATTGCAGGCCGGGATCGCTCGATAAACTCGATGCCCACCCGAGCCAGACACCCATGTGCAACACCCCGACGACCAGGAACACGGATGCGACGGCGATCACCTCTTTGAGATGGCGCGCGCGCACCGCCATATGCTCCGGATCGTCTTCAATTGCAAGGGATGCCACGGTCGCGCAGGTAGTCATCAGAATAAAGACCGGCGCGATCGTGGCGAGCACGTTGATTAGGGCGATAATCACATAAACTTTTTGCAAGTACTCATCGCCGAAGCTTCCCGCATGCGCCAGAATCGAGTAGGTAAACCCGAAGACGAGCTCGTACATAACGCTCCCTTGTCCAGCGCCGAATGTCAGTTGGCCTAGAATCGCAGCGCCGAGCAGGGCACCGATTGCGGCGGTGATAATGAGCTGTCCTCGTCCCACCGAGCGGCGCAAAGTCACGATGCAATATAGCATCGCCACCAGCGGTACCACGATACTGAGGAGCGCGGCGGCGAGCCACACGAGCCGCGCCTTAAGCTCCGCCAACGCCTGCTCGACACCCGGCACACCCGCCTCTTGCACCGCTGCGAGGAGCAGAGGGCTGAAGGGTTTATCGGGATCGGCACTGGCCTCGAACAGCACGACCGCCAAGGCGTACAGGAGCAGCGGCGGCAACATGAAAAGGAGATGCCGGAATCGCTCGAGTGTTTCAGATTCGACCGCAATCGGTTGCATGAACGAATGCCAAGCTGAAGATCCCGGGACGCATGTGGAGCGAAAGCCGCTCCTCTATCCTGCCCCGCCGGGGAGATTATGCCACAGCTCCCTGGCGCTACCCCTTTGATCCGATGGAGGGCGAGCGCGCGGACGGATACACTGCCTTGCAGGCGGCCCGGGCTTTGGGAAACTCCAATGCTAACGTGCCCACCGCAAGCGGCGGGGTATTAGTAAACTACATTCGCCTTTTTCTAAGAATAACAACAACGATGACAAAATCGAGCGTAGCCATCATCGGCACCGGCCCGGCCGGACTCGCGTGCGGCCATTTCTTGCACCATCGATTCGATGTAACGGTTTACGAAAAGAACGATTATGTCGGCGGACACGCAAATTCCGTCACGGTGGAGCACAACGGAGAAACGGTTCGCTTCGATACCGCCTTCGTCGTGTTCAACAACGCCGCCTATCCGCTGTTTATGCGGCTGCTGAGCGAATTGAACGTAGCGAGCATGTACTGTCCGATGAGCTTTAGCTTCCAGATCTATCCCGATGGCCTCCAGTACATGACCAGAGGCCTGACCTATTGCTTTTGCGATCTCGAAAACCTGCTGAGTTGGCGCTTCTTGCGGATGCTGTTTGAAATGGTGAAATTCCACCGCAATGCGCCGGAGGTGCTCAAGGACCGCAAATACCGTGACTACAGCATCGCCGAATACGTGCGGGAGAAAAACTACAGTGAGGACTTCCAGCATCGCTTCTTGATCCCGCTCATCGCGGTCACCTGGTCGCTGCCGCCGGACAAGATGTTGGACTATCCGATAGTCACGCTGGTCGAATTCTTATATCACCACGGCGCGCTGCAAGGCCCTCTGGGACGCAAACATTGGCGAACCGTCATCAACGGAAGCCGCTCGTACGTGGAGAAAATCACAGCGCCTTTCAACGATCGTATCCTCACCAATCGCGGCGCCGCGTGCGTCAGGCGCAAGAACGGGGCGGTCGAAGTCAGCGACAGTCACGGCGCGATCAAGACCTTCGATCACGTGATATTCGCTTGTCACGCCGACCAAGCCCTTCGCTTACTTGCCGATCCCACGCCCCTCGAACGCGAGTTACTTAGTAAATTTACATATCATCATAGCCGCGTGGCCGTGCACACCGACGCTTCCCTGATGCCGGCCAAGCGACGGCATTGGGCGGGTTGGAACTATTATGTTCACTACGATCGCGACCATAATCCACGGTCTTCGACGACCTATCATATGAACACCCTGCAAAAGGTGTCGTCGACGGCGGATTATTTCGTGACCTTCGGTGATATCGACCGAGTTGACGACAAGAAAATCCTCAAAGAGCTGACCTACGAGCATCCTATCTTTGATCTACTCGCCATCAATGCCCAGCGGGAGTTGCATAAGCTCAACCAGAATGGCCTTAGCTATTTTTGCGGATCGTACTTCAAGTACGGTTTCCACGAAGACGCCTTCCGTACGGGGGTCGAGGTGTGCCGGGCGCTCACGGGAGAGCCGATCTGGGATCAACCTGCATGAACCTGCTGTTCTACACCCAAAGCGTTCGGCCATGATGCCGAACCATGCTACACCGATGCTAGAACCTGCTGCACACGCCGCAACAGATCATCCGCTGAAATGGCCGCCATGCACGGCTGACTGCTGTAGCACGTATAGGAATGTCCGTCGCACGTGCATGGACCGCCTCGGATGACTTGTTCTGAGCGATACAAAGGCGCGGCATGCGCGAGGGAGTTGTCGGTGCCGAATAGCCCGATCACCGGCACTCCCAACCCAGCGGCGCAATGAAGGGGACCGGTGTCGCCGGAGATGAAAAGTCTGCCCCGTCTCAACACGGCCAGCAACGCGGCCACATCCGGTAGCACCGGCAAGACGGAGATGCCCGGCGCCGATTTGCGCAGCGTTTCCAGCAACAAACGTTCACGCGCGCTGTTGCCGGACATAAAGACAAGTTCGAGGCCGGCAGCGGAAGCCAATTTATGAAAGCCCGCCCAGTGTGCAATCGGCCAGTCCTTCTTCGCCTGTCCGGTGGCGAGATGACAAACAATCATTTTGTCCGGCAAGAGTTGTTCGGCAAACTGATCCAGCTTCGGGTCGGCCCGGACTTCCATCTCCAAAGAGCGCGGCGGTTGAACGCCCCAGACCGCGAGCACTTGCAGGTACCTTTGCAACCAGGCTGGATCGAGGCTCCTTTCGTGGATACGCTCAGTGTAGCAAAACCGACGTCCGAAGAACCCGCCGGCGGCAGTGGGACCGAGCCTTTGCCGCGCGCCGCAAAGCAAAGTTAAAATGGCGCCGCGATCATTGCCGACAAAATCGACCGAGCGATCGAACCGCTCCCGCCTCAGCGCACGGATGATGGGCCAGGTTTCTTTGGGTCGGGCGTGCCCGCGCGATCGGGGCACACCCCAGACTTTATCCAGCCAGGGCAGGTATTGATAAATGGGCGCGAACTCCGCCGGCGTCAGCACGTGTAAAGCGCAATGCGGAAAATGCTCTTTGATGGCCCGCAGCGCCGGCGTGACAATGGCTGCATCGCCCAGATATTTAAAATGGATGGCGAGGATTTTCGTGGCGGCGTGGCGTGCGGAGCTTATCCGGGTGCTAAAATACCAAAAAAACCGGCGCTGCCATATGACACCGACGAGAGGAATGATGTTTAGGGACGGCGATCGGCCGATTTTATTCGGCTCATTGCTTTCCACCGGCCGGCGGCACCCGTGATCCTCATCGTCGGTCCGTCGTGGGTTGGGGACATGGTCATGGCGCAGAGCTTGTTTCGCCTGCTGATCGAACAGCATTCCGATCTTGCCATCGACGTGCTTGCCCCGGCTTGGAGCTTGCCCTTGCTCGCCCGCATGCCGGAGGTGCGCACGGCTCGCGAACTGCCCTGGGGGCACGGTGCGCTTAACCTTGCGGGGCGTTATCGGTTGGGGCGCAGTTTGCGAGCCTTGGGCTATACCTGGAGCATCGTCTTGCCCAATTCTTTTAAATCGGCCTTGGTGCCTTTTTGGGCCCGGATCCCGCGACGCACGGGCTACCTGGGCGAGGGGCGTTGGGGCTTGCTCAATGACGTGCGGCGTTTGGATAATAGCCGTTTAACGATGACGGTACAGCGCTTCGTGGCTCTGGGCCTGCCCCCGGGTGCCTCGGTTCCTGAAACCTTTCCGCTACCTGATCTACGAGTAGACCCGGGCTCTGTGGCGCGCAGCCTCCAAACCCTGGGACTGGAGCGGCCTGAGCGCCTGCTCGCTCTGTGCCCGGGGGCTGAGTTTGGGCCAGCCAAGCGCTGGCCGCCGGAATATTTTGCCGAGGTCGCGCGACGCAAGCGGGCTCAGGGTTGGGCGGTGTGGATATTCGGTTCGGCACGGGATGCAGAGGCCGCCCGCGGGGTTTGCGAGGGCGCGGGTGGCGGTTGTGTAAACTTAGCCGGACGTACCACTCTTGGTGAAGCTATCGATCTGCTCTCCCTGGCCTGTGCCGTCCTGAGCAATGATTCGGGTTTAATGCATGTGGCTTCGGCACTCAATCGCCCGCTCGTAGCACTGTATGGTTCATCAGATCCTGGTTTTACCCCCCCCCTGAACCGCGATGCCCGAATCGAATACTTGGGGCTACCCTGCAGTCCTTGTTTTAAACCGATCTGCCCCTTGGGGCATCTTGATTGCTTGAGGACGCTCAAGCCCGAGCGGGTGATGGCGGCCTTAGCGCGACTCCATTGAGCTTCAAAGCCAAGCCCGGTGCGTGTCAGCGGTTTCACCTTTATCCGCAATGGAACAATGCTTGATTATCCATTTGTGGAGAGCATTCGTTCTGCCTTACCGCTTTGCGATGATTCCCACACGGCGCGTCGCTGGTGGTTGAGATCCCCTGCCCCGATGATCCAAGATCCCGCAGCGGCGCACCGGTTTCTCCGTGAGTCCCGATGATGTCATATAACTCTGCGGCGATTGCGATACTGCGCCCGCCACCGGTCCACCTTGTCGAGCACGTCGCGCACCTGGATCCGCGGCATGCGATCGAGGCGCGTCTCCATCGAGATGGGGTACGGCTCGCCCGGATCGCCGTAGGCGTCGACGATGAGATCGAGAAACTTGCAGTATGGTCCCGTGCGCTTGGGATTGGTGTAGCCCATCAAGCTGATGACGGGGCGGTCGAGGGCGACAGCCATGTGCAGCGGACCGGTATCGGGGGCGATGACAAGCGCCGCGCCATCGAGAACGCCGACGAGCTTGCGCAGCCCGCAGCCGAGCGCCGAGAGGGGCCGGTGCCTGGCCCTCCGCAGAATGACCTCCTCGGCGTGCAGCTCCCGCACCGACCGTCCGCCGACGAGCACCGGCTGCAGGCCGTAGTCGGCGGACAGTGCGTCGACGAGCGTGGCCCAGCGCTCAGGGATCCAATCCTTTTGCGGCTTGCTCGTCGCGATCACCAGCGCCGCCGCCGGGCGCGCTATGGGGGCATAGAACCGACGCTGCCACTCGCGCTCGTGCGGCCACGGCCCGAGGTCCCAGACCACCGGCTGGTGCGGGATGCCTAAGGCGGTGAGGAACTCGAAGTACTGGTCTTGCACGTGCTGGCCGCGGTGCGGCGGGATCTTGGTGTTGGTGAATAGCCAGTTGAAGTCGCGGGCTCGCGCGCGATCGAAGCCGAGCTTGACCGGCGCGCGCGTGAAGTGGGTGATGAGGCCGGCTTTGAAGTACACCTGCAGGTTCAGCACCAGGTCGAACGGGCGCCGCGCGAGCTGGTTCCGCGCGTCGAGAAACCCGCGCATTCCCTGTACGCGATCGAAGATCACGATCTCGTCCACCGATCGGTGGCCGCGCACGAGCGTGGCCGGCACCGGCTGCAGCACCCACGTCACGTGGCTTGCGGGGTGGCACCGCTTGAAGGCGTTCAGTACTGGGAGCACGTGCACGGCGTCGCCCGCCGCGCTCATCATGACGATGCCAATGCGGTCGAGGCGGTCGGGCGCGCTCATCCGTGGCGCGTGACGGCGGCGACTAGCCTGGTGAGGTCGCTCTCGTCGATCTGGACGCTGTAGCGGTCGCGCCACTTCCGCGCCGATTGCAAGAACCGGCGCAGGTTCGCCTCGGTAATGCGCGCGTCGCCGGTGCGGCCGAAGACGACGCGGTCGACGTCGAGGACGTAGGCATGCCAGGCGCCGCACCTATTGACGAGAAACACGTTCTTCACGTTCAGGTCGGGGTGGCGTGCTCCGGCCCGATCGAGGGTGCGCAGCAGCTCGGCGACCGCCTGGAGGACGCGGCGCCGGTCGTCCTCCACTAGCGGTTGCATGAGCACGGCGGCGAGGTCTTTCCCAGGCACTAGCTCAAGGGTGACGATGTCGCTGCGGCGGAGCCAGGGGCCGGCCGGGTAGGCCGCGTAGGCGACGATCATAGGCGTCGGCACGGCGAGAGCCGCGAGGCGCAGCGCGTTGGACAGCTCCTGCGGCGCGCGCGTCGGCGCGAGAAACCGGTCGCGCGTGATCCCGGCGAGTAGCCCGCCGTGATGCGAGTGACGTACGACGACGCGCGTCGTGTTGTCGGGAAGAGTTACCGCGTATGCCGGAACGCGCCCCTCGATCCGGCGCCGGCCTGGGTGTCGAGCGGCATATTCGTACAGAGTGTGTGGCAGGGCGATCATCTGGCGGACGCTATCGGTGTGCTCACGCCGGGCTACGACATCCACCCCCCGCAGCCGGAACCGAATGTAGCCATCGGGGGCGCGCGCGGCGAATGCGGGAGAGCCGGCGGTCACGACGCGACCTTGAATAGGTTGCACATAGCGCGGAGTTTACGCCATGAAACGCTAGGCTGTAATATTGGCGTAACAGAGCAGCCCCACTCCACGTGCAGGCGCAGGTAGAGGTGTGCGATGAGACCTTTGATCCCTGGGGGAACATCGGCCGTCATCAAGAAGCGGTGCTGAGCCGTGGCAGCCACCGGTCTTCGTTAAACCCGAACGGGTGATGGCGACCGTTAATCAACTCCTTTAAACACGAGGGCTCATGCGCGTTAGCGGCTTCACTTTTATCCGCAATGGAACAAAGCTCGGTTATCCATTTGTGGAGAGCATTGTTTCTGCCTTACCGCTTTGCGATGAATTCGTGGTAGCGGTGGGGCTAAGCGAGGACGATACCTTAACCCGGGTACAGGCTATCGGCGATCCCAAGATCCGGATCATTACCACCCGGTGGAATGAAAAGATGACCGCGAAGGGTTACGTGTATGCGCAACAGAAGATGATCGCGCAGTTCAACTGCACGGGCGACTGGGCGCTTTACCTTGAATGCGACGAGGTCCTGTACGAGGATGATCTGCCCGCCATTAGTGAAAGCATGCAACGGCATCTGACCGATCCTCGCGTCGAAGCGCTGGTATTTGACTATTATCACTTTTTTGGCAGCCCGGATTGGATCGCCGCGAGTCCAGGTTGGTACCGGCGGGCACCCCGGATCATTCGCAACACGATCCGAAACTATTCTCCCGATGGGCTGTATTTCGTAGTTATGGACCGAAATAAGCGGGGCCGTTATCCGCGGGCAATGCTCGCGGGTGGAACCATCCACCACTATGGCCACGTGCGCTCTGCCGCCAAAATGCAGGCGAAGATCCAAAAGGTGAGCCGCTATTGGGGACATGCGCCACCATCGTTTACGCATTACGCCATCGATCCCAAGGCTCTGCGCCCGTTTTCTGGCCGGCATCCGGCGGTGATGCGACGCTGGCTAACGGAAGAAGCGGAACGGGGGTTTGAACCCGATCCGGGCCATGTGCTGAGCCGGCGTGAAAGTCGGTACCGGCTTATGATGTGTATCGAGGGCTTGCTGGGAGTGGATTTGAGCCGAAAACACTTCAAGCTGCTCCAAGGCTGAATCGGCTATGGATTGGAATAGCTTGCGCCGTCGGTGTGATGAGGCGAGCCGCTGGATGGCTGTCGCAACGGCTTTCAGCCTGGCGGTATCAACCGCGCTCTGCACGGTCACGATGGTGCTTTTCCTCGCCTTTTGGATCGCAAGCGGGGGATATCGGGCGAAGCTTGCCCGGATCCGGGCGCAACCGATCGCGCTTTGGTCCTCAGCTCTATTGCTGATGCTGATGCTCGGTGTCGTATATTCTTCCGCTACCCTCGCCCAAGCCCTCGATACGCTGCGCTCCTATCGGGAGCTTCTATATATCCCGTTGTTGCTCACGGTGTTTAACGAAGAACAATGGCAACGTCGCGGTTATTGCGCTTTTCTCGTCGCCATGGGGCTTACCCTCATCCTGTCCTATTGCAAGCTCTTTGGTTGGCCCCCCTTGGGACCGCCAAAGGAGGCATACACGGTGTTCAAGGGACGCATCGCCCATGGGTTGCTGATGGCTTACGCAATCTATCTGTGGGCCGAGCACTTCATGCAGCAAGGGCGTTGGCGCTGGTTATGGGGGATCCTGGCGGCCCTCGGTCTCGTCAATCTACTGCTCATGATAGGCGGCAGAACCGGGTATTTTGTGTTTTTCGCCCTAATCGTGCTCTTCATGTATCGCCATTGGCGTTGGCAAGGCCTGCTCGCCTCGGGGCTTGTAGTCGTGGGGCTGGCTCTGGCCGCTAGCTATACTTCCGACATTTTTCGGGCGCGGATGGGAGCGATGGTGAACGACCTTAAATGGCCCGAGGCCAAGGTGATCACTTCCGGCCGTGTGCGGCTCGAATTTTACAGTAATACCTTGGGGCTCATCATGCGCCATCCCGTACTAGGTGGCGGCACAGGGAGCTTTATTCCCGAATATGCGGAGCTTGCAAAAGAGAAGGCTCTCTATCCGACCGACAATCCTCACAACGAATTCCTGCTCATCACCACTCAGGTTGGCCTCCTCGGATTGGTGCTCTTGCTAATGCTTGGCTATCGCCAGTGGCGCATGAGCTATGGACTCAGACCCGAGTATGTGGCGGCCGCGCAAGGGCTGATCGTCACCATGGCAGTCGGTAGCCTCTTCAATTCTTTGCTCTTGGATTTTACCGAAGGGCATTTTTATGCCTTGCTAACGGGTATTTGTTACGGGAGTTTCAAAAGCAAGTGACCCAATTAAGGCTATCCGTCAATAGTGGTGTATGAGGCGCTTCAGGCGGCTGTCCTGTCGACGTGCGGCGTGCTTCGCTGAGCCTCATGCCACGAGTGCCAGCGACGCGACGGCGAAAACGCCGTCGCTGGGCCTGGCCGCCGGGTCCCGGATCCAATACAGAGGGACCCGACCGTAAAAAGATGCCCACTGGGTGAACGTGCTTGGGGGACCCACCAACCGGTCGCAGGCGGCCAGGGCGTAGAGATCCTCGATCGCGACACCGCTCCCGAGTGTGACCGGCAGGTCGGGGAAGTCCGTGAGCCGGAGGGCCGCGTCGGAGCATACCAGAAACCCAA
>MUGK01000160.1 GCA_002007425.1 Chromatiales bacterium USCg_Taylor | reverse complement strand
ACCACTCTGCCACCCAGCCGAAAACCCTGTGGTCGTTATTCGTAAGGTAGGTGAAAATAACAAAACCCCGAACTGGTCGGGGTATTGTCGGGAGTCATTGGAGCGGGAAACGAGACTCGAACTCGCGACCCCAACCTTGGCAAGGTTGTGCTCTACCAACTGAGCTATTCCCGCGTTAGGCGTCATTCTAATCCGGCAACACCGTGTGTCAAGGAGCGAGGGCGTTGTTTAATCGGCACGGAATTGGCGTTTCTTGAGCTCCGGCCATGCTAACCAAAGATAAACACACATCGACCACAGGGTTAATACCGCCGCAACGTAAAGCAGAGCGAATCCGACGGCATAGGTCGGCACGGGGCCAATCGGATCTCGATAAAGGAGCATGATGAGCGCGATCATTTGCGCCGTCGTTTTAAATTTGCCGAGCGAGGAGACCGCGACTTTAGCGCGGGCTCCGAGCTCGGCCATCCACTCGCGCAGTGCGGAGACGGTGATTTCGCGTCCGATGATGACCGCGGCCGGCAGGGCTAACCATACCGAGGGGTCTTGTTGCAGCAGGAGCACCAATACGATGGCCACCATCAGTTTGTCGGCAACAGGATCTAAAAACTCCCCTAAGACGGAGGTCTGTTGCAAACGGCGGGCAAGATAACCATCGAGCCAGTCGGTCAGGGCGCCTAATGCAAAGATCACCGTCGTGGCGATATTCGCGGATTTCACCGGCAGGTAAAAGACGATCACAAAAACCGGAATCAGGCCGATCCGAATGACCGTGAGGGTATTCGGTATATTCATGCGATTTCGTGGAGATGACGGTAGATCTTGGCGGCGAGCTGCTTGCTGATTCCTTTAACCGTACTGAGGTCGTCTATTCCCGCTCGTTCGACCCCTTGGAAACCTCCAAAGTGTTGCATCAAGTCACGGCGGCGTTTCGGGCCGATGCCTTCAACTACTTCAAGCGGCGACACGTTTCGAACCTTGGCGCGCTGCAGACGATGTCCGGCGATCGCGAAACGGTGCGCCTCGTCCCGGATCTGTTGTATGAGGTGCAGCGCCAATGAGTCCTGCGGAAGGTTTAAGACCTTCCGCTCGGCGCCGACGATCAACGTTTCGAGTCCCGGCCGGCGCGAGGGTCCCTTGGCCACCGCGATAATCAGGGGCCCTTTGATGTCGAGGGATTCGAGCACTTCCCGCGTCCGCGACAGTTGCCCTTCTCCGCCATCGATCAAGAGCACATCGGGAAGCGTGCGGGCCTCACGCAGTCCTCGAAGGTAATGGCGCTGCAACGCTTGTGCGAGTGCGGCATAGTCATCCCCCGGCGTTACACCCAAGATACTGAAACGGCGGTAGCCGGTTTTCACGGGTCCTTCCGCATCGAAAACTACACAAGAAGCGAGCGGCGCTTCTCCGCGCGTATGACTGACATCGAAGCACTCCACACGCTGGATCGGTGCCTCGATCGCTAAAGCTTGCTGAACGGCCGCGAGGCGTTCGAGCCAGCGGGCTTGGTTAGCGATGTGCTGTACGAGTCCAAGTTCCGCATTTTGTACCGTCATGGTGAGACAGCGTGCGCGCTCACCACGGACGCTGTGGCGTATTGCCACCTTTTTCCCTGCAATTTGCGTCAATGCACGCGTCATCAATGCGATCTCCGGGAGATCTCCGTTGACCACGATCTCCGGTGGAATCGTCCGGCCTGCTCGGTCACTAAGATAATACTGTGGTAGAAAAGCGGCGAGTATATCAACGGTACCGGCCTCGCCTCGATACGTGAGGTGATAGGACTTATGACCCAAGATATGCCCTGAGCGTACAAAGAGCACCTGCACGCATGCGTTCCCGTCCCGAGTCGCGCCGGCCACGAAGTCGACGTCATCACTGCCGCTCGTGATGCACTGGCGTTGTTGCACCTGTTTTAGTTGATTGATTTGATCACGGATGCGCGCGGCTCGCTCGAAAGCCAAGGCCGCAGAAACGGCCTCCATACGCTCGATTAGACTATCAATCACGCGCTCGCTTTTCCCCTGTAAGAACAAGACCGCATGATCGACGTCTTCGCGATATGCCGCGTTTGAGATAAAGCCGACGCAAGGCGCACTGCAACGCTTGATTTGGTATTGAAGACAGGGCCGGGTTCGAGCCCGGAAAAAGCTATCCTCGCATGGTCGGATCAAAAATAACTTCTGCAGAAGATTGATGCTAGCGCGCACTGAGCTGGCGCTCGGGAACGGTCCAAAGTATTGACCCGCGCCGGCGCGGGCGCCTCGATGAAACGCTAATCGCGGATATTCTTGGTCGCTCGACAGGTAAATATACGGGTAACTTTTATCATCGCGTAACACGATGTTATAGCGTGGATTAAGTTCTTTGATGAGATTGCTCTCGAGGATAAGCGCCTCGTTCTCCGTGTGGGTAACGGTGACCTCAATCACGCATACTTGGGCGAGCATCGCACGCGCCTTGGGACCCATGCGGCTTTGTGAAGTGAAGTGATTGCTGATGCGCTTTCTGAGATTCCTCGCCTTCCCAACGTAAATCACTTTGCCCGCATGGTCGAGCATCCGGTAGACGCCGCAGCGTGTCGTTAACGTTTCGGTATACGCTTTTACATCGAAATTACCTGATATACACTCCATAATAAACTAATTACTAATGTTATTATATAACACTACACAGGCCCAGTAGTCGTAGTCCTCGGCCACACCCGATGCTAGCAGATGCTAGTTGTCGCCATTTGTTTGGAGTAATACATTAATAATATGTTTTAGTTCATTTACAAATAGCATGTATTAATGGCAATACACATCTCAGAGTTCCAGTGAGTTCTTGCGGTCTGGCGGAGATCCACGTTTCGATATGAGGCAAAGGAAACCAGTCACCTTGGTCGATTTCGGACGCGTCCAGGGTAAACGGACCCTCATCTTCGCAGCGAAAGACGCGTACGAACTCCCAGCCGGTATCCGCGCAAGCTTGTAAGTCTAGGAGCCGTGTGAGAGGTATGTCGTTGGGTACACCGAGTTCTTCGCATAATTCTCGATGGGCACATCTCTCATAGGTCTCGCCGGTGCTCAGATGGCCGGCCGCCGAGGAATCCCATAACCCAGGGGAGCATTCTTTGATCAAGGACCGTTTTTGTAAGAAAAGACGTTGTTTTGAATCGAAAACCAATACATGGGCGGCTCGGTGCCTAAGGCAGAATTTATGGATATCCTCCCGGCTCATGCACCCGATCACATGGTCGTTTTCGTCGACGGCATCCAGGAGCTCAATCACGCCGGTCTTTAGGCCACCGGCGTAGTCGAGATAGTTTGCTGGCGCATGGACTCTCATCGTATTCAAGCTGCTTAAAGATTAATTTTCCATCGCCGTTACACGAAAACAGATTCCATGACCGGTAAGCGATGACGAAACTTTCCCGTTTGCCAAGGATAGGCGAACCTAGCAGGCAGCATATGCATGTCTGCCGCATAAGGGCAACGCCGTACAGGAGAACGCTACCCCCTTCGTCGGCTCGCGCGATTCCGATCGCGCCCATGCCCTAGGCATGAAGATGACCGTGCATTCCGGGGACAGTAATATATCACCCCCGGTCGATCATGACCGGATTGCTACGCTGCGTCAGGCGATCCATGACGGCGATTACAACCTTGCGTCGAATCGCGTCGCGGCGAATCTCTATCGCGTCGAATCGGAGCTGTTCGGTAGTTTAGCGAAATCGGCTGGTGGCATCACGACCCGGTACGTTCTGGTCAGCGACGCCGGAGAACTTCTTGACCAGGTTGCGGTGCTGCTACGCAACTACTATGAAGCGCTGGATCCTCCTGGCAAGCGAACCGGCACGAGCGATTATCCGGGGAAATCCTAAGGCCACCTAATGCTAGCCACGAGTGTCGCGCTTAGAATGCCGGGCGCGCGGGCTCGCGCGCGACTTAAACAAATCACCCGGGCGATCGACATCCCATCGTTCGGGCAGTTCGTGCCAGCGCCACCTTAGCGCAGATAACCTCGTTCGCGTCAACCCTAACACGCTGTCAGTCCCCCACGGAATATCATTGAACAAGAACGGTGAGAACTTCGTTAGCCCTATTAAGACGTGGCCCCCGTCCTGCGCGGGACCCAACGCGGCGTCATAGCCTTCGGATAAGAGCCGGGCGGACTGATCGAGATCCGCCGAGGTTAATGCGGGGCAATCGCGTCCTATCAACACCGCGCAATCGTGGCTGCTAAGCCCGTCCCTTAGCGCATGCGCCATGCGAGCACCGAGATCAAGCCCCTTTTGGGTTCGCAAAGAAATTCCGTAAGTTGCCGCACAGCGCGAAAAAAAATCATGGGTTGGGGCGGGGGAGCACCACAATTCGACGTGCTCGAACGATGAGCGTATTGCCGTGATCAACGTGTGATGCACTAAACGCATATACAGATGGGTTGCGCGGTTTACGCCTAACGCGGATATTAAACGCGTCTTGACTTGTCCTGGAATTGGCGCCTTGGCAAAAACCTGCAGGACGGCTTTTACGTTAGTCATAATACCCGGCGAGCCGCCGGGCGCTTACCCCGAGCGCGTAGGCAAGCCTCAGACACCACATGAGTATTATCGTGCGCAAGATCCCACGCTCTTCCCAGCGCCGGCACGAGGTGACCGCTTGGACACGCAAACAACAGGGGCGGGCGAAGCGCTTGAGAGCGCGGCAAATCGCTATATCCTCCATCAACGGTATGTCGGAATAACCCCCGAGCGTTCGGAAAATACTACGTCGAACGAAGATGGCTTGATCACCGGTTGCGATACCGGAAACGCGGGAACGCAGGTTTATCATCGACTCGATCAGGCGGTAGACTGGGTTCCTGCCCGCAAGCCGTATATCGAATCTACCCCAGACGGTTTCTTCGCCCGCCATTGCCGTCAACACTCGAAAGTCGGCGTCGGCGGGTAACTGTGTGTCCGCATGCAAGAACAGCAGGACATCGCCATGGGCTACCGCGGCGCCCGCATTCATTTGCCGTGCCCGCCCGCGCTCGCTGGGAACGACGTGATTTACTAATTCCGTACAAGCAACCAGCGTTCCGTCGTTGCTACCCCCGTCGGCGATAATCACCTCGTGTCCGCGCTCTCGCGACGATTGTAGGGTTTGCAGCGTAGCGCCGACGATGGTTTCTTCGTTCAGCGTTGGGATTATGAAAGATATCTGCATACAAACTCGGTCAGCCGTGTATGGCGTTGAGGACGGGAGGGGCCTCCGACATTACAATTTTCGCCTCGCGTATAGCGATGTTCTTCTAAGCCAGCTACAATTTCAACCACCGTTGGGGCCGTAGCTCAGCTGGGAGAGCGTCGCGTTCGCAATGCGAAGGTCGGGGGTTCGATCCCCCCCGGCTCCACCATTTGAACATCCAAGCAATTCCGTGAGCCCGCGTAACTGCGGGCTTTTTAATGCCTTTACCGTCCATCAAGGGGTAACATAATCCAACAACATCCGGTTTCGAATGGAGGTAACAATTGAGGTAATTGCCGCAGAGCTGAATCAGTTACTCTAACACGATCTGGTAAGCCCTGCTGGGGGGAGTCTCTTCCAATGCTAGATGAGCCTGAAGGTGGGGCTTATTTCTAACACAAGATGAGCCTGAACTAGGAGCGGGTAGCTGTTCATGATGGGAGG
>MUGK01000159.1 GCA_002007425.1 Chromatiales bacterium USCg_Taylor | reverse complement strand
TTGCTCATGGTGCTAAGATCGCATATTCATGATCAATTGGCGATCCCCCTGCAAACAATTTTTTCACAGCCTCTGACAGTACCGTGTAATTAGGCCGGTCAAGCCCAAAGAACAAGGCGAGCAAATTTTCGTGTATTGACCGCGCGAATCCTTGGAGTGCAAATACCTGGAGAAACGGTATCGATTCGCGCCATTTCTCCCCGACAAGCACGATCACGAGCTCCGGCGCCAGGATCAGCAATCCCACAGCGGCGGGCAATACCACCATCGTCAGCATACGATAACTGCTGAGAAGCGCCCGTGCTACGCGCTCCTTTTTGTCTCTGATACCTGCATAGGCTGGCAACAATACGTGGTCCAGCGCGGAAAAGAACATTACGATGGGAAGGTTGGCGATGCGGAAACCCTGGGCGTAGTACCCAACTGTCACAGCATCGTAGAGCTTCCCAATGACAAGAGAGTCGCCGTATGTGTATGCATAAAAAAGGGAATTGGTCCCCGTAATGGACAGCCCAGATCGACCCAATTGGTATGCCAGTGCGCCATCCCAGGGAACGGGCCGCAGCCACATGCGTTTTGGGCTCTTCCAAACGACGATCACGAAACGTAAAGCCGAAGCGACGATTGGCCACCACGCTAAGCTCCAGTACCCGTACCCTCGATATGCCAGGGCAATCGCAACCCCTATTCCGGTGAAAGTCGACACAGTTTCGGCCAGAGCTATCCAACCAAAGTTCATTGTGCGACTGAGCACTGCCCTAGGGACTGCATACAAGCCATCGACCAAGATCATAATAGCCATCGCGCGGCAGACATCCGTCAATTCCGGCTGCCCCAGCGCGTGCGCGTACTGCGGCGCGAACACAACAGCGATTGTGCTCGAAAAAGCCGCGACACAGAGGGTCAGTATCAGCCCGTGAGGCGCAGCTTTGCCGATCTCGGCTCTTGTGGACACGAGCGCCGTCGCCATGCCGGCGCCCGCGATCAATGCAAGAAGCCCTATCGGCGCTTGCGCCAAGGTGGCGATACCATAATCTTGGGGATCGAGGAGGCGGGCTAAGATTATGAAAGAGGCAACCCGGACGAGTTGCTGCACCCACCGCGTTACGGTTAGAAGTACGCTCCATTTAAAGACTTTGTTGCGCAATTCCATAAAGTTGCCTGCCCCGTTGTACAGGATTGAGATCGGAGGGGATGCTCCTCTAGTCAACTACTACCATAAATCGTGACACGTTCTTGCGTAGGGTTGACATAGATTTAGCCTTCGGAATTAACCTCGTATTGTCCTCGCTAGTCAGCGCAGCGCCAAGCGTGAGGTGTTTGCGTTTCCACAAATGGGCGAAGGGGTGTTAAATTGCCCCGTTAATTGATCGCTGTCGCAACAAAAATCAGGCCGCGCTCCTCGCGGTCATAATTACTGGAGGACTGCATGGCTTCTGACATCGAAATCGCCCAAGCGGCAAAACTCAAGCGCATCATCGATATCGCCCGCGACCGCCTCGGGATCGCGGATGAGCACCTCGAACCCTACGGCCATTTTAAAGCGAAGCTATCTTTAGACTACATCGATAGTCTGGCCAGCCGTCCGGATGGCAAGTTGATCCTGGTCACGGCCATGACTCCGACCCCGGCCGGCGAAGGCAAGACCACGACTACCGTCGGGCTCGGGGATGCGCTCAATCGTATCGGCAAGAAAGCCTGCATTTGTCTGCGCGAGCCCTCGCTCGGGCCGGTGTTTGGAATGAAAGGCGGGGCGGCGGGTGGTGGCTATGCCCAGGTGGTGCCGATGGAGGACATCAACCTGCACTTTACCGGTGATTTCAATGCCATCGGTCTTGCCAACAACCTCCTGGCCGCGCTGCTGGACAACCATATCCATCACGGCAATGCGCTCGCGGTGGATGTGCGCCGGATCGCCTGGCGGCGGGTTGTGGACATGAACGATCGGGCCTTGCGCGACATCACCGCCGCGCTCGGCGGTCCCGCTAACGGCTTCCCGCGGCAGGACGGTTTCGACATCGTCGTGGCCTCGGAGGTCATGGCGATCTTTTGCCTGGCGAACTCCGTCGAGGATCTCAAACAACGGCTGGGTAATATCGTGGTGGGTTACACCCGCGAACAGCAACCGGTGCGGGCGCGCGAGCTCAAGGCCCACGGCGCCATGACGGTGCTGCTAAAGGACGCACTGAAACCAAATCTGGCCCAAACCCTCGAGAACAATCCGGCCTTCATTCACGGCGGGCCCTTTGCCAATATCGCCCACGGCTGCAATTCGGTCATCGCCACCAAGGCGGGGCTGAAGCTCTCCGATTATGTGGTGACCGAGGCCGGGTTCGGCGCCGATCTCGGCGCGGAGAAATTCATCGACATCAAGTGCCGGAAATCCGGTTTGCGGCCCGACGCCGTGGTCATCGTGGCCACCATCCGCGCGCTCAAATACCACGGAGGCGTAGACTTAAAATCCCTCAACATCGAGAACCTCGGTGCGCTCGAGAAAGGACTCACGAATCTCGCGCGGCATGTCTCCAACATAGGCACGCAGTTCGGGTTGCCCTGTATCGTGGCGCTCAATCACTTTACGCAGGACACCCAAGCCGAGGTGGAATTGATCAAGACCAAGATGTCCGGGCACGGCGCGCCGGTTGTGCTTGCGCGGCATTGGGCCGAGGGCGGCAAGGGCGCCGAGGAGCTGGCGCACACGGTGGTGGAAATGATCGCCAAGGGCCAAAGCAATTTCCGCTTCTTGTACGAGGACTCGGCTCCCTTGTGGGACAAGATGCATGCGATCGCGACCAAGACCTATGGCGCGCAGGGAATCGCGGCGGACGCCAAGGTGAAGGCCCAGATCCAGAAGCTGCAAGACGACGGCTACGGGCACTATCCGGTGTGCGTGGCCAAGACCCAGTACTCATTCTCGACCGACATTGCGGCGCGGGGCGCCCCCGCCGGTCACGTGATCAACATCCGCGAGGTCAGGCTCTCGGCCGGCGCCGAGTTCATCGTCATGATCTGCGGCGACATCATGACCATGCCCGGTCTGCCGAAAGTCCCGGCCGCCGAAAAGATCGATATCGACGATAAGGGTAAGGTCGTCGGTTTATTCTAACCGTTGTCTAGTGATCAGAAGTCTCCTCTGGATCGCGGTTGAGTTTTGCAAGTAATGCTGAGTAATTTTCCATCAACTGAGCGAGGTTGGGATGGTCCGACGGTAGGGCTTTTTTTAGGATCTGTAGCGCGCGTTCATACAGCGGCTCGGCCTTCCCGTACTGGCCTTGGGCATCGTAGAGCGCCGCCAGGTTGTTGAGGCTCGCAGCCACATGGGGATGTTCGGGGCCGAGGGCCTTCTCCACAATCGTGAGTGCGCGTTGATAGAGCGGCTCGGCCTTGCCGTACTGGCCTTGGGTGTCGTAGAGCGCCGCCAGGTTGTTGAGGCTCTTGGCCACATCGGGATGATCGAGGCCGAGGGCCTTCTCCTTGATGGCGAGCGCGCGTTGATAGAGCGGCTCGGCCTTGCGGTACTGTCCTTGGGCGTGGTAGAGCAACGCCAGGTTGTTGAGGCTCGCGGCCACATCGGGATGTTCGGCGCCGAGGGCCTTCTCGCGGATGGCGAGCGATTTTTCGAGGAAAGGCTGTGCCTGGGCGTATCGTCCGATCTTCCAGGCAAGCTCACCCGCCATGTTGAGATACGTCGGATTGTCCGGCTCGAGCTTGGCGGCCTCCTGGTAATAAGCATAAGCTTTCGCATAGTCGATCCGTTCGTAGGCAAGCTGACCCAGTTGATACGCCGCTTGCGCGGCCTTTTCGTTGCTAGCGGCGGCTTGCGCTTTGCCCTGCTCGAGCGCCTTGCCAAAGAGCGCTTCGGCGGCGGCCGTGTCGCCTTTGGCCAGCGCTTCCTGTGCTTGTTTCAACTGGTCCTCAGGCAGCTCTCCCTTGAACTTCCCTAGGGCCTGGGTGGCTAAGTCTGTCTTTCTCGGCGGCGCTGGTTTTGGTGAACTCCGCGCGTAGCTCTTGTTCCCGGCGTTTGAGGCTCTCTTCGTGTTCCTTGAGCGTGATGCCGGTGACGCGCATGTGCATGGTGGTATTAGCCCCGGTGTTGGTGACCGCCACGCCGCCTTGCTCTGCCGGAGTGGTCACGTTTCCGGCGATGCCACCATCTCCGACCGAGACGCTAGTTGGTGAAGCTGGTTTTGAGTTAGCGGAGAAGTGTACGTATAGTTGCCATCCTCCGGCGGCGAGTGCCGCGACGAAAGCTCCGATGAAACCCAGCGTGCGCTGATGATTCGGATCACTGATCCAGCGCCACTGGGACGAGGTTGCGGTTGCTTGAGGTTTCCCCGTAATTCCTTGTATCAATCTCTCCATATCGTGCCCGAAACGAGCACGCAAGCGGTCGAAGATCCGCCCGGCGATGCCTTCGCTATCCTCGCGGCGATAGTTGAGAAAGACGCGCGACATGTGCAGTCCAATGCGTGGGATTGTATGGAGAGTATATTCGCGACTTCGGTTTGTGAAAACTCAGTTGCCGGCAGCTGCTCCACATTAAACGGGTCTGGGAGCGTAGGCACACCCAATCTGGTGCGCTGCTACACACACGCATGTCTTTCCAGCCTGCCAGGGGAAAACCCTCCCTCACGGGGTTTTCCCTTGCTGTTTTTATTCGAAGCCCTATGCTCAACGCGCGCACTGCATCCCGCTGTGCCGATCGAGGCTATAATCGTCATACGCGTAACCTATCGATAGGTACTCTCGTGGAAACATTGACAATTTCTCCTAAATATCAGGTAGTAATACCTAAACGTATTCGTGGCATGCTCAAGCTCAGTCCGGGGCAAAAGCTACAGGCCATCCTTTTCGAGGACCGAATCGAGCTGATCCCACTGCGTACGGCGAAAACGGTGAGGGGGTTTCTAAGAGGTATCGATACGGATGTTCCTCGTGAGGGGGATCGCATCTGAACGTTGTCGATTCATCCGGCTGGCTTGAATACTTTGCCGACGGCCCCAGTGCCGAGTTCTTCCCGCCCCCCATCGAGGCCACCGGCGATCTGCTCGTCCCGACCTTGAGCCTTTACGAGGTGTTCAAACGCGTTCTGCAACAGCGCGGCGAAGGGGCGGCGCTTCAGGCCGTAGCCCTCATGCAACAAGGGCAGGTCGTCGAGCTTACGGCGTCGCTTGCCCTGGTCGCGGCTAAAGGGAACCTCTAAAAAATCGTCGTACCCGCGAAAGCGGGTATCCAGGTTTGTTGAGATGCCTGGGTTCCGGCTTTCGCGGGAACGACACAGCATCCTACTGGCAACCGCACAAACCTATGGCGCTACCGTGTGGAGCCAGGACGCGGATTTCGAGCTCATTGCGGGGGTGAAATATGTTGCTAAGACGAAATCCTAGACGCTTGGATGGAATGCTGCTGATTCCACCGTGATCGGGCGCGTCGAGCTAGAGACCGGGGGAGAGGTCGCCGGTCACGTGATCACCATCCGTAAGGTCAGGCTCTCGGCCGGCGCCGAATTCATCCTCATGATCTGCGGCGATATCATGACCATGCCCGGTCTGGCGGAAGTCCCGGCCGCCGAAAAGATAGATATCGACGATCAGGGGAAGGTGGTCGGTTTGTTTTAATCCTTGTCTAGTGATCAGCTTGACCCGATCCCGGGCTGCGCCTCGCCCCCGACCATGCCGATATGCGTACCAGCTCTCCAGGTGGTAGATCGCAAGCAGCAATTCAGATAGAGATTACCTTCCAGTTGCATAAATTCTGGGGGTAAGCGGCGGGAAATGGCGTCGGACATAGGGTTTAGTGAGTTTTTTGCTTTTCGCTGGATATCACCGTGG
>MUGK01000158.1 GCA_002007425.1 Chromatiales bacterium USCg_Taylor | reverse complement strand
CAAGGTGTCCAATAGATAATCGTAGCGCGCGCGGGAATAGTCCCGGCGCGCCCGAAACAATTCGCGTTGTGCGGCAACGACATCCACCGTGGTCCGGGTACCGACCTCGAAGCCGGCTTCGCTCGCCTCCACGAGGGTTTCATTGGAAACCACCGCTTGTTTAAGCGCATTGACGCGGCTGATTCCGGCCACGACGCCCAGGTAGGCGTCGCGCGCCTGGCGTTGCACGGCGCGTTTTTGCCGCTCGATTTCTTCGAGTGCCTGGGTATAGCGGTGTTGCGCTTCGTGGGTGCGCGAGACGACGATCCCCCCTTCGAAGATCGGTACATTTAGCTCGACCCCGATGGCGCTCAATTCGGTATCTTGCGCGAAGCGCCCAGGCACCGAATCTTGCGTGAAGGGCCCATCAATCACCCCCGTTCCGTGGGAACCAACGATGTCTAAGGTGGGCAGGTGCCCTGCCTGCTGGCGGCGGATCTCCTGATAGGCAGTTTGAGAGGCGAACGTCGCTGCGCTGATGCGCAGGTTTTGCGCCAGTGCCTTCGCGGTCCATTGCTCGATGTCGGCGGGACTGGGAAGGATCAGCGGGACCTCTTTGGTTAAGACAGCGAGCTCCTTGTGGTAGGCGCCGGTGATTTCCCGCAAGGCGTCGTGGGCGTTATCGAGCTGATTTTGTGCCAGTATTTCCTCTGCCACGGCCAGATCGTATCCGGCCTGGGCTTCCTGGACATCGGTGATGGCGATGATCCCGACCTCGAAACGGAGGTTTGTCTGGTCCAATTGCCGTTGGAGGGCATTCTTTGCCGCACGGCTGAACACCAGCTCGTCTTGGGCGGCAAGCACACCAAAATAGCGCTCGCTCACCCGGACCTCAAGATCCTGGCGGGCTGCATCGACCTCGGCCGCAGCCTGCTGCATGCGGGTGCCGGCTTGACGCAATTGCACCCAGCGATCATACCGAAACACCGGTTGGGTGAAACTGAGCGTGTACTCTTCGTCCGTGAACTGCCTATCGAGAAAAGTCGACCCGCCGGGGATATCTACGGCCGCGCCACTGACAATAATGGAGCCCGACGAGGTGAGTTCTTGGAAACGCCTTGCCACGCTGGTCCTGAAGCGGAGCGAGGGCAGCAACTGGGCGCGCGCTTGCGGGTATTGCTCCAGCGTGGCTTGGTGGGAGGCTATAATTCCCAGCAATTCGGGATCTTTGGTCTCGGCGAGCTGGTACACATCGACGAGATTATCGGCGGTCGCCAGCGGGCTCATGATGAGAGAACAACCAGCCAGCACAAACGTAAGCCATTTGATAGTCACGGGCTTATTATTTCTTTCTAATGCAAATTGTCAATGTCGGCGGCCGGCGGTGCTTGCTTGCGCTGTGCATGTCAGTCTCGTAGTTTTCTCAAAGGCGAGCGAGCATAAGGCAATATGAATCTCCTATGAATCTTTTTAAACGGCATGCTGCATTTCGTTCAGAGTAATTGCCTGGAAGCCCTCGCAACGGAGCTCGCGGAGGTTCTCCGCACGCCGTTACCAGATGCTTTGATGCCCGATACGATTGTGGTTCAGCATCCCGGTATCGCGCAGTGGCTGTCGTTGCGGCTGGCAGCGACGCTCGGGATTTCTGCCAACTTACGTTTCCCGCTTCCCGCGCAGCCAGGGCGACTCCCAGGGCCCCAACCTTGCTCGCCCGGGATGTCATGGGTTGCGGATCGCCGTGTCGCTGGGATCGAGGCCGGCCGAAGCCTCGGGGACGCTGCTCACGGCCGACGCGTTGGGTTGGGGGCAGGGGCATGACGTAGACCCGCGCACGCCAAGGCAGGGTCAAGTCACGCACTAGGTAGTGCGTTCCATAAAAATGATTACGAATCAAGCAAGACCCAAGTCGAACTTTTTTCCAGCGGAACGGGACGGGAGCCTCGTTTAACTCGGCAATGCCTTTGAGGATCCGCTCCTTGAGCTCCGCCTTGGAGGTGACCCGGATGTGGCGAAGGAAGGTCCGAGCCATCTTGGAGAAAGCACATTCGATCAGGTTGAGCCAAGAGCCATGTTTGGGCGTATGAATATATTCGAAGCGTCCCGGACGCGTGGCCAAGTAAGCCATCGTTTCCTTGGAAATATGGGCGGAGTGGTTATCCAGTACCACGCGGATGACCGCATCGCTCGGGTAATGGGCGTCCAGGCGTTTGAGCACGTCGATAAATTCGCGGCTGCGATGTTTGGGTTCCACCTTGGCGATGATCTGCCCGGTGTGCAAATCGAGCGCTGCGAGGATGGACAGGGTACCAAAGCGAACATACTCGTAATCTCGCGCCACCGATGCCGCACCGAAGGGGATTGGTGGAAGGTCCGGGGCGGTCAGCCCAATGGCCTGTACACCGGGCTTCTCGTCAACGCTCACCGTGTAGACCGGCGGTGTTTCGCTCTCTTGCGCTGTGCTCTCCGCATACAGAGAAACCTCCTGATAGACCAGGAGCACTTCCCTCATCTTTCGGGCGAACTCGGGATCGCGCTTTTCGAGATAGTAGCGAACCCGGTGCAGCTTGATGTTCTGTTCATTCAGAATGCGCCACACCGTGGTTTTGCCCACCTCAGCCAAACGGGGAAACCCAGCGTCAACGGCGCACTTTCTCACCTGTCGGACCAAGGCCGATAACGTCCACAATTCCGCCGCCAAGCCGTGATCCTTGGGTTTGGTACAGGCCAGGTTGACTACCCACGCCTTGGCATCGGCCAGAATTTCCGGCTCCTTGGGACTGTGGAAGGTATCCTTCAAACCCACCTGAACCCCAGCAGAAAGCGCTTTGTCGATGCATTTGTAAATGGTCGGGCGGGACACACCCACTTGCCGTTGAATCTCGGAAATCGATATCCCCTCCGCATAGCGCAACAACACCTTGGCTCGCTCTACCTCACGCGCTGGCGCCGTTCTCGATCCACCCAATTCAGTCAGCATCTGTCTATGAGCGTCCGACAACCCCAAGGGGGCACGCCGTGTTTCTCTCGCCATGTTCGTCTCCGGTTCTGTTCCCGGAACCAGCATGACGAACACGCGCTAATTTGTAAAGCATTTAATGGAACGCCCTACCCTAGGTGCTCGGGCGCCTGGCACGGTGGCGCGGCGGGTGGCAGATCTGTCTGCACGGCGGTGGACTCGGGCGCGCTCTCACGGACCTCCGATACCGCGCAGGCCGACACGATACTTGCGATTAACATCAGAGCGATACTCGCGTCATGGAGTTACCTTTGAAGCATGCATCCCTACATTGGCCGGCAACATGGAAAGCGCGCATCCTGCGCTTGCCGGCGGCGTTCATGCCGTTGCATCCTCGGCGCACCCAGCAGGGCCGGCTTCGCCCCCGGCCAGCTTCGCTGGCGCTCGGGTACTCGCCCCTGGCCATGGCTTTCCGCCGCTTAGCGGTCCTGGCACAGGCAGGCGAGCGCGATGGCGCCAAGTCTCGAACTGACGCTGCACGGTGCGATGCGCGGTGGCGGGTTCCATTGCTTCTACCCGCCCCTTCGTCGGCGGGTCGAGGTAAGCGCGGGCCTTCAAGCAGTGGAGGTTCTGGTAGCAGAAGCTCTCGGGATTGGTTTCGAATAGACCGACCATTATTTGCTCGGTGGTGGCTCGGAAGACCTTGCGGAATTCCGCGGCGATTGGCCAAAGTCGGCGCCGGGTGGGATCGGACCGATCCGGTGGGTGGCGTTCGCTGCAAAGGCGACCGGCTCTGGCTCCATGCGCAGAAGCGCCGGCAGTTGCGCTGTATGCGATGGCAGAGCGGCACCCGCTGCGCGCGTCTGCACCAGGCCCTGATACGGTTCCCGCAGCTAAAGAGACCAGCCGGTGCACCGGATCGACCACTAAATAATGGGCGGGTCCCGCGAGGGGCCCCAGCGCCTCGTCTAGGCGCATGGGTCCTAGCGTTCGGTGCACCGCTGGTAATGGCCAGCCACGCAGGGCGGGCAACGAGGGACAGGAGGCGTCGAGGCTTGCTAAACGGTAGCCACTGCGTGCGAGCACTTGTTTAGCGCGTGACCGACGGTTTGCACGGAGTAGGAGAACTCCGTATCGATAGAAAGCGCAGGGATCAGATATGTAGCGGGGCAAGAGCGCGCACATGCGTTCGGCTTGCTCGGGCGAGGGTCCGGGTGCCAGGGCGGAATAGCGGCCGACACGCACCGGATCGAGCCCGTGGCGAAGGCTGTGCACGAGACCAGCATGCCGAAAAGCACGAAGGAGAGACGGTGTAGCATTCTCGATTGCCTCCTCGCGATAGGTCGCATCACGCAGGAGGTTTACGCCGCTCAAGCGGGCGCCGCAAGGGAAAACCCTAAATCCGTTTCTAGGGTTTCCGACCACCCCGATATCTATCCTGATCCGCCATCTGCTGGTACTTAGCCTTTTCTCGCAACACCTGTGCCGCATGCTTATAAGAGGTCGCCAGGGCCTCATGTTTCGATCATCTTTTGGATCGGTAGCGCAACTTCTCGCCCCGCATACGACGTGATGCCAGTGGGTGCGCACGGCACCGCCGATGACCAATATCGACCCACGCGCTTGTCTGTTCATAGGTGGTCTCCTCCGTTGCGATTTGAACGCATGCTCACTGCTCAGCCTGCCTTGCGGGATGGCGTTCGAATAACCGATACAGCACCGGCAGGACCAGCAGGGTAAGGGCAGTGGAGGAGCGATCACCACGGTGGCGAGCGGGCGTTGCACCTTTGCGCCAGTGGTCGTCGCTAAGGCCATCGGTACGAACCCCAGGGAAGCGACCAGCGCGGTCATGAGCACCGGACGCAGTCTGGTGAGTGCCCCTTGGCGGATGGCCTCCTCCAGCGGTAGGCCCGCCTCACGCAGCTGGCGGATGAAGGTGATCATCACCAGGCCGTTGAGCACCGCCACGCCGGAGAGAGCAATGAACCCTACCCCGGCGGAGATGGAAAGCGGGATGCCGCGCAGCCACAGGCCCAGCACCCCACCAGTGAGGGCAAAGGGCACGCCGGTGAAGACCAGCAGGCCATCCTTGAGGGAGCCAAAGGCCCTGTACAGGAAGATGAAGATTCAGGGAATTCTCGAAGTCTTTATTCAAGACCGCTTGCATCGCGATCGACTGCGTGAGGCCGGTTCCCGGCGCGCGCAAGGGCTGCACTGAGATATCCCCTTCATCCAGGGCGGGTACAAACTCCGTGCCCAGGCGCGTGCCGAGCAGCCCGCTCAAGACCACGATCACCACGGCGGTCGTGACCACCAGGGGACGGTTGCGAAGAGCGAAGTCGAGTGCCGGCAGGTAGGCCTTTTTGGCAAGCTGCATGAGCGTATTCTCCTTCTCCGAGACCCGCCCGCTCACGAAGAGGGCCACGGCGGCGGGGACAAAGGTGATGGAGAGGATCATGGCGCCGAGGAGCGCCATGACCACGGTCAGGGCCATCGGGTGGAACATCTTCCCCTCGATCCCCGTTAGGGCGAAGATGGGCAGATAAACCACCATGCTGATGAGCTGCCCGAATAGAATCGGCCGGCGGGCCTCTTCGGAGGATTCAAATACCACCTTCAGGCGCTCGGCCACGGTCAATGGGCGCTGAAGTCGCCCTTGCGCCTCGGCCAAGTGGCGCAGGCTGTTCTCCACGGCGACCACCGCGCCATCGACGGTGATGCCAAAAGTCGATGGCCCCCAGGCTCATGAGGTTGGCGCTCACCTTCTCCGTCACCATGCCGGATGCCGAAGAGCATGGGGAGCAGGATCTGTGGGATCCCCACGAATTTAGGCTCAATTTGAGCTCTCCTGGCAGTGTCGCTGTAGGATTCCATGGAGGCTATGGATGGCCGCGATCACATCAGCC
>MUGK01000157.1 GCA_002007425.1 Chromatiales bacterium USCg_Taylor | reverse complement strand
ATCCTGAAGAAAGGAAGCAAATGTTTGCAATTCTTCACTGGTTGTTAATAGGTCAAACATACAATTTTGCTTGGGATCGATTCGACGCTCAATATAAGGTATTGGACGGTTTATATAGAACATCCGGGATCAAATCAGATAGTCACGCTTCCCGTCCGGTAGACCTGGCCGCAAAGTACGGAGTCCAGTTACCCGACTGGGCAAAGCTTATCAACAGCAAACCGAAAACAAGTAGGCTTTCTATAATTCGTAATGAGCTTGTACATGAAGCAAAATATGCGGGACATCCTATCGGCTACGAATATCCTGAAGAAAACTTTGGTCTGGAGTTTGTAGCATTCAATTTAAAATTAGTAGCTGCCGTTGTGGGCTTAAATACGAAGTATTTGGAAGCAGAACCCAGCAATAGGTGTCGGTATAGTTGGAACTTCGCATAACAAGGCCATCAACTCGGACAGTAAAAAGCGTCGCTCCTTCGTCTCTATGCTTTTTGCTGCCGGTTATGGGCGCCGATAGGCGAGGAGCTAGCACGCGCCGCAGCGAGCGGGATGCGCAGTAGATTCACAAGGTCTGAGGACACCATGGCATTACTCATTAAAGGCAAGGGCGAAAAAGAGGGCCGGCGGCGCGGCCGCAAGGTCGAACCGAAGGCGCTTGCCGAGATTCGCGAGTTGCTGGGGGACACCCCGAGGCGTCGCGATCTCCTAATCGAGTTTCTCCACAAAATCCAGGATCGCCATCATTGCATATCGGCCGCGCATATCGTCGCCCTGGCGAAAGAGATGAACCTCCCGACCACCGAGATCTACGAAGTCGCCACCTTTTACCACCATTTCGATGTCGTCAAGGAGGATGATATGCCCCCTCCCCCGCTCACCGTGAGAGTCTGTGACTCGGTCACCTGTGAGATGTTCGGGGCCAAGGAATTGATCATGGATCTGCAGCGCCGCGTCGGACCGCAGTTGCGCGTGAAAACGGCGCCCTGTGTCGGACGCTGCGGCGGGGCGCCGGTCGTCGTGGTCGGCACCCACGCGCTCGAATGGGCCACCCCCTACAGCGTGGAGAAGGCCGTCTCCGAGAAGCAAACGGAAGCCATACCGCCCGCTGGGATCGACTATCACGATTACGTCGTGCGCGGCGGTTACAAGACGCTCGCGGCCTGCGTCAACGGTGAGCGCGATGTCGAGAGCGTCATAAAGGCATTGGAAGATTCCAATCTGCGCGGATTGGGCGGGGCCGGTTTTCCGGCCGGGCGCAAATGGCGCATCCTGCGCGGCCAAGCCAAGCCGCGCTTGGTGGCGATCAATATCGATGAAGGGGAACCGGGCACCTTCAAGGATCGCTATTACTTGGAACGCGATCCGCACCGCTTCCTCGAGGGCACCTTGATCGCGGCCTGGGCCATCGAAGCGGAGGAAGTCTATATCTATTTGCGCGACGAGTATGCGGGTTGCCGAACGATGTTGACCGCGGAGATCGAAAAGCTCCGCCGCAACACTCCCTGCATCATTCCGCCGATCCATTTCCGCCGCGGCGCCGGGGCATACATTTGCGGTGAGGAATCCGCGATGATCGAATCGATTGAAGGCAAACGCGGCATGCCGCGCTTGCGTCCGCCCTACCTGGCGCAGGTAGGGCTGTTCGGCCGCCCGACGCTCGAGCACAACCTGGAGACCCTGCACTGGGTGCGCGACATCATCGAGCAGGGCCCCGAATGGTTCACCTCGCAGGGCCGCCACGGCCGCCAGGGATTACGTTCGTTTTCGGTCAGCGGGCGGGTGCGGACTCCGGGGGTGTATCTGGCCCCGGCGGGTATCACGATGCGGGAATTGATCGAGGAATATTGCGGCGGTATGCTGCCGGGACATGAGTTTTATGGCTATTTCCCCGGCGGGGCTTCCGGCGGTATCCTACCGGCGTCGCTTGGAGATGTCCCGCTCGATTTCGATACCTTGACGCCCTACGGATGCTTCATCGGATCGGCCGCAATCATCGTGCTGTCGCAGTACGACAGTGCGCGTAAGACCGCGCTCAATGCCATGCGTTTCTTCGCCGATGAATCCTGTGGCCAGTGCACCCCTTGTCGCGTCGGCACCGCGAAGGCGGTCGCATTGATGCAAAAGCACCAGTGGGATCGGGCCTTACTCGAAGAGCTGGCGCGCGCCATGGAGGACGCGTCGATCTGCGGTCTCGGCCAGGCGGCGCCCAACCCGCTCCGATGCGCGATGAAATACTTTCCCGAGGAGTTTAATTGATGGCGGCGAACCCAAAAATCGTTCCGGAACAGCAGACCATTCGCTTCAAGCTCGACGGCCGCGAGGCCGACGCGCTGCCGGGTGAGACTATTCTGCAAGCAGCCATACGGCTTGGGACCGAGATCCCATACCTGTGCTACAAGGAAGGCTATCGCCCCGACGGGAATTGCCGCGCCTGCGTGGTCGAGATCAAGGGCGAACGCGCCTTAGTACCCTCCTGTTGCCGAAGACCCACGGACGGCATGGAGGTCTCGAGCGCGAGTGAGCGGGCGCGGCATTCGCAGAAACTGGTCTTGGAGTTATTGTTGTCGGACATGCCGAGCCAGGGCCGATCGCCCTATACGCCGCGCTCCGAGCTCGATCACTGGGTGGAAAGGTTGGAGCTCGGGCGGCCCCGCTTCCCTGGCCGGCAGCAACCCCGCGCCGATCTGTCGCACGCCGCCATCGCGGTGAATCTCGACGCTTGTATCCAATGCACGCGCTGCGTACGGGCTTGCCGCGAAGAACAAGTCAATGATGTGATCGGCTATGCTTTCCGCGGCCTGCACTCGCAAATCGTCTTCGACCTCGATGATCCGATGGGCGTGAGCACCTGCGTCGCCTGCGGGGAATGCGTGCAAGCCTGCCCGACGGGCGCGCTTATGCCGGCCGAGAATGCCGGCCTCGTGCGTTCCGACAAGAAGGTGGCCTCCTCCTGTCCCTACTGCGGCGTCGGCTGTCTGCTCACCTTCAATGTCAAGGACAATAAGATCTACTACGTTGAAGGACGCGACGGCCCGTCGAATCATGGGCGTCTCTGCGTCAAGGGACGTTTCGGCTTCGACTATGTGCACCATAAGGAGCGCCTGACCCAGCCCTTGATCCGGCGCGACGGCGTACCGAAGTCGCCGAAGCTCATCTTTCCGGAAGAAGTCTATCAATACTTCCGCGAGGCGACCTGGGAGGAAGCGTTGGAGCGCGCCGGCGGCGGCTTGCGCCGCATTCGCGACCAAGTGGGCTCACAAGCCCTCGCGGGGTTTGGGTGCGCCAAGGGGAGCAACGAAGAGGCTTACCTGTTCCAAAAGCTCGTGCGCACCGGTTTCCGGACCAACAACGTCGATCATTGCACGCGCTTATGTCACGCCTCTTCGGTGGCTGCATTGCTGGAGACGATCGGCTCCGGAGCCGTATCCAATCAGGTCGCCGACGGCGTCGAGGCGGATGTCATCGTCATCATCGGCGCGCGGCCCAACGCCAATCATCCGGTCGCCGCCACCTTCATGAAGAACGCCGCCCGTGCGGGTAAGAAACTTGTGGTCATCGAACCTTTCGGCTCGGACATTGCGCTGCATGCGACCCATTTTCTGCAATTACATCCAGCCACGGACGTCGCGTTGCTCAATGGCATGATGCACACCATTGTTTCGGAAGGCTTGCACAACCGGACCTACATCGAAAAATATACGGAGGGTTTCGATGATCTCTGGACGCGGATCCAGGGCTACAGCGCCGAGAAGGTCGCGCCCATCTGCGGGATCCCGGCCGAGACCATCAAGGAGGTCGCACGGCTCTATGCCAAGGCCGAGCGCGCCATCATCTTCTGGGGCATGGGGATTTCCCAGCATGTGCACGGGACCGATAACGCCCGCTGCCTTATCTCCTTGGCGCTCATGACGGGCCAGATCGGCCGGCGCGGGACAGGCTTGCACCCCTTGCGCGGACAGAACAACGTGCAAGGGGCCTCCGATGTCGGACTCATCCCGATGGTCTACCCCGATTATCAGCCGGTCGCCGACCCCGGCGTGCGCGCCAAATTCGAACGACTGTGGGGCGCCGCGCTCGACCCAAAACCCGGCTTGACCGTCGTCGAGATCATGCACGCCGTCCATGCCGGTACGATCAAGGGGATGTATATCATGGGCGAGAATCCGGCGATGTCCGATCCCAATCTGAACCAAGCCCGCACCGCGCTCGCCGAGCTCGACCACTTGGTGGTCCAGGATATCTTCTTCACCGAAACCGCGGGTTTCGCGGACGTGGTGCTGCCCTCCTCGGCCTTTGCGGAAAAGACCGGGACCTTCACCAACACCGACCGGCGCGTGCAGCTCGGAAGGCAAGCGATTGACCTGCCGGGCGATGCCCGCCAGGATCTCTGGATCATTCAAGAAATGGCCCGCCGCTTGGGTCTCGATTGGTCGTATTCCGGTCCGGCCGAGGTGTTCGCGGAGATCCGCAAGGCCGCGCCCAGCATGGCGGGGATCACCTGGGAACGTTTGGAGAAAGACGATTCGGTCACCTATCCTTGCGAGCAGGAAGGCGATCCGGGCGAACCCATCCTGTTTCAAGACGGATTTCCGACCAAGAGCGGTAAAGGCCGCTTTGTTCCCGCGGCTTACACCAAAGCCGCCGAGCTTCCCGATCACGATTATCCCTTCGTGTTCTTGACCGGCCGGCAGCTCGAGCACTGGCATACGGGGAGCATGACGCGGCGCTCGGTAGTGCTCGATGCCATCGAGCCGCGCGCATCGATCTACATCAATCCCGAAGATTTGGCCTCGATCGGTGGCAAAGACGGTGATGTACTGATCGTGGCATCGCGCCGCGGGGCCATCGAAGCTCCCGCGCGCACCGCCAACGGTATTCAACGCGGGACCGTCATCATGCCTTTCTCCTACCACGAGGCGGCCGCGAACCTCCTCACCAATGATGCCTTGGACCCTTTCGGGAAGATTCCCGAGTTTAAATACTGCGCGGTGAGTCTCGTCCTCAAAACGACTAACCAACGCCGTTTCGCGACGGGTTAATACTACAACAGCGATAATAGTCGGCAACCCACTATTATTGCCTGGGATAAAGGGGATAAATGTGGTCCGACATAAAGCGTGGTGCTAGACTTGTTCATGGCTGTGACCTCCGGACTTGTGAATTGACTGTGCCAAGAGCACGATGCGGCACTGGTCCTGAGAGACTAACCCGCGATGGCGCCGGCGGTCAGCCTCTTCTCGCGGAAGTCATAATGTCTAGGCGGGCGCGAGTCCAGCGAGGAAAACACGACATGTCCCCTTTGGAATTGGTCAAGCTCACAGCGTTGATGGAACGCACCAGCGGTAGCCCAGAAGTAAAAATCGGGCTCATCGATGGGCCTGTCGTTGCCCAACATCCCGATCTGGCGGGCGAACACCTCCGCGAGATCCCTGGAAATAACGGCGCCACGTGCACGCAGGCCAACAGCGCCGCGTGCCTGCACGGAACCTTTGTCGCCGGCATCTTATCCGCAAAGCGGAATTCTCCCGCACCCGCCATATGCCCCAACTGTACCCTCCTAATCCGCCCCATTTTTGCCGAAAAGACCACGGGCAGCGAACAGATGCCGAGCGCGACGCCCCAGGAGCTTGCCGCGGCGATCATCGAATGCATCGACGCCGGCGCGCGAGTGATCAACCTGAGCCTCGCCCTTGCGCAACCTTCCACCAAAGGGGAACAGTCCTTGGAAGAGGCGCTCAATCAGTCCGTCAGGCGCGGCGTCATTGTGGTTGCGGCGGCGGGCAATCAAGGCACCCTCGGCAGTTCCGCCATCACCCGTCATCCATGGGTCATCCCGGTGGTCGCTTGCGATCTTCGAGGCAGACCGAT
>MUGK01000156.1 GCA_002007425.1 Chromatiales bacterium USCg_Taylor | reverse complement strand
GTTCTTGCCGTTTATCGCCGCGCACCTCAAAGTCCTGCAGTTGTTGCTTCAGATTATCGCGGGCGGCCTTGGAATCGACCTTCGGGGGAGGTTTGATGGTCTGGGCCGGCCGGCCTGGGGGCGGTGACTGCGAGTATTGCACCTGTCCCTCATCATCGACCCATTTGTACATCTCGGCCAGGAGGCCGGGCGAAGCCAAAGCCACACCCAGCGTCACCCACAATAGCGTTCCACGAGAAGTGCAAGAGCGAGTCAGCATCGCGCGTCCTTCCAACATCGTGATGCTGTGACTATAAACCTATTCGCATCACGAAGTAAGTGGCCGGCGGGTGACCGGAGGTGTGCCCGGTTGCAAGGAATAGCTGAGCAAAATCTCGGAAAATTGCTCGAGCGCCGCAACGCCACTCGTTTTTGCTTGCTGGTGCCACTCGTGGAGCTGTCGCTGTTGCTCCAATGAGACGGGCGTTTGCTGAGCGATGGTTTGCAAGCGAGTTTGAAAGTGATGAACCATTGCAAGTATTGCACTGTCCCGGAGGCCCTGCGCAAGGCGCTGCTGGATAGCGGTATCCATCGGACTTTGCGAGCGCGTGAGAAACCGCCTAGGACGGTTCGTTGGATCCTCCGGTTTGCATTGTTCGCGGTATACTCGCTGGAGGGCGTGCTTGGTATAGTCGGAAAGCACTTGCAAACGACAGCTTGCGACCGCTCGGACGGTGTCCTCATCGATCAGCGATTTCCGAGGATCCCTACACAAGCGGGGCGCGATTTTCTTCACGCGCGCAAGGCCGAGAGCACGGAGTGCGCGGATATACCACCAACCGATGTCGAATTCCCATGGTTGGGTGGAAAACCTAGCGGAACTGGCGAAGGCATGATGATTGTTATGCAATTCTTCTCCCCCAATCAAGATACCCCACGGGATAAGGTTCGTGGAAGCATCGGGGCAATCATGGTTGCGGTAGCCCCACCAATGACCCAACCCATTGATGACCCCGGCGGCAAAGAACGGGATCCACATCATATGTATCGCCCACATCGTGAGGCCGATGGGCCCAAACGCAAGGACATAAACTATTCCTAGTAGGACGACCCCGAGCCAACTGCTATACGTGCGGCCGTAGAGGTGCCTTTCCAACCAGTCGTTGGGGGTGCCGTGTCCATAGGTCGCGAGAACTTCGGGATGGCGCGTATACGCTTCCCCATAGACTTCAGCACCGCTCGAAAGCAGCTTTCTTATGCCCACATTGTGAGGGCTGTGAGGATCATCCGGGGTTTCCACAAACGCATGGTGCTTGCGGTGCACCGCGACCCAGGTCTTCGTGGCCATCCCGGTGGTCACAAAAAGCCAGAAGCGGAAGAAGTGCGCGGCGGCTGGATGCAAGTCCAACGCTCGATGGGCTTGGTGGCGGTGCAAAAAAATAGTCACCGATACGATCGTTATGTGCGTCATCCCCAAGGTGACCAGCACATAGCCCCACCAAGGAAGCGTTATATAACCAGTCAACATGCATGAGACCTCTTATTTGTTCTGAACACCCCGCCGTTTACGGCGGGGGGTATCGTACCCGATGGTGACGAAAACCTAGACCACGGGCGCGGCTCATCCGCGCACGGCGTGCTTCAGTGGCGCCAACGCCTCGGGGGCGAAATCGTCGACATCGATCGCCGCGCGCACCGCCCGATCCCAAGCTTCGAGCACTTGCATGTCTTCCGCCGAGACGATCCCCGCGTTCAGGGCCTCGCTACGGGCCGAGCGCTCATCGGTCACTTTGATGGCGCCATCCTTGATCGCGGCCTTGATGCGCGCCTCGATACTTTCCGCCTCCGGAACCCGCTCGAAGGCGTGTTCGATACGGCCGGTGATGTCGTCAGGCGCAGGGCTTACGAAGATGCCGGCCGTCAGCCGGTCTCGCGCGGGGGAGGCTTGCAATAGCAGTGAGGCCGCTTGGTGCGTGAGCCGATCGTTGGTCGGCCGGCTTCGCTGTCCCCAAGGGAACACGATGCGGCGTAACAGCCAACCCAGAGGGCGCGATGGGAAATTCCCAAGGATTTCCGCGAGCCGCTGTTCGATCATGGCGACGGCAGCGGTGCCGATATACTCGACCAAGGGCAGATCGCCGGGTTGCCGGCCTTCGTCCTCGAAACGTTTGAGAACGCAGCTTAGAAAATACATCTCGGCGAGAATATCCGCAAAGCGTCCGGAAAGATGCTCGCGGCGTTTGAGCTCGCCGCCGAGCACCAGCAGCGCGATATCCGCGACCAGCGCGAAGCTCGCGCTTAGACGGCCGAGCTCCGCATACCAGCGGCCGGCCGGTCCTGCCTCCGGCACGGTAACCGAGCGGGCGCGGGTGAGGTTATGTACGAACGCCTGAGCCAGATTCCGCAGCAAGAAACCGACATGGCCCGCGAGCGCCTCGTCGAAGGCAGCGAGCGCAGCCTGCTGATCGGATCCCAAGGCGGCCTGGATCTCCTTATATAACCAGGGATGGCAGCGAATGGCGCCCTGACCGAACACGATGAGGCTGCGGGTGAGAATATTCGCGCCCTCGACCGTGATGGAGACCGGTACGCCCTGATACATATTGGCCAGGTAGTTGCTCGGCCCCTCGCAAATGGCCCGGCCGCCGAGGATGTCCATGGCGTCGTTGACGACGCGCCGTTGGCGTTCGGTGGCCTGGTATTTCAGGATCGCCGAAATCACCGCCGGCTCTTGGCCGTGATCCAAGGCCACGGCCGTGATCCGGCGCGCCGACTCGACCGCATAGGCCTCGGCGGCGATATGCGCCAAGCGTTCCTCGATCCCCTCGAAGCGGCCGATCGGCAGCTTGAATTGCTTGCGCACCCGGGCGTAAGCCCCGGCGTAGCGAGCACAATATTTAACCGCGGCGGCGGCGAGCGCCGGCAGGGAGATGGAGCGTCCCACGGTCAAGCGTTGCATCAACATGCGCCAGCCTTGGCCGAGCCGTTCACGGCCGCCGATAACCATATCCATCGGGATGAACACGTCCTCCCCCGCGGTCGGGCCGTTCTGGAACGCCAGCTTGAGCGGAAAGTGCCGGCGGCCGATGCGGACCCCGGGATGGTTCGCGGGTATCAGCGCCAGCGTGATACCCACATTGTCCTTGGTTCCCACCAGATGCTCCGGATCGTAGAGTTGAAACGCGAGGCCCAAGACCGTGGCCACGGGCGCCAGCGTGATATAGCGCTTTTCCCAAGTGACGCGAATACCGAGGACGCTTTGCCCTTGGTATTCGCCCTGGCAGACCACGCCGCGGTCGGGTATGGCCGAGGCGTCCGAGCCAGCGTAGGGATTTGTCAAGGCGAAGCACGGGATCTCCCGGCCCTCGGCGAGCCGGGGTAAGTAATGGTTTTTCTGGGCCTCGGTGCCGTAATGCATGAGAAGCTCCGCCGGTCCGAGCGAGTTCGGCACCATCACCGTGACCGCCGCGCTGCCGCTGCGCGATGCGACCTTGGCGACCACCGCGGAGTGGGCTTGCGCCGAGAACCCGAGCCCGCCGTAGTCCTTGGGGATGATCATGCCGAGGAAGCGCCGTGCTTTGATGAATTCCCAGAGCTCGGGCGGCAAATCGTGCAGCTCATACGTGATTTGCCAGTCATCAATCCTGCGACAAAGCTCGTCGACCGGGCCATCCAGGAAGGCCTGTTCTTCGGGCGTTAGGGAGGGTTTCGGTAACTCTAGCAACCGATGCCATTCGGGCCGGCCCGAGAACAGCTCGGCGTCCCACCAGACATTTCCGGCATCGAGCGCCTCGCGTTCGGTCGTGGACATCGCCGGGAGCTTGTGGCGGTACAGGCGCAGCAGCGGCGCGCTATAGAGATAACGGCGCACGAGGGGAATATTCGCCAGGGCGACGGCTACCCATAAGAGCCAGGCTACCGCGGCGAGGAACCCCGGGAGCTGCAAGGAAGCCAGTGCGACGGCCAGCGCCAATCCCGCCGTCCACGCCCACAAGGGCGCGGCAAAATACGCGAGGGCGCCAAAACCCCCGATCACGGCTAGAAGGTATAGTAACGTGCTCATGTTCCCCCCTGATTTCTGCTGGCCCGAGTACCGCTAATCTAGGCTAAGATAGCATTAAAATCGATGTCCGACTCAGCCGAATCACATCTCGCGTCGATGCCCAACTGGATCACGTCACGCATAACCTCGCGACCGGCGGGGCCTCTCGGTCTGGCGGCGCAACTCACCCGCCGGATAAACTTGACTCATTCGCATCGCATTTCATGATGCAAGTTACTCTAGGGGATCGGTAATTTGTACCTATGTAGTGAGTTTAGTCCGGCCCATTAGCGCCTCAGTGATTGCACTATCGCATTGATAATCGATGACAAACGCGCCCCACGCCGATGCTGGCACCGTTGTTGAAGTTATCCAGTTTGTCCGGGTCAAGTTCCTCCTGCGCAGCTGCGATTGAACCTAAATTCTTGAAGGTCGTTCAACCTTCGATACTGAGAGGAACGGCGTTAATCACCTGGAACTAACGTTTGTGCCTAGGTATCGACGCACGAACACAAACCAGAACAATAGGACAATACTATGTTGATGACCTTACTATTGATCTGTATCGGCGCGGGGTTGATGTATTTCCTCGATCCGGGCTCAGGCGCACGGCGCCGACTGTGGCTGCGCGAAAAATGGGCGAGGCCCACCAAGGAGGAACAGGCCTCCTTGGCTGGGGCGGAGGCGAGGACTGATCGTGTTGCTGGAGCAGGCGCCGATGCGGTTCCGAACGCCGATGACGAGCTGGCGAGGCGGGTACGGTTGGCGCTGGAACGAGCCCTCCCCCAGCCGCCCGCGGTTGAGGTGATTGCCCATCACGGGCTGGTGATACTGAGCGGGGAGGTGTCGGCGGAGGAGCAAGACACCGTGCTCACGTGTGTCCGTGGAGTACCCGGGGTGAAAGAAGTGGAGAACCGCATCGAAGTGCGTACCGCCGCGGGTAACGCCTAAGCTCTCATAAGTAGCTCTGCTATGGCTACGCCCATCGCGATCATCATCAATGACGCCGCGGGATCGGACACGACCGCGGAGGTGCGGGCGCGCATCGCGGAAGCGTTCCACAATCTAGGCGCCGAGGCGCATTTCCTGATTGCGAGAAGCGGGGAGGAGATTGTGGATCTGGCACGCCGTGCGGCCGCCGGGGATGCCGGCCCAGTGGTCGCCGGAGGCGGGGATGGGACGATCAGCGCCGTGGCGTCCGTCCTTATCGAGACCGATCGCACGCTCGGGGTGCTGCCGCTCGGGACGCTCAATCACTTCGCCAAGGATCTCAATATTCCGCTCGCCCTGGACGACGCCGTGCGCACGATCCTCGGGGGTGCGGTGGCGCGAGTGGATGTCGGGGAGGTCAACGGCCGGTTCTTTCTCAACAATTCGGGTCTCGGACTCTATCCGATGATCGTGCGTCATCGCGAGAGGCTGCAAGAGCGCCTGGGGCACGGCAAGTGGCCGGCGTTTTTGTGGGCGGCGCTCTCCGTGCTGCGCCGCTACCCCTTCCTCGTGGTGCGCGTGAACGCAGACGATCACGAATCGGTGCGGCGCACTCCGTTCATCTTCATCGGCAACAACGAATACGAGATCGCGGGTTTCGAGATCGGCACCCGCAAACGCCTCGATGCGGGACGGCTATGTCTCTACATGGCACGCCGTACCGGGCGCGTTGGGCTCCTGCGCTTCGCCCTGCGCGCCCTAGCCGGCAAGTTGCGAAATGAGAAGGATTTCGATGCGCTCTGTACCGAAGAGGTCTACATCGAGACGAAGCGCAGGCGCGTGCACGTCGCTATCGACGGTGAGGTCACCCTGATGCCCACCCCGCTCCATTACCGGGTTCGCCCCGGAGCGCTACGGGTGCTCGTGCCCGCGGCGGAAACGGCAGAGCAGTGAACGCTGCTAGACGGATCGTCCATAGCAATGTAGAGTAACGCGTGTGCGCACCGTCGTCCATCTCTCC
>MUGK01000155.1 GCA_002007425.1 Chromatiales bacterium USCg_Taylor | reverse complement strand
CCTTGTTTTCACCGATGCCACGACGGTGATTGCGAACGACGGTATTCGCAAGCTTGTGCGTAGCTTCGGCGATTCTACCGTAGGCTGTGTGGGGACCAAGCTGACGTATGTGAGCAAAGGCGGGAGCGCCACCGGCGCCGGTGGCAGCAGCTATTGGAACTACGAACGCTGGATCAAAACCATGGAGAGCACAGTCAACTCTCTGATTGGCGTGAGCGGTTGTTTCTACGGCGTACGCAAGAGATTATATGAGAAGATACCACCCAATCTGATCAGTGATTTTACGATCGCCTTGGTGACTTATGAGAAGGGGTTTCGCGTCGTTTATGAAGAAGGCGCGCAGAGTTTCGAGGAAACGTTGGAAGATTCCGAAAACGAACTGTCCATGCGGGTGCGGGTGGCCGTACGGACCTATGCCGCGTTATGGGCTAAACGGCATCTCTTGAACCCATTGCGGTACGGGCTTTTTGCGTTTCAACTAATCTCGCACAAAGTTCTACGTTATGCGGTACCCGCGTTTTTGGTGACACTGTTTATCGCCAATATAGCGCTTATGGGTCGCCCGGTATATCAAGCGACCTTTCTATTACAAGCTAGCGTTTACCTAGGGGCACTGGCTGGATATCGCTCCCAGCGCCAAGGCTCGCGTCGGGGCTTTTTGGATAAGCCCTATTATTTTGCCTTGGCTAATCTCGTGGCGGTGATCGCCTTATTCCGATTCCTGCGCGGCGACCACATGGTGACGTGGACTCCAATGCGATGACGGGCGGGGGCACGCGTTTAGCCAATCGCCCGCAGGAGCACCGCTAGCTTGTACGGATCGTCCGGATCGCCTGTATTTGTGGTCGGTTCGTCTCGATCCGGTACGACCCTCCTATATTCGATATTGCTCGCGTCGGGTGACTTTGCCGTGTATGAAGCGGAAACGTGGCTTCTCGAGTCGTATGCCGTTCGCTACGGAGACCTCACGAAGGCGGAAAATCGCAAGGCGTTTATCGCGGCTTGGATCGAATCAGAACAGTTCAAACGCTCCGGGCTGAGCGCCGAGGCCTTCGCGGCCCAACTCCAGGCACTGGCGACAAGTTATGCCGGTGTGTTGAAGCTTTTTATGGACGGCATTGCAAGTCTTCAAGGTAAACACAACTGGGTCGAGAAAACGCCCGGGCATGTTTTTCATATGGAAGAGCTCGCGCGCAGTTTTTCGGACGCAAAATTTATTCACCTGATTCGCGATGGCCGGGATGTCGCGAGTTCGAAGAGGAAACTGGGGTGGAGTGGCACCAATGACAACGATCCCATGAAACAGTTGATCTGGGCGGCGAAAGGCTGGGAGTACGCCGTAAACCGAGGCCGATCAGCAGGCGCGAAGCCAGGGACCCGCTACTTGGAACTGCGTTACGAAAACTTACTTACGAATATGGATGAAGCGTTGAACAAAATCAATTTGTTTTTGCACACGGATATAACAATCGCGCAAGTGCAGCAGTGCAGGGTGGGCGCGTTAGGAAAAAACAACAGCGCCTTTGCTAACGATGGAGCCGTGATCTCGCGCAACGCGCTGCAGCGATGGAAAAGTGACCTAAGCCCCGTTGAGGTCGCGGCGATCAACATCGCCATCGGCAAAGCATTATCTACGCTAGGTTACGAAGCGCCGACGCTCAGTACGGCTTTGGACTTAACGACGCGGCTAAAGGTAGTGTGGTGGTCCTTAATCGCGCCGCGGGTATTCGCGTTACGTCGATTTCTGAAACACAAAACGGTCCTGGGTCGCTGGCGAAGGTCCGATTCTAGGGGCGGCTGACACGCTCCCGGTGGCCGGTGCCGAAGCGGATCCCTTGGGCTAGGGGAAGCTCGGTTCCCCAGTTGATGGTATTGGTCTGGCGGCGCATATAGCATTTCCAGGCATCGGATCCGGCCTCGCGCCCCCCGCCCGTGTCTTTCTCTCCGCCGAAGGCGCCGCCAATCTCCGCGCCGGAGGTGCCGACGTTGACATTGGCGATCCCGCAGTCCGATCCGGCGGCGGCGAGATAACGCTCGGCGCGGCAGAGATCATTGGTAAAGAGCGCCGAGGATAAACCCTGCGGGGCGTCGTTGTTGATCGCGATGGCGTCCTCGATCTCTTTAAAGGTCATAAGATAAAGAATCGGCGCGAAGGTCTCCCGCTGGACGACCGGCCAGTGGTTTTGCGCCCGCACCAGCGTCGGTTGCACGTAATTACCCAGACCCTCGATGACCTGACCGCCGTACAGGACCTCACCGCCCGACTCTTCGGCTTCCCGTAGGGCGCGAGAGAATGCCGCCACCGCCTCGCCGCTGATGAGGGGGCCCATCACGACCTCGGGGTCAAGCGGCAAACCGATGCGGATCTGCCGGTAGGCTGCGATCAAGTGTTCGACGATGGTCTGGTAGAGACTTTCGTGCACAATCAACCGGCGCGTCGAGGTACAGCGTTGCCCGGCGGTCCCTACCGCTCCGAACACAATCGCGCGCACGGCGAGATCAAGATCGGCACTTTCATCCACGATCACGGCGTTATTGCCTGAGAGCTCCAAGAGGCTCCGCCCGAGGCGCGCGGCGACGATCTCCCCGACCCGCCGCCCGACGGCCGTCGACCCGGTGAATGAGATAAGCGGCACGCGCCGGTCGCGTACCAGACGCTCTGCAAGCTCATTGTCGCGCGTCACGAAGAGCGAAAAGATGCCGCTGTAGCCCGCCTCTTCCATCACCCGGTTGCACAGACGCTGAACCGCGACGGCCGAGAGCGGAGTGCGCGGGGAAGGCTTCCAAATGACCGTGTTCCCGGCCACGGCCGCGATAAAGGCATTCCATGCCCAGACGGCGACGGGGAAATTGAAGGCGGTGATCACCCCGACGACGCCGAGCGGATGCCACTGTTCATAGAGGCGGTGCCGGGGCCGCTCCGAGTGCATGGTGCATCCATACAGCATGCGCGATTGCCCCACGGCGAGCTCAGCGATGTCGATCATCTCCTGAACCTCGCCCTGGGCCTCGGCCTTGATCTTGCCGGACTCCAAGGCGATGAGACCGCTTAACGCCTCCTGGTGCGTGCACAGCGCATCAGCGAGCCGACGTATGAGCTGGCCGCGGCGCGGCGCCGGGACCTGGCGCCACTCATGGAAGGCGCTTCGCGAGCGTTCGAGCACCGCTTCATAGTCAGTGACCGTGGATTCGTAGACGCTGGCGATGATTTCTCCCGTAGCGGGTGCGTACGACGACAGGACGCCCGCGTCCGTCCCGTTGGACCACTGGCCCGGCCCCGTGCAGGATCCCGGGTTGACCTCCGCAATTCCCAATTCGTTCAAGAAGTTCATCGTTTCGATACTCACGAGGCAGGGCTTATACCTTTAGACGCGGTTGTAACGCCAAGGTGCCCCGCGCGCTGGCCAATCATCAAACCAATCCATGGCGGCAATGGTCTAAAGCGGAGAGTTTGATTACTCGGCATCAACTGCGATTCTACGTATGGCTTTACATATCCTGGGCGATCGAAGCGATGGCGAGGCTTTGCTTGGTTCGACCCAAGCAGTTCCGCACGCCGCCACCGAGCTACGCGTTATTGGCGCGGCTTCGGGGAACGGCGCCGCCGATCCGGGTTGTAGCTTAGGCCCTGACGCGTTGCGGGAATATGGCCTTACTAACCAGTTGCGCGACCACGGCCTCAAAGCGGTCTGGGGCGACATCGTGCGCCGGCCCGCGCTCCGCGCCGGTACGGAAAGCATCAAAGAAATCAAAGCGTATTGCGAGGAACTGGCCGCCGCCGTCGGGCATGCGCTGCACAGCGGCCGGCGTGTCGCGGTAATCGGCGGGGATCATTCCTGTGCGATAGCGAGCTGGAGCGCGATCGCATCCGCGTTGCGCGGACCCCTGGGCCTCGTTTGGATCGATGCCCATTTGGACAGTCATACTCCCGCGACCAGCCCGAGCGGCGCTCTGCACGGGATGCCGCTCGCCATCCTCCTAGGCTTCGGGCCGCCTGAGCTTACGGATCTGCTCTACCCTGGCGCCAAGCTGCGCCCCGAGAACGTCTGTCTCGTGGGCGTACGCAGCTACGAGCCCGAGGAGGCGGAATTGCTGCACCGCCTTGGGGTGCGTGTGATCACGATGGACGAAGTTCGAGCGCGTGGCCTTATGCGGAGCCTGGGCGAGGCCTTCGCGATCGCCTCGCGCGCCGCGGCCGCCGTCGGGCTTAGCATCGATCTCGATGCACTTGACCCCACGGACGCGCCCGGGGTCGGTACCCCGGCGGCTAATGGCCTGCGGGGGCTCGACCTGGTGGAAAGCCTTCGACGGCTGGCGCCGCAACCGGTGTTGGCCGAAATCGCAGAGTTTAACCCCTTGCATGACCGCGAGGACAAGACCGCCCGGCTGGTTATTGACCTCTTGGCGGCCTGTTGGAGCAGGTAAGCGTATGCTATCGGTCATCGAACTGGAGCGCGCATACTGCGCGCATAACTACCAGCCGCTACCGGTGGTATTGACGCGCGGAGAGGGATGCTATGTATGGGATGAGCCCGGCAACCGCTATCTCGACATGATGAGCGCCTACTCGGCGGTCAGTTTCGGCCACGCGCACCCGCGGCTGCTCAAGGCCCTAGGCGAGCAAGCGGCACGGCTGGCGGTTGTGTCACGGGCTTTTCACACCGAGGTGCTCGCGCCCTTCGTGCGGCACGCCTGCGAGCTTACCGGTCTCGCCATGGGCTTGCCCATGAATACCGGCGCCGAGGCGGTCGAGACGGCGTTGAAGGCGGCGCGGCGCTGGGCTTACGAGGTCAAGGGCGTGGCCGAGGATCGCGCCGAGATCATCGTCTGTGACGGCAATTTTCACGGCCGTACCATCGCGCTGGTCGGGCTGTCGTCGGAGCAAAATTATAAGCAGCACTTCGGACCTTTTCCCATGGGCTTCGTGCGCATCCCGTACGGGGATGCCGGGGCGCTCGCGCGTGCCATCAATCCCCGCACGGCGGCGTTTTTGGTCGAACCGATTCAGGGCGAAGCCGGGATCATCGTACCGCCCGCGGGTTACCTCAAGCATTGCGCGGAACTTTGCCGCGCCCACAACGTGTTGCTTCTCTGCGATGAGATCCAAACCGGGCTCGGCCGCACCGGTCGCGTGCTCGCCTGCCAGCACGAAGGGGTCCAACCCGATGGGATCATGCTCGGCAAGGCGCTCGGGGGCGGTTTCCTGCCGGTATCGATGTTTCTCGCGCGGCGCGAGGTGATGGAGGTCTTCACGCCGGGGAGCCACGGCAGCACGTTCGGGGGTAACCCGCTCGCCGCGGCGGTCGGTCTCGAAGCGCTTAAGCTGCTCGTCGAAGAGCGTCTGGCCGAGCGCGCCGCCGAGCTGGGCGAGTACTTTCTCGGGCGGTTGCGCGCCGTGCAGAGCTCTTATATTCGCGCGGTGCGCGGCAAGGGTTTATTCATCGGCATCGAGATCGACACCGGGCGCTTTTCGGCACGCGACCTCTGTATGCGGCTCGCCTCCCACGGCATCCTCACCAAAGATACCCATGAGAGCGTGATCCGCCTGGCTCCGCCGCTCATCATCACCGAGACCGAGTTGAATTGGGCCTGCGATCGTATCGGTGATGCTTTTCTGGAGATGGGATAGTCCGCCTGGCCTAAGACGCAGCACCCGGCGTCGCCGAGTTCGCTCAAACCCGGATCAGTGTGACCGATCCATTTTCAGGCAATTGAAAAGCGGCTACTCTTACCATTACGACGCTAGGTCTACCGGTCCAACGAATCGCCGTTCGCATGCTGGAGACGCTGACCAAAGAGATCTGGACTGATTGCCTCAACGAGGGATTTATCATCGCGAGGTCCATCGAAATGGAGCTCGTGGAGGTCAATAGTCCTTCCAGTTGCATAAATTCTGGGGGTAAGCGGCGGGAAATGGCGTCGGACATAGGGTTTAGTGAGTTTTTTGCTTTTCGCTGGATATCACCGTGGGTG
>MUGK01000154.1 GCA_002007425.1 Chromatiales bacterium USCg_Taylor | reverse complement strand
TATCGCGACAGGATACGATCAGAATTCTATATAAGCGAGATGAGAACGATCGACTGCCCGTAGACCGAGAAGCTGTGGGAGAACACGCTGGGGCTCTTGATCTCTCAACTGTATACGCTTCTTCTTTGCGTCTTTGTGTTGGACGTGTTTTGGTCCCGGCTCGGCCGGTGTAGGATAATCAACCATTAAGAGCCTGTAACATAATGAAACACGTGTGCGTTGCTGCCAGAATTGGTGATGGCGAGGCGCCTGGTGGGGATGGGCCCCGCCCCTTCATGGCAGGCAGTAGCCAGACTATTGCCCAGAGGAGCAACGCTGGCAGACATCCGCTTCGTGTACTGTTTCCAAAGTTTGATGTTTCGTGATTGACAGCCTTAACCGCAAAACGCTGACGGACGGGCGCGACACGCTGCTCACCGCCGGGGTTGGATCGCCGAACAACTCGAAGCACCGGATATAAATGCCGCCGCATCGGTCGCCAATACAGGCTAATCATATCCACTCGCGCGGGATGAGCTGTGGCAGAGGATGATTGTATGCTGTTTTGGACGCTAAGCGGCCTCACTCTTCTGCTCACGGTTCTGACGTTCCTGCCGTTATGGCGGTACGAAGCGTGGTGGGTCAGAGGCGGCGATTTTCCAAGGCTGCAATTCGCCATCGCAGCCTTGGCCCTGCTCGCGATCGCAGCGCTTGTGCTCGATTTGTCGCGGCCTGGGTCGTGGGCCGTAATCGCCGCATCGCTCGTCTGTCTGCTCTATCAGAGCTGGTGGATACTTCCCTACACGCCGCTCTATCCGAAAGAGGTGAAGGGCGCCGCTCACGCCGATCGCGATAACACGCTGCGCATAATGGCAGCGAACGTGATGACGCCGAATCGCAACGCCAGTGCGCTATTGGCAATCGTCGAGGCAAATCGGCCTAGTGTCCTCGTCGCCGTCGAGACCGATGAATGGTGGCAAGCCCAGCTCGACGTTCTGGAGCGCGACTATCCGCACGCGCTCAAGTGCCCGCAGGACAATCTTTACGGCATGCATCTGTACTCGCGGCTGCCGCTCGAGGATGGCGAGATTCAGTTTCTGGTCGAAGATGGCACGCCATCGATTCATACCGTCGTCATCCTGCGTTCCGGATGCCGCGCGCGGCTGCATGTGCTGCATCCTGCGCCGCCCGGTCCGACCGAAAACGATGAATCCTCGGAGCGCGACGCCGAGTTGATCATCGTCGGCAAAAGTGTGGCGAAATCGGAGCTGCCGGTGGTGGTTACCGGTGACTTGAACGATGTCGCATGGTCGGCGACGACGCGGCTATTCCGGAAGATCAGCGGGCTGCTCGATCCCCGCGTCGGCCGCATGATGTGCAATACCTTTCATGCGCGCTATCCGTTCTTTCGTTGGCCGCTCGATCACCTGTTTCATAGCCACCACTTCACGCTCTCCAGGCTCCAACGCCTGCCGGCGTTCGGCTCCGACCACTTTCCGATTCTGATCGAGCTCGCGTTCGAGCCGAGCTGCGGCAAGCAGCAGGAGGGGCTGGACGCCGACGCCGATGACCACGCATGGGCGGAGGAAAAGGCCGCCGCCGAAAACGCCGACGAGGGTGACGTACACACCCCCGGCCGATGAGTCATGCACAGCGAACTCGAAAAATGAAAACTAAGATTGTTACATGCAGTCCACGGGGTCGTTTCACACCACTTCATTAATGGCACCGCTTCTCCCGGCGGGCGGGTGCAGTTGAACTACGCACCGCACGGCCCGATCTCTAATGAGCGTTCAAACGGCGGAGCTCTGGAGCTTCGCCAGCAGCTCCGGCACCGAGATGAGCGCGATGTTGATCCCGTGATCAGAGAACCCGTAGGGAAGAACGAGGGCGTCGCCGTTGATGAGGCCGCCGCAAGAGTACAGGACGTTCGGGACGTAGCCCTCGCGTTCCGTCTCGTCCGGAGCCAGCAGCGGGACCGGCAGGTGGCCGATCACCCGCCGGGGATCGGCGAGATCGAGGAGCAGGGCGCTGAGGGTGTAACGTCTCATCGGCCCCACGCCGTGCGTGAGCACGAGCCACCCGGCTTCGGTCTCGAGGGGCGAGCCGCAGTTACCGATCTGCAGGAGTTCCCATGGCTTGGATGGCTTGTGCAGCTCGGTGACGTCGTTCCAGAACCGCACGTCGTTCGAGGTCGCGAGGTGGAGGTTCTCGCGATCTTTTCGTGACAGCATCGCGTACTTGCCGTCGACTCGACGCGGGAACAGCGCCATACCCTTGTTTTGCGCCGCGGCGCCGTTCAGGGTCGAAATCGTGAAGGACACGAAGTCCTCTGTCTCTATCAGCTGAGGCAGGATCTCGAATCCGTCAAAGGCGGTGTAGGTAGCGTAATACCTCTCGCTCCCGTCGTCCTCGACGAAGCGGACGAAGCGGGCGTCTTCCATCCCTTGCGTCTCGTTGGGCCCAGCGGGGAAGATCACCCGCTCGCAGAGCTCGGAATCGGCGGGGAAGCTCGTCACATAGTTGGACGAAGCGAGGACGCGGATGATCTTCACGGTCTCGAAGCTGATGGCGTGGGGAAGGCCGTTCTCTTCCAGCAGCGCGAGCGCGTGCTCCAGATCGTCGAGCGTGAAGCGCTCCGAGAGCCGAGCGAGTACGCTCGAGGCGATTTCGTTGGCCGCACCGAGCTCGACGAGCTTAGCGGCGAACTCTTGCTTGTCGTAACTGCTAGGAGCGGTGCGCCGCGCGCCGACGAGCTTCGAGCCCACGGGGTCGAGCGTCACCGCGCTCGCGGCGTCGAGCGTGCCAGAGCGAAACTCAATGGACGAGATGTGACCTTCACCCACGGCCCGGAGGCTCATCACGAATCGGCGCTCGCCGGGTCGGAGCTTGGTCTGGTCGGGCGCGAGCACCATCGACGGGTTGAACAGCGCGGCGCCTTCGACCGAGTACTCGTGCGTGAAGTACGCGCCGATGAGGAGGCGCCGCTCGTGACTGAGCTGGGTCCCCGGAGCGATGTGGTGCGCCACCAGATCGAAATGCCGCTGCAGGATCTGCTCGAACCCCCGGTGGCGGGACGAGAAGTCCGCCAGCACGCCCGCGAACACCGAGGCGACCCCGGGCTCCGGGATCGAGAGGATGCGATCCATCAGCAGCGTCGTCCGGGCGTCACCCCCGGGGATTATTTCCTGGCCCGGCAGGTACGGCTTGGCGATCACGCGCCGTGGATTGGGCAGCAGGGTGTGCGCGGTTCGTGTGACGGCCAACCCAGAGCGATTCATGCCTCGGCCCCTTCGAAGCGGCCAGCGAGCGGAGCGAGCGTGTGCTCGAGGCCTTCGCCCGCAAGCTCGAGCATCTCGAGGAGCGATAGCAGAAAGCAGATCGTGCTCTCGGCGCCTTGATTCTGGTTCGCCTGGGTGGCCCCGAGCCCATCCCGGCAGCCCGCGGTCACGGAATCGTAGAGCGGCGTCCCGAGGCGGTTGACGCCGAGGAACCACGCGAACGATTCGCGCATGCGACGGAGGTACCGATGATCTCCGGTCGCGAGGTAGGCGCCCCGGAAGGCGAGCACGAAGGCCGCGGCATCGATCGCCTGCTCGTCGGCGTGCGGCTTCTTGCCGCCGCGACAGTGCCAGCCGGCGTTGCCCACCAATGCCAGGTGCCCGTCCCCGAAGCAGACGTTCTCGAGGAACTCCAGCGACTCACGCGCCACGCGCAAGCTCGCCCGCTCGCCCGTCACGGAGAAGGCTCTGAAGAGCGCGAGCGGGATGATGGCGTTTTCGTAGGTCAGCGTCGGCTCGAACCACCGCCAGTCATCGGTGGCCTCCTGCTGATAGCGCTGGACCAGCTTGTCGGCCAAGACGCTTAGGCTCTTGCGGGCGGCGGCGGCGGACGGCTCCGCGGCGACCAAGCTTGCCAGGCCAAGGATGGTCGTCGCAGTGCCGCGCGGGCCGAGAACCATCGCCCTCGGCAAGGCGCGGTCGAGCATCTCCCTTGCCAGCAGCTTGCAACCCTCGTCGGTCGCGAGCTCGACCGTGGTCCCGAGCGCCCAGAGGGCGCGGCCCAGGCAGTCGTCCGAGCCAGGACCCGACTCCTGCGTGCGGTCGTAGCTCATCAGGTTCTGGAAGTCACCCGCCTCGCGTTGGGCGCAGTGCAGGTAGCCGAGGTACGTGGTCACGAGACGCATCATCTGCGGGTCGCTGCTCACCCGGTCCGCGCGGAGCGCGACGATCAAAGCGCGCGCGTTGTCGTCGACGCAGTACCCGGTGTTCCTCGCGGGAACGCTGTAAGTGGCGTGTTGGATCACTCCGGTGTCGTCGGTCATCCGGATCAGGTGATCGAGGCGCAGCTCGGGTAGGCTGCTGGCGCGCGTCGGCTGGATGGGCGTCAATCGGGTGGGCGCCTCGGCCATCACCTTCGTCGCAAGCTCGAGGTACGCCTGTCCGATCCGCGGCCACGCCATGGGCCGGGTGAACTCGAAGGCGGAGCGTCGGACGCGCTCGAGCTCCGCGGGAGAGTCGAGGAGGGAGCGCAGGGCGGCGCTCAAGGCGCCGTGATCGCCGAACGGGAACAGGTGCCCGCGTCCGTCCGAGAGGAGCTCCTGGGCATGCCAGTACGGCGTCGATACGACGGCCGCTCCCGCCCCCATCGCGTAGGACAACGCGCCGCTCGCGACCTGCGCCTCGTTCTGGTAAGGGCTGACGTAGAGATCGGCGGCTTGTAGATAGCTGCAGAGCTCTTCGTTGGAAACGAACTGGTCGCGGAAGACCACGTGTTCGCGGACGCCGAGGCGCTCGGCCTCGCGTTCGAGGGACGTCCGGTACGCCTCGCCGTGGCGGCGCACGATCATGGGGTGGGTCGCGCCCACGACGAAGTAAACGAGATCGGGGAACGTCTCGATTACCGCCGGCAGTGCGCGGATGACCGTCTCGATCCCTTTGCTGGGGCCCAGGAGCCCGAACGTCAGCAACATCCGTTGGCCCGACACGCCGAACTTGGCCTTCAGCCGCTGCTGGTCCCGAGGCGGCATCTCGGGGATCCCGTGCGGAATGATCTGGATCTTTTGCTCGTTCACTCCGTAAGACGCGCCGAGCAAATCTGCCGCGACCTTGCTCATAACGACGAGCCGCGCGCACTGCAAGGACATCTTCTGGATGATCGCTCTTTGCGAGTCTGACGGCCGCTTGAGAACGGTGTGCAGCGTCGCTATGGTTGGCGTGCGCAGCGCCGTCAGAAGGTCGAGGATGTACGCGCCGTCATCGCCGCCGAAGATGCCGTGCTCGTGTTGGATGGATACAAGCCGCACGTCGGAGTAGTTGACAAGCTCGCCCGCCCGGGCATAGTCGGCCTTGACCGCCTGCCGGATCTCGTACTTGACCTCACCCGGGTACTCGTACTGACCTCCCGGATCGCTCACCGCGATGGTCATTGGGAGTACGCGATCGCCGGCGGCGCCGACCGCCGCGGAGAGATCGCGGGTGAAGGTGGCGATGCCGCATCGGCGCGGCGGATAGCTCCCGACGAACGCAATCGGTAGGGGGGAGTCCGTCGGTTTCAACCGGATACCCGTGGGGCGACGAGGGGTTTCGCCGAGATCGCGTAGAGGACAAGCCTACCCGGATGTCGGTCGTGAACGAGGCGATTCGACATAGGTGTTACTCCCGCGGGTCATCTTCTCCATGCGCAAAAAGTAACGGCATGTCGCGCACATGTCAACGAAGGTTAACAATTCAATGCCATTTCTCAACTGATTCCTGACCGGGATCGATGAGGAGTCTTTTTCCGGCACTATCGCACCGTGGTTTGATGGCGGCTTCCTTGACCTGGCGAACGATGACGGCGAGGCCTTCATCGAGGTTGGCCGCATCATTGACCTGTTGCACGATGTGTTCTGATTAACACGGCGAAAAGACCGCAGATAATTAGAAGTTTACCCTAGCGTTGCATAAATCTCGGTTGATGGCGATCTCACGCAGCTTTCAAAGCCGCCAGGTAATGCAACAGTTCCTCCTGGACCGCTTGATTG
>MUGK01000153.1 GCA_002007425.1 Chromatiales bacterium USCg_Taylor | reverse complement strand
TTGCTCATGGTGCTAAGATCGCATATTCATGATCAATTGGCGATCCCCCTGCAAACAATTTTTTCACAGCCTCTGAGCAGAATTTCGAGGAGCATGGTCGCGATGCGTTGCATGCGGCCTAGATGGTCGCGGTGCTGGCGGACGACCTCGACCCCGCGAGTGGCGGCATAATCGATGATGGCATCATCGGACAGATGCGCAGGGTGCGCGCTGCGCACCAAGTCGCCCTGGACCCGCTGGCGCACGACATCGGCGAGATCCCGGGACCAGCCCTGCTTCTGCGCGCGCTTGCGAAGCGTGGACTCGCGCGTCCCGCGCTGGCGCGCGATCTGCCGTATCGAAAGTTGTCCCGCGCGGTACTCCCGCTCGATGGCTTCCCAATCAGGTCTCCGCGGGTTGGCCAGCGGTTTCGGCTTCTTAATATTCATTTCCTACAATGCTTTCGCGGAGCTTTGCTGCGCAGCGCAGCGGTCGGTCTGCCGGTGTCGGGGTCGAAGCGCGATGCGAGAACCACAGCCTCCCGCGCCACAGCCGCAGACACGATCCCGCTTCTCCTTGCGGGCGGCAACTTCGGCGCGATCGGATTTCAGGTCGCGGTCAATGAGATAGTTCCAGTCAAGGATGAGCAGGATAAGCGCGATAGGCATGGGTGGTTCTCCGGGCGAAAAAAAACCGCTAAGCGGGCCGGGGCGGAAAATTTAAGGGATCTCTCCCCTGGCCTCAATAGCGTCCGGCGCACGGTATACTTAAACGCCATGGGCGAGCCGACGCTCTAGGTGATCCGGGATCCAAGTGTGGTTGTCGTCTCGACCGACTATCACATCGCCAAGGGCGTGGGGCGCGCGCTCGCATACATCCTCGATCACGCGGTGAGCATCCGTTGCGGGCACCAGGAGGTTACAACCGTGATCCCAGGGGATAACCGCCAGCCGTGGAACAACACATGCGTTCAAACAGCGATCCCGCCCACGGCTACACGATAGAGATGAACGAGATCGCGATCACCTGCCCTTAGCGCGGCCGCACTTCTCCCAATCAAGCTAGCGCGCGATGACGAGATCGGCCCCCTGAGAAATGCCTCTACACCGCGCGGCACACGATTCTCGAACTCATGCCCGAGCAGGTGCGTAAAGCAATCGATACCTATCACGGCTGTCGCTCGCCGAACCCAAAGCGGCGAGAGCGATGGGGGACCGCGCGTACTGCCGCTCTGCGGCGGCAGTTCACAGAATTTTTACGACGGCGAGGCCTATGCCTATCCCGACGGGCTTCGCCGGCACCTCGAGAGCTCGTACAACGCGCGCCGCTGCGCGATTGTTGGTCTGTGTCGGGAGAACGTGAGCATGGAACAGGAAAGCCAGGAGCTGGCGCGCCGGACGGAGCGCGATGATGGTAGAGATCTACGCACGAAGAGACGCCATGCTTAGCGGCACTTACCAGATCCTGCGGCTGCGCGGGGGATCTCGCGATCCACTGCGAGATCTGCGACCGGACGAGTTTTAGCCACTGGGACGTGGAGCACCGCTACTGTGGCCACTGCCATGTGTTCCATCATGATCGAATGCGCACATTAGCGCCGCGAACCCCACTCCTCGCGCGCGCGTGCGCGCGCGTTGGGGTGCGCACTCTTATGGCGAACCTGCCCACCGGCGCAGAACCCAGAACAAAAAACCGGGAATCGATCGGTATAAACTTTGTCTGTCCATACAAGAACTTATAAACGCCTAAGCCACCACTGAGCTTGATCTGCGCATCCGGACCGATAAGTACGCACCTGCGCACCGGAATGCGCACTGCGCACCTGCACGGTCGAGGCAATTCCCTATCGCGACACCCGAGGGCCTGGCAAGGAGGGAATACCAGCGCCTGCTCGCTGTGCTGGAGGGAACAAGAAGCGCCAAGAGGACGCCAGGTCGTTGTTGCGTCCCACGAGATGGACCAGATTCCGCCCGAGATGCTGACCACATCGGTGACGCCGTTGCCGTCGAAGTCTCCGAAGCGCAACGCGGACAGCCTGAAGACCGAAGCACAACTTGGTTGAACGGGATGCGTAGGGGTTGCCCGGGAGCGGAGTGAAGTGAAGAGGGTGGTTCCGCCCTTGGAGATGTCCCACGAGCTACCGTGCACGGCGAAGACGCCGCAGTACCCGTCGCCGTCGAAGTCCCCGAGACCGACGCCGCTCAACTGCTCGGGACGCTCGTTGAGGTAGATCCACTCCTTCTTTCCGGCGCTTGGTACCACCAGGTGATGCCTCTACAGGGCATTTCGCGGCAAGTTCCCACCCTGTTCGCGCCTAGCTCCGGTCGACCCAGGCGCGATGCGTTCTGGAGACCGATCCGTCCCGCCGGTACCATTCCCCCTTCTACTGTCATAAAGCCGAGACTCTTGCCCCCAACCCCACTTCGTCCCGCGCACCAGACAGCGTTCCATAAATTCTAAAGTTCTATCCCGCAATCCCGACAAAAGCTGCTAGAAGGTAATAACCACGCGGCTTACGGCACACTTGTACTTTTTAATTTGTGCCGCGAAAATTAAAAAGTTTGTTGAGGAAGACAACAGAGGAATGCGGCTCTTGGGCACAATCCACGAGGTACGCCAAGCGGCGAAAATTAAAAAGTTCCAGGCTCCGCCGCGACCGAACGGGATTCAATACAAACACCTGCGGCCCCGCGAGGACCTGACGTACGATGAGGTCATGCGGCTCGTCAAAGCCGCGGAACACGTCGGAAGAAACCGCCTGCGCGACGGCACGATGATTATCATGGCCTACCGTGCACGCCATGCGTGCATCCGAACTCTGCGGACTCAAGTGGAATCAGATCGACCTCTCTGGACGCAGCCCGTCCATAAAGGTGCTCTGAGTCAAGGGGAGTAAGGACAGCGATCACCCGCTCGAGGGCGAGGAAGTTCGCAGGTTGCGCAAGGTCGATGTGCTCTGCCGCGACTCACAGTACGTCTTCGTGACGGAGACCGGTGGGCCGCTTTCCGTGCAAGGCTTCTGGCAGATCGTCGTGCGCGCGGGTGCGGTCGCGGGCATGCCTTTCACCATCCACCCCCACATGCTGCGCCACACCTGCGGGCAGCAAATGCTCCGCGATGGCGTGCACCTGCGGCTTATTCAGGAGTGGATGGGCCACGTGGACGTGAAGCACACAGAGCGCTACACCCGGGTCGGGACAGAGCGCTTCCAGCGGATCTCATTACTCAAGCGGCCTGGGCGCAAAGCCGCGTAGTCACGTGGTGGCCCACGCCGGGCGCTTCCGCGGGTTTACGGAGCGCTTGAGGCGCGGACCGGCAGGTGGGCCATCGCCCTCGAAGCGCATGTAGATGGTGCAGGGTGACGGGCGCTTTCTCACCTCCTTGCTACGTACGACGGCGAACCGTTTGCGCGCCAGGTCCGCTATTATCAAGTACTCCTTCATAGATGCTCGCCGCCATCGAACGCACTGCTCCTTCGGAAGCTCGCAGAGCGGTCCGAGTATTACCTGGCGCAAACAGATATCGGGGGGAAATGGATAGAAATACAGACCATTCTCCACGGTGCGCTCGTCTGGGTCGATAAAGACGCGAACCCGGTCTTCGTATTTCCAATACTTATACTTCGTTCGCAAAAGACAGTTTACAAACGCTTCATCCATCCTGCTGACCGGATCGTCATCTGGCGCAACGACGGAGACCCGGCGGTCCGACAGCATCGGAAAACTGCGCAAGGACCTCCTCGCGGGTCACGCCGCCCACCCCCACGTAATTGACGAGGCGCGTGTGCCCGTCGGCATACGTTAGAAGCCAGCGCCATGGCAGATCGGCCCCCTCGTTGGACGAAGAAGACGCCGAAGGTGACGTAGACTCCCCACACCAAGGTGACGTAACGGCATCTTCGGTGAAAGCCTTATCCGGCGCGGGTTCCTCCGAAGGGGCCGTTACGTCATCTTCTTTGGGGGCATGTACGTCATCTTCGGGGAGATTCCATTGCCAGCCTTTTGCGTAACCAGCTTTTTGGGGGTTAATCCTCAACTCATCTTTGGCGTCGCGAATCAAACGCCACGCATAGCCGGCGGCGTTGGCTTCGGTCTCGATGTCCTTCACCATAAGTCCCCCTTTGCTCAGCAATTCACGTAACCACTGCGCGGCGGCCTTGAGGCGCGTCCGATCACGCTTCCATTCACTAGCGTCGTCAGAGTTTTCGACGGCCTCCGCGTCCGCCAGTAATTCGCGAGCGTTTCCCTCCAGTGCGTCGCCCCACTCCGTTCGCACTACGGTGACGTTCGGCGCCCCCGGCACGTCGGTCAGGACTAGCCGGTATTCCCACCCGCCCGTATCGAGTCCAATATTCGATTTCGCGCGGCAAAAGATCCGCCGCTCGCCGTCGCCGTTTGCCTTGGCCGCTGCCATGACGACTCGCGGTAGGGCGCCGAATGCCAGTGACCCCGTGACCCGCTCGACCGGATCGCGCCCGGCCGTGCCTTTCGTAAAATGCGAAATTCCAAGAACGGCAAGCCCGAGATCGGCGCCGAGCGTTACTAATGGTTGCAGCGCGCGCCGCACTTCGACGTTCTTGTGGGAGTCTTCGATTACCGCGGCCACAACCGGGTCAACGATCAGCAGCGCGAGATGTGGGTTTTTGCGCGCCGCAGCGCTAAGCGCTGCGATGTCGGTGCCGGGATCGAACGGCCGCGGCCCATTCGCGTCCGCGATGCCGGTGATTATGTGCAGTGACTTGGGGTCACCGCCCGCGGCAAGGAAACGCGGAAGGATGGTATCGGCCGGATCATCTTCACCCGACCAGACCAGGACGCCCGCGAGGCCGCACGCTGTGCCGTCCGGCCACCGCCCCCCGGATGTGACCGTCGCCGCTAGGCCAATCGCGATGGTACTCTTTCCGGCGCCGGGCGCGCCCGCAAGGATATGGAGCTTCCCCCGCGCGAGCCATCCACCCATAACCAATCGATTGACTCAACCTCCAGGTTATCGCCCCGAGTGATGATCACGCCGTCGTCGGCACTCGGCTCGGGGTCCGCCTCGACGTTGCTCTTGCCCCGCGCGATGGTCGCGATCTCCTCGTCCTCCAGCGGGGGTCGGCAGAGCTCGGCGTTCATAGTGCTGAGGATATGATCAATTTGGCTCACATCACAGTTGTGCTTTTTTAGCCGGAACGCTTCGCGCGACAGGAGGTCGTTTCTCCCGCCTTCATAGATGTACCGTGCCCCGGTGTGCGCCGCGCCGTTCTGCGATGCAAGTTTCAGCAACCAGCCCGGAGGCTCGGTGACATCCGCGAGGTCTCCGACGGTTTCAAGCCCACACGCGGGCCACCAGATCACAAAACCACCCTCCCCGCGCACGTCGATGCCGGGCGCAACGCGCCCCGCGCTATTGCGGATCTCGACCTCGGGCATGCGGTAGAGGAGATGATGGCCTCGCCGCGTTCGATGGACTCGGCCGCAACGGAGATCGAGCTGGTGTTCGCGGTACCATTCGGCGCCGGTCGGGTCGACATCCACCACAAGAAGGCCGGGCGCGTTGCCCGTCGGCACGCCGATCAGGGAGTCCGGCCAGCGTTGCCACCAGTCCTTAATGACTTTGGGATCCGTGCTCGCGTCTTTGAACCCGTGGTCGGCGAATGGTCGCTTATTAGGGCGGCACGGGAAGATCGGAAGACCGTCCTCGGCGAGCCGCAGCGCGGCTGCCAGGGTGTCGGCGCTCATAGCCGCCCTCTCCAAACGACGGCCTGGCCGTCACCACGCTGAACCATCACGAAAATGCCAGCGCCATGCTCATTAAGCCTGGTCAGCTCGGCCGCATACTGCTTTAGAGTCCCGTGGAGAACGCGTGTAAGCTTGGGATCTTTGCGCGTTTTGCAATCGTCGAAACTTTGAAAGGTAAACTGTTCGGCGTCTTCGGCGAGCAGCAGCAGAAACCGCTCCGCCTCGGTGAGGTTCGGCGTGATGACAACGCAGTGGTCCGGCGTCGGTTCCGTGGATGACCTTTCCACTTGATTTCGCCATTATGTCGCACCCTTCGGGCCGTCACCTCAGTCCCATACTCCACTGGCGGCAGCTTCGCGGGATAGCACCTGG
>MUGK01000152.1 GCA_002007425.1 Chromatiales bacterium USCg_Taylor | reverse complement strand
TCGTGCTTGGCATCGGGATGACGGTCACCGTCGCGCCGCTGACCACGACCGTGATGAACTCAGTCGGCCCGGATGTCGCGGGTATCGCTTCAGGCGTCAACAATGCCGTATCTAGGACGGCCGCGCTGCTCGCGATCGCAATCTTCGGCATGGTGATGGCGTGGGCCTTCGAGACCAGTCTGCATGAAAGGTTGCGCGAGGCAGGTGTGTCGCAGGAGATCAGCGCATTCCTTGACGGCCAGCGCGGCCAGTTGGCGGGCGCCGCACTCCCACCCGGTGTGGACGCCACCGTTGCATCAGCGCTCAGGCGCACCGTACAGCTTTCCTTCGTGTCCGGCTTTCGCTGGATAATGCTGCTGAGTGCGGGCCTCGCGCTCCTGAGCGCGCTCGCCGCCTGGGTCTTGGTCGAGCGACGACCGCGCGCGAAAAAGTGATCACGCTGTCGTCCGTTGATCACCCGGCCCCCTCAGTCCGATATTTTGCCGCCGAAACCATCAGAGAGATCGAGGTTTTTCACTGTTCCGAAGACAGTTATGCGTATGTGTTCTACGCGCTTCAACGCGCCTAACCAGTAAGGATTGAGACGACCACGGATGGTCGTTTCAATCCAATTTTCAAGAAGCCCGGTGAAGGGTGGGTGATATGGTGGCTATGGGCATCGGGAGCTGGAGATAGCCGGAGTAGAGGGCGATCGGATCTTATTTTCTATCCTCAGCTCGCGGACGAAACCGAAGCGATCGCCATCGGACAGCAATGCCCCGGTCTCGAATACGGCTGCGTCGTCGAGGTGAGGCCGATGGCAGAGAGGTGTACGGTCAGAGCGCGCGCGCTTGCGGGCATTGGACAGCTTGCCGGCGATGCGGGCCTCATATCGCAGAGCGACTGAAGCGGAACAAGTGCGCTCCACCACCGCTATGCTGCTCCGCTCGGAACGGAGTGGCCTTCGGACGCGCTCCCGCTCCGCGCGCCATAATCAGGCTCGTTGTCGATTTGAGGCATCACCGAACGACTATACGGTGAAACGACAATTCCCTCGAACCATGAAAAGGAGACACGAAAATGCGATTCATGATCATACTCAAGGCAACCAAAAACTCAGAGGCGGGCGTTCTGCCGAGCGAGAAACTCCTCGCCGAGATGACCAAGTATAACGAAGAACTGACCAAAGCCGGTGTGTTGCTGGCGGGCGAAGGGCTTCAGGCAAGTTCGAAGGGCGCGCGGGTCAAGTTCTCTGGAGAAAAGCGGACGGTGACTGACGGGCCGTTTACCGAGACCAAGGAGCTGGTCGCCGGCTTCTGGCTCTGGAAGTGCAAGTCGCTGCAAGAGGCGATCGGATGGGTCAAGCGCTGTCCCAATCCCATGCCGGGCGAAGAGGCTGAGATCGAGATTCGCCAAGTGTTCGAAGCCGAGGACTTTGGCGCCGAGCTCACGCCCGAGCTCCGCGCACAAGAGGATCGGCTGCGCGCGCAGGTCGAAAAACGCAAAGGCTCGTGACGCCACAGATCAGGAGAAAATTATGAAATACATCTGCCTTGGATACTACGACGAGAAGAAGTGGGAGGCGATGTCCGAAAGCGAGCGGAACGCCATGATGGACGAGTGCTTCACCTACGACGACGTGCTTCGAAAGAGCGGTCACTTTGTTGCTGGGGAAGCGCTCCAAAGCGCTCGCAACGCCACCACCGTGCGGTGGCAGAACGGCAAGGTGTACTTCACCGATGGCCCGTACGCCGAGACGAAAGAGCAGTTGGGTGGAATCCTTGTGCTCGAAGCCAAGGACCTCAATCATGCCATCCAGTTGATGTCGAAGCACCCCGGTGTGAAGGCAGGACCCTTCGAGATCCGCCCGGCTGAGGACTTGACCGAAATGATCCGCGAGAGTGAGCGACGGCGTGCAACAACAAACACGGGGAGGAGATCACCATGAAGAACACTGGGAACATTGAAGTAACGACGCCCACAGAGCGAGAGATCGTGATGACACGCGTCTTCGATGCTCCGCGCAGCCTGGTCTTCTCGGACCGCCCGGCTGGTCGCTGCCGGTCTGCGAGATCGATCTGAAGGTGGGCGCCACCTCTTGCTTCGTGTGGCTCAAGAGAATGTCGGAATAAATCAGAGGAGATTAAAAACATGAAGATCAGTCGTATCGTGGTTGTCAGTTTGGTGGTTCTTGTGGCTGGCGGTTTGCAGGCCGCGGACAAGAAGAGCGACGCGAAGGACATGGAGATGGACCCGGCGATGCAGGCAGCATTGAAAAAGGGCGCGCCGGGCGAACATCACAAGGCCCTCGAACCCTTCGTCGGACGGTTTACGACGACGAGCCGGATGTGGATGAAACCCGGCGAGGCGCCTCAGGAATCGACAGGATCGGCGGAGCATACCTGGGTGCTCGGCGGTCGTTTTCTAAACATGGACGTGCGCGGCGACATGGGTGGTCAGCCTTTCGAAGGGCTTGGCTACCTCGGCTATGACAACATTCGCGGCGAGTATACCGCCGTCTGGCTGGATAACATGAACACAGGTATCACGCGCGCGAGCGGCCAGTTCGATCCGGTAACCAAGAAATACACGGAAAGCGGCACATTCAGCTGCCCCATGACCGGCGAGAAGGACATGCCCTTCCGAGGCGAATGGAACGTCATCGATAACGACACCCTCTCCTACACGATGTACAACCCCGGCCCGGACGGAAGGAAATGAAGGGGATGGAAATCAGCTACAATCGAGTGAAGTAGATCCAAAGAAAGGAGACCTCCATGACTGTAAAGGCCATCCCTGCCGGACACCACACCGTAACGCCTTACCTGGCCATCAAAAATGCCGTCGAGGCGCTGGAGATCTACAAGAAGGCGTTGGGAGCGACCGAGAGCTTCAGATTAATGATGCCTGACGGACGCCTCGGCCATGCGGAAATCCGCCTGGGCGATTCCGTGATCATGGTGTCGGATGAATTTCCGGAGTACGGCGGCAAGGCGCCGGAAACGCTAGGCGGTTCGCCCGTCAGCATCCATCTCTATGTCGAGGACGTCGATGCGTTTTTCAAAAAAGCGCTGGCCGCCGGCGCCAAGGAGCGTAAGCCCGTGATGGATCAGTTTTACGGCGACCGCTCTGGCCAACTCGAAGATCCGTTCGGGCATCTCTGGTGGGTGGCGACGCATAAAGAAGACATCGCGCCGGAGGAGCTGCAGAAGCGCGTGCGGGCGATGTTCGCGGGGAAAAAGTAAGTCACACTGGGCGTTGGGTCACACCCGCCCGTTAGGTGCTCTGCGGAGGATGCTTGATGAGATACCTGTATCTCTCCATCGCCATCGTCGCGGAGGTGATCGCTACCAGCGCGTTGAAGGCGTGCGAGTCATTCACCAAACCCCTCCCGAGATCGCTACGGTAAATAAAGGCCTCATGTTTTTCCCTGTGCCTAATGCTTGAGGTTGCTTGAGGTAGCTGGCCACTGGATGTATGCACGAGGGCGGCAACGACAAAGCTGACGGCTTCGTCAACCATGAAGAGCCGAATCGCCGGCATCATGGCGCTGTTAGCATCTTGTCCGGCAGTGTCGTGCCGGGGGCGAGTGGCTGCAACTACGTGCAGCTGCTGAAGCTTGCGGATAGGAATTAGGGTTAAAGCAATTGCCGTGGCGACGAAGGTCACGGTCGTTACGAGAATGACCGCTTACAGTTAGCGCTTCCACGACCTTGGTGTTCCGCCCCGTTCGGGGCGGGCCCCAAGGCTCCTGGGTTCCGGATCGGGGAGCGGCGTACCAGGGGCTTTTTGTTCCGTGTCGGCGGTTTCATGACTGGACAAAACCACACAGATCAAGGGCACGTCATAACTCGCTCGACGCGGTTCTTGGGACCCGGGGCAACCGGCGACTGGGATACAAAATAAGCTTGAGCTGATCAGTGCCAAGGTTGAATACAGTGAAATTGTCCCCGCCGGTAGCGAGGAAGGAATTCATCGTCACACGGTAGCTGGCGATCTTATCCAACGGAACGCCATTGAGGGTCACCGAGTTATCGCACACGTACTTCCCACCCAGAGGACTCGAGCCCGGAATGAAAGTGTGTTTGTAAGCGAAGCCGTCCGACACTTGCAGGATGCGCCCTCCAGGAGCGGGCTGGTTCGCCGCCCACTGCTGCTCCAGCAGGTCATAGATTTGCTGTCCGGTCAAGGTCTTGACGACCAGGCTGTTGCCGAAGGGCTGTACGGTGAAGGCCTCGCCGTAGGTCACGTTCCCATCACCCTCACCCGCCGTGCTGCCGGCAAAAGTGAAGTCGGCGCGAATGCCGCCCGGATTCATGAACGCGATGACTGCACCGCCTTTGCTCGCGGGGGAAGTGGCCTCGAGCTGCGCGTCGGCGATTACGTCACCGAGCGCTGACTCGCCGCCCGCATTCGTCGCGCGCGTTATGTCGGCAGTGATGGAGCCGATGACTCGGTTGGCGATGGGCTGCACGATGGTGTTGTAGTTGGCGACAATGTCGCGGATCTCCGCCACCGGCTCGATGGGATCGGCCATGCCGAGAAAGTTGGTGCGGTCTACGAGGATGTTCCCGGCACTGACCGCAATAATATCGTTAGTCTTCGTATCGAGGGTGAGATCGATAGCGGTGATCAGACGACTGAAAGAACCGGCGCTGGTGACGGGAATGGCGCGGCCTACACTGTTCGGCAAGTCACAATTATACGCCTGATGGGTATGACCGGAGATCACCAGGTCCACCGCGTCGTCGAGACGGCTGACGATGTCCACAATAGGGCCGGAGACGCCGCTGCACCCGTTGATGCTGCCGGGCGCGAAACCGCCCTCGTGCACCAGCACCACTGCGGCCTCGATTTTGCGGCGCTTAAGCTGCTTGATGAGCGCGTTGACGGTCGCGGCCTCCTCGCGGAATTCCAGTCCAGCCACGCCGTCGGGGGTGACGATCGAAGGCGTGTCTTTTAACGTCATGCCGATGAAGGCCACGCGGTTGCCTCTGAAACTTTTCACCCCGTAGGCCGGAAACAGCGTCTTGCCTGACTGCGTGTCCACTACGTTGGCAGCCAGGAAATTGAATTTTGCGCCCTCGAACGGGTAGGGAGTGCCAACCAGATCGCCCTGGCAGGAGTTGACGTCGGTGGGATGGCAGCCACCGTTTTGCATACGCAGCAATTCTTCCCTGCCTTCGTCGAACTCATGGTTGCCCACGGCATTGAACTGCAACCCGAGGCGGTTCATGGTCTCGATGGTAGGCTCGTCGTGGAAGAGCGCGGAGTTGAGCGGGCTGGCGCCGATCAGGTCACCCGCCGAGACCACCACCTTGTTGGGTGCACCGGCCTTGAGCTGCCGCACGAGACCAGCCATGTAGTCTACACCGCCCGCCGGCACGCCGACGCGCTGGCCAGCGGCGTTGGTTAGAAAGATGTTATCGGGATCGCTGCGAAGAGTGAGATTGGCGCCGTCAATGTTACCGTGAAAATCGTTGAAAGCGATCACACGCACGTTTATGGTCTTGCCGACATCGGAACGTGCCGCGGCGGCCAGCAGCTCGCCTGCTTCGCGCATGCTGATCTTCCGACTCTTGGTCCAGCCCACTAGAAGCTTGGCCACGTGAGCGACAAACTCGGCGTGGTTGCCGTAGTTAGCTCCCTCAGCAGCGGTATCCATAATTTGGGCATTGAAACAGCTCCCACCGGCAGATTGATTGGCCACGTTTGTCACAACCCTCGCATCACCTTCACCGATGACGACTTTACCGACACAGGGCGGCGTATTTGCCAACGCGGAAGTGACTAATCCAAGACCAACGACAGCGACAAGGAACTTGAGAATCGGGCGCATGAGGCATCCTCCCTAATACTGAGATGGGAAGCTAATATAGACCTCGAATGTTTCACATTAGTGAAAATTCGTTGTCACGCGCATTTAGTTTGATAATAATTGATTTTGACAACCGCGCAGAGTTTAAGGACGAGCGAACCGTTAGCGTGGTTCGCCGGCGGCGTCGATGCGATCGAATAGCGGTCGGCCGCGTAATTGCTGCTGTCCACGCGGGTATTGAGGTTGTTCACGGTGCCGTTGTAATAGCGCCGCGCGTGCTGGATGTGATCCTCGGTTTCAGAGAGATTGCGCAGCAGATCCAGGAAGCCTTGGTTGGCCTTGATCTCGGGATAGGCTTCCGCGACCGCGATCAAGCGCCGCAGATCGTGGCCGAGCGTAGCTTCGGTGCCGCCCTCTGAGCGGGCGTGGTGGCGGTCAGCGCCTGCGTGCGCCTTGCCACCACCCGCTCCAACACGCCGCGCTCGTATGGCATACTGCTTAACAGTCTCGACCAGCTTGGAGATCAAGTCGTGGCGCCGCGTGAGCTGCACGTCGACATCGCTCCAAGCGGCGGCCACGCGATTGCGGTCGCGCACCAGCAGGTTGAAGATAACGATACCCCAAAGGGCTAGAACGGCAGAGAGAATATCGGCAACAATGCTGATGTCAGTCGAATGACGGCCACGAGTTCGTAGCAAAAGGCAGGATGCACGCCAGCTCCGCAGGCGTAGTTCTTCAGGGAGCCTCGACGATATCTCAAAGAGCTGCGCCCATTGCTCACGGAGAATTTCCAGATCATCGGCGCGCGTTGACCAGGAGCAGAAAATCTGTTCGCGATGGGTATATGAACGACAACCAGGAAAGTGGGAATTACGAATTTATTGTCATAGGTTCCGGTGCTGGAGGAGGGGCTGCTGCTTATCGCCTTGCTATCGCGGGACATCGAGTGCTCGTTTTGGAGCGGGGCCCTCGTCTGCCTAGGGATGGAAGCACCCAGGATGTCCGGCGGATTCTCGTTGAAGGCGACTACAAGAGTCCGGACCGTCTCGTCTTCAAGGGAAAACCCGCCCGGCACCACGAATATTCCAACTTGGGTGGCAAGACGAAGTGGTATGGAGCGACTATGCTCCGGCTGCAGGATCACGAATTTGGGGCGGATGAAGCCCACCGATGCCTGCCTTGGCCGATAAATGCGGATGAGTTGCGTCCGTACTACGAAATGGCGGAGCGTCTTCTCGATGTGCGTTGCTTTCGCGTCGAGTCGAATCTCCGCCAAATACTTAATAGGCTCAAGGCGATAGAACCGCGTCTGCAGGAGGAACCACAGCCTCTCGCTCTCTCTCCGAAGATTCTTCAGGGCGCCGGTGAGACGCAGCGATTCGATGGCTTTGCCAACGCCTCAGGGAACAAGGCGGATTCGGAATTCCGGTTTCTTGATCGAATCAACCACCTTCGGAATGTTGAAATTCTTTGCGACTGCCGGGTAACCCATCTGCTGGCTTCCAGCGGAGATCGGCAGCGCATGGCGGGCGTGAGGTGCGCAGATGGACGAGTTTTCCATGGTGCGCATATTCTTCTTGGCGCCGGGGCACTCCAGTCGGCTCTCCTCCTAGACCGTTTTGTGAAGGAAAACCGGCTGGAGAAGGAACTCCCGACTGCGCATTTGATCGGACGCTATTATAAATGCCATTTGGGATCTGTGACTATGGTCACTTCCCTGCGCCCCTTTTCGGACGAGTTGCGCAAGACGGTCAACCTCACTTGGGATCGCTTTCCCCACAGCGTGGTTCAAAGCTTTTCCAATCTCGATGGAGAGGTCCTGGGTGCCCGCCTTCCGCAGTGGGTGCCCAAGATATTTCCCAACGTGCTGGGCCGCCGGGTATACGCGTTCCTTTTGATGACGGAAGAAGGTTCTCATCTGGAAAATTGTGTCACTGGTATTTCTGGCGATGGGGCGGTCCTGAATTATCGCCATGACCGCGTTCCGGAGGCGCTGGATGAACACATGGGTTTACGCAGGGAATTTGGCCGGGCACTCTTTCGGGCCGGTTTCTACCCCATCTCCAAGGGAATCGCTCCCTTTTCGACCAAGCACGCCTGCGGAACGCTGATCGCCCAAGCCGATGCCCAGAATTCCGTGGTTTCCGCCTCAGGCCATGTTCATGGGATTTCGAATTTGAGCGTTGTCGATGCAAGCGTATTCGCTCGTATCGGGCGGGGGAATCCGGCACTGACGACATATGCTTGGTCGCTGCGTGTCGCAGACCATTTGGCGCGCTCGCTTTCGCCGATGGGTGTATAGGCGCTTACAAGAACAACATCGACGAAATATTGTCACCGGGCCGCCGACGACTTCCAGACGTTCAGCCCGGCCGGGTCAGTTGTTTTTCCAGTGCGGCGGTAGAGTCCGGGCAAAATAAGGGAGGGCTTCGATGCGCCCCATCCAGGCCGTGATCTTGGGCCCGACGAGGGTACGGATCGCGAGGGCTGGATCTTTGAGATCCGCCCGCAGCGCCAGTGCTATCATGGGATAAAGCGTCAAATCGGCCGCGCTCAGCTCCCCGGCGAGATAATCGCCGCGGATCTCGCGCTCGAAAAACGCCAGCTCGGCCGCGAGCTTGCCGCGGCCGTCCGCAATTACGGAGCGATCGCGCTCCTCCTCGGCTTTGTGAAAAATCTCCCGCAGCATCCGCCCCATGGCCATGCCGAGATACCAGTCGGTCTCTTGGATGAACCGGCGGACGAGGGCCCGCTCCCGGGCGTCGTCCGGGAATAACCGTCCCCGGCCGGCAACGGGATAGCATTCGTCGAGGTATTCGAGAATAGCCACGGACTCATAAAGGACGTAACCGTTCTCGACCAGGACCGGCACCTTTTGCCTGGGATTGAGTCGGGTAAATTCCTCGGTCTTGAGATCCCCCGCCGAAAACGAGAGCATTTTCAGCTCATAAGGGAGTTGTTTGTGTTCGAGGGCAAGCCAAGCCCGCCAAGCGGGAGGTGAGCCGGAACCGCAATAAAACGTGATGGACATAAAAATCTCCCGAACGTATCGAGCGCCAGCGTCAAGCCGTTACCGATCGTGAACGAGCCCCTCGGGGGTCATTAGGCGATTCTCTGTTAGTATTTTACCATGGACGTAAACGACCGGCGTATCCTGGTCACCGGCGCGCTCGGGCAGATCGGTTCGGAGCTCGTTCCAGCGTTGAGAGCGCGCGTGGGCCCCGCCCGGGTGGTGGCCTCGGATATCCGCATGCCGCGTCCGGACTCGCCCCTCAGTGAAGGCCTTTTCGAGCATGTCGACTGCACCGAGCTTCGCCAGATCCAGGACCTCGTGCGCCGTCACGATATCGGGGCGATTTATCATCTGGCCGGGGTCCTTTCGGCCGTGGGCGAGGACTGGCCGCACGTAGCGTGGGATGTCAACATGGGCGGTCTCTATCGCATCCTGGAGGTCGCGCGGCAGAACCGCTGTGTGCTTTTCTTCCCGAGCTCCATCGGGGCTTTCGGCCCGACGACACCGCGCGAGCGAACCCCGCAGGATACGCTCCAGCGGCCGCAGACGATCTATGGGATCACGAAAGTCGCTGGCGAGCTTTTGTGTGATTACTACGCCCGGCGCTTCGGCGTTGATACGCGCGGCCTGCGGCTTCCGGGCATTATTTCCTACGTCGCCCCGCCGGGCGGGGGCACCACCGACTATGCGGTGGAGATCTTCCATCACGCCATCCGTTACCGCCGCTATACGTGTTTTCTGCGTGCCGATACGCGTCTCGACATGATGTACATGCCCGATACGCTGCGGGCGATCATCGCGCTGATGGAGGCCGAGCCAGTGCGTTTGCATCACCGGAATGCCTTCAACGTCACCGCCATGAGCATCACACCCGCGGAACTGCCGCAGGCCATTCGCCGCCATGTCCCGGAGTTCGTGATCGACTATAGGATCGATCCCGTGCGCCAGGCCATCGCCGATTCCTGGCCGCGATCGCTCGACGACAGCGCCGCACGGGCGCAATGGGGGTGGGCGCCGGCCTATGACCTCGAGGCGATGACGGCCGACATGCTCGAGCGCTTAGCCGAGCGGCTGGGCAACGAGCTCTGAGAGGCTGTGAATCAATTGTCATTTGACGGTAGTTCAGACACAGATATGACCGTCGGTCGAGGCGTTGAGGTAGATTTCGCATCCGAGCGGT
>MUGK01000151.1 GCA_002007425.1 Chromatiales bacterium USCg_Taylor | reverse complement strand
CACGGTGATATCCAGCGAAAAGCAAAAAACTCACTAAACCCTATGTCCGACGCCATTTCCCGCCGCTTACCCCCAGAATTTATGCAACTGGAAGGTATACTTGAAGCGGATCCCCGGTAGGCGCCGAGGCGCGACTGGAAACACCGCCGAGCGGTGAACTAAGATCACGCATGAAGCCTGAGAGGTTATGAAAAAATCGTAGCGAGCAGCGCCAAGAGCATGGAAAATCACCCCGACCCGGACCCCCAAGAGACCCAAGAGTGGATCGAATCCCTCGAGGCCGTCATCGAGCGCGAGGGCACCGGGCGGGCTCATTTTCTGCTGGAGAAGTTGGTCGAGAAAGCCCGCCGCTCCGGAGCCTATCTCCCCTATTCCGCTAACACAGCGTATCTAAACACCATCCCACCCGCGAAGGAAGAACGCTCGCCGGGGGATGCGGCGATCGAATGGCGGATCCGATCCATCATCCGTTGGAACGCGATGGCGATGGTGGTACAAGCGAACCGGGACAACCCCGGGATCGGCGGCCACATCGCAAGCTTTGCCTCCTGCGCCACGCTGTATGATGTGGGGCTTAACCATTTCTTTCGCGCGCCGAGCGCGCGCCACGGCGGGGATCTGGTTTATTTTCAGGGTCATTCGGCGCCCGGCCTCTATGCGCGCGCCTTCGTCGAAGGACGGCTCAGTGAGGAGCAATTGCGCTACTTCCGCCGCGAGATCGCTGGGAAGGGCCTCTCATCCTATCCTCACCCGCGCCTGATGCCGGACTTCTGGCAATTCCCGACCGTCTCCATGGGGCTCACGCCCATCACGGCCATCTATCAAGCCCGCTTCATGCGCTATCTTCACGATCGCGGGCTGGTTGACGGAAGCGATCGTAAAGTCTGGGCTTTCATCGGCGATGGCGAGATGGATGAGCCGGAATCCTTGGGCGCGATCAGCCTCGGCGCGCGCGAGCGGCTCGACAATCTCATCTTCGTCATCAACTGCAATCTACAGCGGCTCGACGGCCCGGTGCGCGGAAACGGCAAGATCATTCAAGAGCTCGAAGCGGTTTTTCGCGGCGCCGGTTGGAACGTCATCAAGGTGATCTGGGGCTCTTACTGGGATCCGCTCATCGCGCGCGACACCGGCGGTCTTTTGCTCAAGCGGATGGAGGAGTGCGTGGACGGCGAGTACCAGGCATACGCCGCCAAGGGCGGAGATTATGTACGCGCGCATTTCTTCGGCAAGTATCCGGAGCTCAAGGCCCTGGTCGCGAATATGAGCGATGCGGATCTGTGGCGCCTCAACCGCGGCGGTCACGACCCCCACAAGGTCTACGCCGCCTACGCGCAGGCGGTCAAGCATAGCGGCCAACCGACGGTGATCCTGGCCAAGACCATCAAGGGTTACGGCATGGGCGAGTCCGGCGAGGGACAGAATTTCACCCACCAGCAGAAGAAGATGGGCGAGGAGGCGCTCAAAGGCTTTCGCGATCGCTTCAACATTCCGATTTCGGATGAAGCCATCGCCGCGGCCCCCTTCTACCGTCCGCCCGAAGACAGCGCCGAGCGGCGCTATCTCGCGGAGCGCCGTCAGGCCCTCGGTGGGGACCTGCCTCAGCGCCGGCGCACGGCCCCACCGCTTCAGCTTCCAGAAGCACGTACTTTCGAGCCCCTGCTCAAGGGAACCGAGGGGCGAGAGATCTCTACGACCATGGCCTTTGTGCGCCTGTTGAACGGTGTGATCAAAGATCCAGCCATTGGCCGGCACGTCGTTCCCATCGTGGCCGATGAAGCGCGCACCTTCGGCATGGAAGGTATGTTCCGGCAGTTCGGTATTTACTCCTCCGTGGGCCAGCTCTACGAACCCGTGGATCACGGTCAATTGCTCTATTACCGTGAAGACCGCGGCGGGCAAATCCTCGAAGAAGGCATCACCGAGGCGGGATCGATCTCGTCTTGGATCGCCGCGGGGACCTCATACAGCAACCACGGCGTGCAAATGGTTCCCTTCTACATCTTTTACTCCATGTTCGGATTTCAACGCGTCGGTGATTTATTGTGGGCCGCGGGCGATAGCCGCGCGCGTGGGTTTCTCATCGGCGGGACTTCAGGGCGCACCACGCTGGCCGGGGAAGGCCTTCAGCACCAGGATGGACATAGCCATCTGCTCGCGGCCGGTCTCCCAAGCTGCATCGGCTATGATCCGGCCTTCGCCTTCGAGATCGCGCTCATCGTGCAAGAAGGGTTGCGGCGCATGGTCGAGTTGCAGGAGGACATCTTCTACTACCTCACCGTGGCCAACGAGAACTACGCTCATCCCGCGAAACCCGAGGGCAGCGAGGAAGGCGTGCTGCGCGGCATGTACCGGTTCAAGGATGGCGGGGCCGGCGGCAAGGTCCAACTCCTGGGCTCGGGCGCCATCCTCCATGAAGTCCTCGCCGCCGCCCGGTTGCTAGAACAGGATTTCGACATCGCTGCCGATGTGTGGAGTGTGACCAGCTTTACCGAATTGCGGCGCGAGGGCCTGGAGTGCGAGCGCTGGAATCGACACCATCCGCAGGCCACGCCCAAGGTGAGCTATGTCAGCGCCTGCCTGAATGAACGATCCTGTCCGGTGATCGCCGCGAGCGACTATATGAAAGCCTACGCCGACCAGATCCGTTGCTTCGTGCCTCGGCGTTACGCCGTGCTCGGCACCGACGGTTATGGCCGCAGCGATACACGCGCCGAGCTGCGGGAGTTTTTCGAGATCAGCCGTTACTACATCGCCGTCGCGGCGCTCAAGACCCTGGCCGATGAAGGCAGCGTCCCGCACAGCATCGTGGTTGAAGCCCTGCGGAGATACGGCGTTGACCCTGAGAAACCGAGTCCCGTAAACGTCTGACGCATCGGCGGCCTAAACCGCATCGTAGTACCGCTCACGCATCCGTTCGCAATAGGCGATGACATTCTCCTGAGACAAGACATAGTCCTTGAGAGGCGATGCGATCGGCGGAGCGATGATATTGGCGAGGGTCGCATAGGCCACGGCATCGGTCGAGGCCGGTGCCGTGCCGAGGAGAAACGGTTTGTCTCCTAAGCAGGCGGCGATCGCCGCGAGATCCTCGATGCCGAGGCGATAGATCTCCTCGGGCCGGTGACGGCCCATGCCTTGCAGCCAAAGCATGCGTTTGACGCGCCGTTGCGCGAGCCAGGGCACGGCGTCCCGCAGCACGGGAGGCAAGGCGCCAAAGAAGGCCGGTTTGATGACGCTCCACCCGCTGTCGTCGATCCAACGAGAATACACGACGGGCCAAAGCAGGCTCTCTTCGCACAAACGCCGCATCAGATGCGCTTCGGCTTGCTGCGCGCGCGACAGACCGCCGTCGAGCGGGTTTCCGTAGCTCGCCTTGAGAGAGTCGATGATGAAACCCGAGTCCGGGATCACCTTCTCCCCGTCGTCGATGTAAGGCAGTTTCTTCTTGGGGGCGTTCAAGGGAGATGCTTCCTCGATGACCTCGTAGGCAAGCCCCGTCATACGCAAATAGGTCTCGACCTTCATGCAGAAGGGGCTGGGATTGGCAATCCCCCATTGGCGTTTGAATTGATGTAATCTAATCATCCGATCGCATTCCTCGTTAAGGAAAATGCCATGCTTTTTCGCCTTCCTCTTAAAGCCTACACTTATAATCTAATCATTTCAGCCGGGTACATTGGGATCCATGACGGCTGAACGCGAGGTCCTGGTGCCCGATATCGGTGACTTCAAAGATGTGGATGTCATCGAAATTCTGGTCAAACCGGGCGATACAATCCAGGTGGAGACGCCGCTCATCACCATCGAGAGTGATAAGGCGGCCATGGAGGTACCCTCTCCCTATGCCGGAATCGTTAAAGACATCCGCGTCAAAGTCGGCGAAAAGGTAGCGGAGGGATCGGCAATCCTGGTATTGAGCCCGCTAGCGGACGATGCACCCGCCCAGGACATTGCGGATATCCCGGCGCCGGTGGCCTCACGCCCTGCGCCGGCGCCCAAGGAAGGTCCACGCCCTGTCGCCGCAACGCGGGCACCGCCGGCCGGGCTTCCGCAAGGTGCCGAGACGGTCCGCGGTAGCCGTTCGGCCCGCTCCCATGCCAGTCCCTCGGTGCGGCGGGCCGCGCGCGAGTTGGGCGCCGATCTTGGGCTCGTCCAAGGCAGCGGTCCCAAGGGCCGGATCCTGAAAGAAGATGTTTACGCCTTTACCCGCAAGGCGCTCTCCGGCGCCCACTCGGGCGGAGCGGCTGGTGTAATGCCCGCGGTCACAGCTGTGGGTTTTTCTAGGTATGGCAAGACGGAATTGCGGCCGTTGTCGAAGGTCAAACGCAGCACGGGGCAGAATCTGCAACGCAGTTGGATCACCGTCCCTCAAGTCACGCAATTCGACGAGGCGGATATCACGGATCTTGACGAGTTTCGCCGCTCGAAACTGCAAGAAGCCCAGACGCAGAATATCAAGTTGACCTATCTTCCCTTTCTGGTGAAAGCCACAGTAGCCGCGCTCAAGCGCTTCCCCGAATTCAATGCTTCGCTCACGACCGACGGCGAGGCGTTGGTCCTGAAAAAATACTTCCACATCGGCATGGCGGTCAACACCGATCAAGGCCTACTCGTGCCCGTCATTCGCGATGCCAATCAGAAGGGTCTGTTGCAATTGGCGCGAGAGCTCCAGGATCTCGGCGCGCGGGCGCGTGAGGGAAAACTCGACTTGCGCGAGCTACAAGGTGGTTGCTTTACCATCTCGAGCTTAGGCACTATCGGCGGTACCGGCTTTACCCCGCTCGTGAGCTTCCCCGAAGTCGCGATCTTGGGGGTATCGCGCGCAACGATGAAACCGGTGTACCGCGATGGGGACTTCATACCGCGGCTCACCTTGCCGCTGTCGCTCTCATACGACCATCGCGTGATCGACGGTGTCGCCGCCGCGGCGTTTTGCCGCTATTTGAGCGAGGTGCTCTCCGATATCCGGGAGATCCTGCTGTGACCCGTTACCGAGCGGAGTGAAGCATGCAGGTGGGCATATTGGTCAGTGCTTAGGTGTCGCTCGCCGCCTCTAATGCTTTCTCGTTACGTGTCTTGTACCGGTGCAGCCACGGCGCCAAGCGGTCGTACATTGCGTAGGCTCGCTTGAGCCAGCGGGCACGAACGAATTGCAGCGTAACCATTTGGCGGCGGTGCTGGGTGATGTGTTTCTTATATTGGGCCTGTTTGCCTATGCCGGCTACGAAATCAAAGACTTTGAGGCGGTCCCGAAATGCTTCCTCGACGAGGTACCCCATATGAATCAATCCAAGGGATATCTTTTTATCGAACCGGTCATCAAAACCGGTTTGAATCCCATATTCACGTTGATCGGCACGGAGATTGTAGAGTACGGACAACGGCTTGCCGGAGAGGGAGAGCATAGAGAATTTGACTCCCCCTTTTTTAACCATTTTACTGGCAAGCTTGCGGTGGAACTCGAGACGCTTGCCGGCGAAGATATCCTGGTTCCAGCGGGTACGATGCAAGGAATTCAGGGCGGCGAAGTACTGGTCTATGGTATCCGCATTGGCGCAGGTTAACTCCACTTTCCCTAACCGCTCTAGGTAGTTGCGCCGGTTATAGATTTTGGTGCGGGTCTTGGCTCCCAAGCCCGCCAAATAATCCGAAAACTTCCCGGTCGTATCGACATTGTAACTTTCATAGGCATCCGTCTCGCGGAGATACGCCTCTGGCCAGATCCCGGCGTTTGTGATCAAGCGGTAGGTTGCAGAGTCTCTGTCGACGTGAGGCAATACGAATTCGTCCCAAACAGAATCTGCCTTGAGATAGACCGAAAACGCTTGGATGACCTCCGTATGTACATCGGTCCTTGCTATGAAGTCCAGGTACTCGGTACGCACCGTCTGCATCCCTCGCCAACAACTCCCGATGAACTGTAAGCGTTTGACCTTAAGAATTTCGCCGAGGTTGGCGTTAACTGCGTGGAGTGGAGCAATCCCGACTAAAGCGTTCGTATCGTCATACGCCGCGAGCAAGAATAATTCCGATTCAAGCGTGGGCGCAAAGACTTCCCACCATGTCGCTTGCCAGTCCCAGCTCAAAAATAGGCGGTCCGCTGAGGAGCGCAAAAGGAGCTCGTTCCACTCCTTCTCGTTCCGTGAGAAGTCTCTATTATCCCA
>MUGK01000016.1 GCA_002007425.1 Chromatiales bacterium USCg_Taylor | reverse complement strand
GCCAATCAAGCGGTCCAGGAGGAACTGTTGCATTACCTGGCGGCTTTGAAAGCTGCGTGAGATCGCCATCAACCGAGATTTATGCAACGCTAGGGTAGAGCCTGTGGAGCCTCGCGCTGCGACGGATCGGCTCTCCACGCGCGCAACCCGGCGCCTATGCCGGCAATGCATTCTCCGGCTTCCTCGACAAACACCGACAGCAGTTCCGCGTCCGGGACCTCATTCTCATGGACTGCCGCGACGGGCGACGCGACCGGTTGGCCCGGCATGAGCGGCGCCGGATCGGTTGCCGCGTTGCAGACCACAGGGTCGCCCGCGGCATTACCGGTAGCGCTCTTGGCGGTTATTGCTTCTACCAAGGACACGACCGCGCCGCTCAGCACAGCTCCCTGAGCGACCATTTCGCCGGAGGGCGCTTGCCGCCGCCGGAGCGTATCCAGCATGTCGCCGACCAGCGCCAGCGCCTTGTGCATGAGAATGCGGGCCGGCTCGTCGAGATGCTTCGATTGCCGGATCAACGTGTCCAGCCACTGTTCCAGCACGCTCGCCAGATCCGCGAGGTACGGCAGGCCGACGGCGCGGCTGATGCTCGCGAGGGTATGCGCGGGCCGTACGAACTCAGCGTCGAGGGCCGCCTCGGGGTGCTTGCTGAGCTTATGGACTTGGCCCACTAACCGGCGGTGATGCTCCTCGGCCTCGCTCTGGAAAATCGCGAATAGGGCCGCCGGAATGGCCCCGCTACCGATGACGACATCCGGCGCCCCGATGTCCGAAACCATCGCCGGGGTAGCGGTTGCGTCCACCAGCGCGCATAGATCGCTGGCTTTCATACGCGCGGCGCCGGCCAGTAACTCCGCGTTGTCCGCATTCACGCAGCCATCCCGTTTGAGCGCGCCCGTCCACTCCGCGAACCGCCGCTGGCCCAGGGCCTAGGAGATCGAGCAGTGTCGGCGTTACCGGTTTACGCTGCTCCAGCCACGAGGTCAACAGATCCTCCAAGGCCCACGCCGATGCGCTTAGCGCAGTGAGCCCGACCATGCGGCTACTACCCTTGAGGGTGTGAAAGCCGCGCCGGATCTCGGTTAAGGCCGCATGATCGGATAATGCCTCACGGCAACGTTGCACGTGCTGGGCAAGCGCCGCCACGATCTCGTTCGACTCCTCGATGAACACGCCCAAGAGCTCATCGGCCTCGTCCGCAACGGGTACGCTCGGCATAGGCAGCGTTTGAGAGTCGCCTTCCTCCGCCGCGGTGGCGGATGGAAGCTCCTTGCGCTTTGAGACGCCGGTGCCGGGCATTGACAGCTCCGTGTCCCGCAAGAGATCGAGGGGCGGGGAATCGGCATTGGCGCGGCGCTCTACGAGCGTTTGACAAAAGAGTTCTAGGCTGCAGATGGCCTCCGCGACACGCCACGTCCGCTCCTCCGTGAGGGGAAGGTCGGGTTGGGCAAACGCGGTAACCTGGCCGTGGATCTTAATCGCCAGATCCGCAGACCGGTCCAGTCCGAGCATGCGCAAGACACCGCTGCACGCGGAAAGTGACAGACCGAGAGCGTGAAGCTCACCGACTCTCGATCGATCGACAAGAAACTCCGCCAGCACTTGCTCGGCATGCTTGATCCGTGCGAGCACCTCATGTGCGGCTGGCGCGGTCGAGTCCGCGAGCCAAAACATCGGGGAAACCAGTATGCCATCGGCCGCATGGGTTTCCGCAGACAGACGTGCGGTTAAAGCTTTGATCCCTGCGGCGATCGGCGCGTCGATGCGAGAAAGCTCGCTTGCGTTCTCCGCCGCGAGCAGCGCAGCGGCGATCCCGACCGTCCATCCTGCCATGGCAGGCGGCCGTGGGGTCGGGACGCAGGCGCCGATGGCTTGCAAGAGGCCCTGCACGCTGCCGAGCGCGTAAGCGTTCTGCGCCGCCCGTGAGATGTGCTCACGAAACTCCGCGAGTGCCTCGCTTCGGCCTTCGCAGAACTGCTCCCAGGAGCTTTTTGCGGCCCGCAATGCCTCGCGAAGCTCGCCTCTCCAGGGTGCCGGGATCGTCCCGGCGACAAGCTGCTCCGCGGTAATAGACAGCAGCGGACCTAAACCGAATGGAGCGAGGGCCTCGCGCAAGCGGGAGCCGCCCGTCGGGGGCGCCGCGATCAGGTCCAGAATATCGCCTAGCAACGTGGCATCACCCGCTACGGATCCTGAGCGCAGGCGTCTTAGCTGCTGTTCAATGCGTGCGCAAAGCTTCTTGGTATTTGCGTCTCCCGGTATGACTCCGATGCGCAGGCATTCAATGAATATCGCCGCCAAGCGCCACAAGCTTCGATGGGGTGCAGGGCAGAGGCGCGCGACACGAGCGAGCCCCTGATGCATCGATTCGATGCCCGTGGAACCGTCGCGAAGCCAGCCTAGCAGCCCACGTTGATACGCCTCGTGGCCGCGCCTGAGCAATGTCTCCGCGTCGCTATCGGGCTGCTTCTCTTGGAAGTCTTGCAGCAGCGGGTGCAGCGTCGTCGCGGCATCGGTTTCAAGCTCGCTGGCCACGGCACCAAGACATCCCGCTGCTACGGCTGCGGCCTTCGCGTCCGACGATGCACCGCTCAAGGCAATCTCGGCGAGCTCGAGGAGAAAACGCGCCTGTATCGGCGCCCCGACCATCTCAAGGACCCCGGCCACCCGGCGTAGGCTCGCCCCGACTTGCCGCGACGCCGTGGCATCGGCCAAGCCGGTTGAGCACCGTTCGATGGCCTCCCTGGCCTGGGACAATTCCGCGCTTAGCGTACTCGTCACAACTCCGATCCGCCCGGGTGCGAAAGAATCTGCGCTGATCATCGGATTCGCCTCCGCGCCATCGAACTACAGCCGGAATCTGACCACCGATTCGCGGAGTGTGCGGGCGGTTTCCCCGAGCTTGATGACCGAGGTTACGATTTGCGCGGCGCCGGCCGTCGTCTTATCCGTAACCTCCAGGATCTGGGTCATCCCGAACGAGACTTGTTCGGCGATTTCGGTCTGCTTTTGCGTGGCCACAGAGATCGACTGGACCAGGTTTGCGAGCCGCGGTGTCACGTTCTGGATATCTAAAAGCGCTTGATTGACCGCCACGGATAGTTTGGTTCCTTCTACTACCCGGTTGGTGCTTTGCTCCATGGCAACCACGGCATCGGTGGTATCGGCTTGAATGCTCTTGACGCGGGCGGCGATCTCCTTGGTGGCTTTCGTAGAGCGCTCGGCCAGGCGTTGCACCTCTTCGGCCACGATCGTGAAGCCGCGGCCGGCTTCGCCCGCCGCCGCCTGGATCGCCGCGTTCAGGGCGAGCACATTAGTTTGCTCGGTAATGTTATCGATGAGGGAGACGATATCGCCGATCTCCTGCGAGCTCTCCCCGAGACGCTTGATGCGCTTGGCCGTCTCCTGGATCTGCGCGCGGATCTCATCCATGTTAGCGATGGTGGAACGCACGGCCTCGGCCCCGCCGTTGGCGGCGTTGAGCGACAGCATGGCCACGTCCGCGCAACGCGAGGCGTTCTCCGATACCTCCGCGATCGACTGCGCCATCGTCTGTACCGAGGCGGCGGTTTGTTTGATCTGCTCCGACTGATCTGTCGTGGAGACCGCCAGCACGTTGGCGATGGCACGGCCACGCTCCGTGGACGCCTTGACTTGCGCCGATGCCTTGTCGATGCCCTGGACTAGATCACGAAGCGCCTCAATCGTCACGTTGATAGAGTCCGCGATCGCCCCGGTCATCTCCGCGCTTACCGTGGCCCGCGCCGCCAAGTTGCCGCCGGCGACCTCGCCAAGCTCATTTATGAGCAGCAGGATCGCCTGTTGGCTTCGCTTGTTTTCAAACACCACGCGCTGCGCTTCCCGATCGCGTTCCGCCGCGGCCCGTCGCTGAGCCCGGCAGAGCGCCCCTAAGGCTAAAATCGCGAGGAAGCAAAACCCGGCAGCGAGCGCGAGGCGCGCCCGTAGCGTTGCCCTGAGATCGGTCATCCTGGCGGCCAAGCTCTCGTCCAAGGCCGCGGCGCTCGCGCGTGCGAGCGCTAACAGACTATCAAGGGCCCCGACGATGGCGTCGCTCCGGGCGCCAAATTCGACGCCGACTCTATTTAAAGCCACAGCGTCGGCCGGCAGCACAGCGGCCGATCCGGCGACCGGAGGATCCGTTGGCGCGAGTGTTGCCAAATCGATGAGCGAGGCATGCGCGGCCTTGGCCGTGGACCGGACCGTAGGCCGAAACGACGCATCCACGGCGGTTGCGCGTTCCGAGCTTTCCTGCAGCTGCTCGGCGAGCATCGACATCAGGCCCGAGCTCCGAGCCTCCGTGATCCCACGCACGGCCGCCGGTATGTTTCGTGTCAAGATTTCCTGAAGATAATAAATATCGGGGTCTGCGTCGAGCGTCAGATGCGAACGGTCGGCCACGTCGCGAGTCAGCACGGCGATCTGCTGCAGAAGGGCGCCGGTCGCGACCTGGCGCTCGGCGCTGTCCATGCCGACTAGGCCGCTCATGATCCGGCGCCACTCGGCCTCCGTTTGCCTCCAAAGCTGATCGACCCCCAGCATCCCTCCGAGGCGCTTGTCGGCCGCGCTCACCGCTTGGAGCGCTTCATAGATCGGTATTGTAAATCCAGGGTCGGGCCCACGCGTGGCGCCGCGGCCCGGGACGGCCGTCCACGCCCGATAGGCTTGCAAGCTCCGCTCGAGATCGAGCAAAGGGACAAGGTACTCGATCCCTATCCTTTTTTTTTCGGTGCCTTCGATGCGCGCATTCAGATCCGTGCTGACGAAGTAGATCAGCGCGCAGACGGGTAACACGAACAACATCCCGCTGATCCAGAACGCTCGGTTCAGACGGGTGCGCCGGAATTGGAAGCGGGATGCCTTTGCATCCTTGCAAAGGGTCTCTGGCGGTACATTTAGGGTAATCGCTTCAGCACGCATATCACTCGCACACACGAAATGGTCCTACGGGGCCTGGCAAATGTCCCTTGATGCCGTTTGTGTTGGAGCCCCAGCATGCGCGGTCACTTCAGTTCGCCGCCTGAGAGAAATCCGGATCGCCGGCCAAGCGGGTCATATCGATCGTTCGCCACACCACCCCGCTTTCGTCTACTCGCTCCCCCGCATGCCGCGGAAACTTGTCGCCTTTACCACCGTTGTTCCGGCTCTCCTCGAACCGTCTCAGTCCAAGCACACGAGAGACAAGCAGACCGAATGGTATAGTGAGCCTCGGACTGGCGAGAATGATGCGGCTTTCCACAGTGATTAGCGTAATGCTTGAGTTGGTGCAAAACACGGCTAGATCCACAATACTGTAAAAGGTGCCTCGAAGGTGGGCAAGACCCCGAAACCAGGGTTTGGTGTGGGGGACAGCGACCAGCGCGGGCACCGGTAACACTTCGCTAATATCGAGTAAATCGCACTCCCAACGTTCTTCGCCCGCTTGAATACCGAGCGCCGAGCGGCCGGGCGCGGTGTGCGCCGTGCTCTGTAAGCGCGCCGCAAGCCGCTTCTGGAACTCCACCAACCTTATCCGGTCCAGCATAGCTTCACGCCAGAGCTTGAATCTTGCCGACCAGCTCGGTCGGGTTAATCGGCTTGATCACGTAATCTCGCGCTCCCTGGCGCAAACCCCAGGTCTTATCGGTTTCTTGACCCTTGGTGGTGCAGATGATGATGGGGATATGCCGCGTTGCCTGGTCCCTCGCAATCGTGCGGGTGGCCTGGAAACCGTTGATTCCGGGCATCACGATATCCATCAGGATCAGATCGGGCAATAACTGCTTGGAACGGGTGATGGCTTCTTCCCCGCTTTCGGCAATGAGGACGGCATAGTGATTCTTGGTCAGAATATCCGACAGAACCGCGCGGTCGGTGGGCGAATCGTCCACGACGAGAACATTCTTGATCGGCATGTCCGGCAAGCGCTCAGATCATGGCGCGGCCCTGAATGCGTACCTTGCCACCGCATTCAGCAGGCTATCACGGGTAAAGGGCTTGGTCAGATACTCATCGGCGCCTAGGAGCTTGGCACGGGCGCGGTCAAAGACATTGTCCTTGCTGGTAAGCATGATGACAGGTAGCGCTCTGAATCGCGGATGCTGCTTGACCACGGCGCAGACTTGATAGCCGTCGAGTTTGGGCATCATCACATCCACGAAGATAAGATCTGGTTTAAAGTCCGGTATCTTGGCGAGTGCATCGAAACCGTCTTCGCCGTAAACGACTTCGCAACCCGCCTTGCGGAGGAAGATGTCGGCGCTGCGGCGAATCGTGTTGCTGTCGTCCGCCACCAGCACCTTGACCCCGGAAAGGATTTTCTCAGTGCTCATGCGCGCCCCCTCGTCCCTCGCTCAGATCTCGTGTTTGGCACCTTATCGACCGTTGGACTGGTTGCTTTAAGTAGCGCCTGGGCGCCGCGGACGTCACTGACGGGATCTGCGCTCGCCGGGGTCGCGCGCAGTCGCTTTCGCCCCCCTCAAAACTCCTCCGATCGCGAGCGCAAGCTAAACCGATGACTGGAGGTTCTTCGGATAGGTGACGGGCTCTACGCCGCGCTTTCCCTGGAGCGTCGATAGTTTATAATCGTTCGATAAAGCGCGACATTATCGGCCCGAGCAATGGTTCACCTTCCCATCTATTACCAGGTCAAAGACCGCCCGTGTATGGTCGTGGGCGGCGGCGAGGTAGCCACGCGCAAAGCCGAGTTGTTACTTCGGCGCGCGGCGCGGGTGATCGTCGTCGCGCCGCGGATCAGCTTTCGCTTACGGAGCCTGTCAGAGACGGGGGTAATTACACATGTTGGGCGAGAATTCAAGCCGGACGACCTGCGGGAAGCATGGCTCGCGTTCGCCGCAACCGACGACCCGGAAATCAACGTAACGGTGGCTCGCCACGCTCGGCGCCTCGGGGTTCCGGTGAATGTGGCCGATGATCCAGCGTCTTGCACGTTCATCATGCCATCGATCATTGAGCGGGCGCCGGTTCAGATCGCGGTTTCCACGGGCGGCGCCTCTCCGGTGCTTGCGCGCCTGCTCCGCGCTCGATTGGAAACGCTGATCCCCGCCGCATATGGTCGGCTCGCTGCAATAATGGCTGAGTTTCGTGATCGCGCCCGTTTGCGTTTCGACGACCCCACCGCGCGCCGGCGGTTTTGGGAACGGATCCTCCAGGGACCCATCGCGGAGATGCTATTCGCTGGACGCGAGCGGGCCGCGATAACCGCGTTAACACGAGAGTTTGATGCAGAATCGCCCGGCCCGAAACTCGTGGGCGAGGTCTACTTGGTGGGCGCCGGCCCGGGCGATCCGGACCTTTTGACCTTCCGGGCCCTCCGATTGATGCAGCAAGCCGATGTTGTGCTCTATGACCGTCTCGTAGCCGCCGCCGTGCTTGATCTCGTGCGTAAGGATGCCGAGCGCATCTATGTCGGGAAGGAAAGCAGCCGCCATTCCGTACCGCAGCACGAGATCCACCGCAAACTCATCGAGCTCGCTCGCCAAGGTCAACGAGTATTGAGACTCAAGGGCGGCGATCCGTTCATCTTCGGGCGCGGGGGCGAGGAAATCGACACGCTCTCGGCGGAGGGCATCCCGTTTCAGGTGGTGCCCGGTATCACGGCGGCCGCCGGCTGCGCGTGCTACGCCGGCATCCCCTTGACACACCGGGATTACGCTCAGTCCTGTGTATTCGTCACCGGGCACCTCAAGGAAGGCTCCTTGGACCTCAACTGGGATGCATTGGTGCAACCACGGCAAACGATCGCCGTCTATATGGGCTTGCAAGGGCTCGCCCTTCTCTGCCAGGGATTGCTATCGCACGGCATGGCCGCCGAGACCCCCGTCGCACTGATCCAGCAAGGCACCACCCCGTCGCAGCGGGTGATCATCGGAAACTTAAACAGCATGCCGTCTCACACCCAAGATGAGAGTATACGCGCACCTCTCATGGTCATCGTCGGCGAAGTGGTGCGGTTACACGAGAAGCTCGCGTGGTTTAATTCGGCCGGCCGTTCCGCCGACACTGGATCGACGGGGACAGCGGATCACACCGGCATCATCGAAAAGGTTTAGCGTTGCTTGCCGATAACGGGTAACGAACGTGGGGCGCAATTTGCTAGCTGTATAAACGCCACGTTGCGCACGGCTCACAAGTAGTTATCAACGAATGTAACGATTACGCATTTGCTTATCAGGAGTTGCCGAGGTTCCGTATGCTTAGGATTGCCAACCTTGCCGCTTCTGGCCGGTACGTGCCGGAGAATTGGCGCACCTTCCATTGATCGTCGCGCTGATGGTAGTCGGGATAACGGTCGCCCCTCCACTGCAAGCCCACCCGCGTTACGCCTCGATCGTCATCGATGCACGCTCCGGCACGGTAATACACGAATTCAATGCCGATCACCGCAGGCAACCGGCTTCGCTCACGAAGATGATGACGCTGTATCTGGTCTTCGAAGCGCTCGAGCAGCAACAACTCCGGCTCGAGCAGCAACTGCGGGTCTCGGCCCACGCGTCCCGGATGCAGGCGACTCGGCTGGGCCTACGCCGTGGCCAACTGATTGGCGTCGGCGATGCCATCCTTGCGTTGATTACGCATTCGGCAAATGACGCGGCGGTGGTGCTCGCGGAAGCCCTTGGCGCCACCGAAACCAATTTCGCTCGCTTGATGACCCTGAAGGCCCGTTACCTCGGCATGCCCAACACTCTCTTTTACAACGCCTCCGGGCTGCCCGACCGCCGCCAGTACAGTTGCGCCCGCGACATGGTAACGCTAGGCCTGGCGTTGTTGAACGACTTCCCGCGGCATTATCCGATGTTCGCCACGAAGCACTTCCGTTATAAGGGCCGCTCTTACCGTAACCACAACCACCTGCTCGGTGGATACACCGGGAGCGATGGCATTAAGACCGGATATGTTCGCGCTTCGGGCTTCAACCTGGTAGCCTCGGCCAGGCGCGGTGATCGCCGGTTACTCGCGGCCGTATTGGGCGGCCAAAGCGCGCGTTCTCGCGACCGCCAAATGGTGGAATTGCTCGACGCCGGTTTCACGAGCTTGGCCTTCGTGAAAAAGGTCGCGTCGCTTGCTGGCCCGCCGGCGCTCGCGGCGCCTCCAAAAAAGCGCGACCGGTATCGGGCGCATGCGGCACGCGCACGATTGATCCCGGCAACTACGGCGTCCGCTCGACAAGTTGAGCCGGCGATGCCGAACGAGGCAAATGCTTTTGGGGGGGTAGCCGATTGAACACGCTTGGTGGCGGGACCTTCACGTTGGCACGGTCATCTCTCAACCAAACAGCAACTTCGCCTTCCCCAAGGTCTTAAAGATCCCCCAGAGTAGGGGTATACCGACCAAGATCCACGCGATGGCAACCAATAGCCAACTCAGTGGGCTCGGGTGCTCGTGGTTTCCGGTTTCGTTCATAAGCGCTCGCGCTTAGTTTCTGTTTTCCAACCCACCCTCGTGCGCAATACGGCGCTCGGTGGCTAATTCTTCGTCGCTCATGTAGTACTTCGGAGCCACAGGCCGCATCGCGAGGTTACAGAAAAACCCCATTACGAGTAAACCGGCCAAGACATACATCGTGGTGTTGTAGGCTTGCGCCACGGGTACCCCAAGCCCCACCTGGTATTCGCGCAGGTAGTTCACGAGCACCGGCCCTAGTACTCCCGCCGTTGACCAGGCCGTTAATAAACGGCCGTGGATGGCGCCGACGAATTGCGTGCCGAATATATCGGCCAGATAGGCCGGTATTGTGGCAAAGCCGCCGCCGTACATCGTAAGAATAAAGCAAAAGATCGCGACAAACAACGCGACGTTCTTGATCTCCCCGGCGAAGGGCGCCGCTGCATACAGCACCGCGCCCAAGGAAAAGAATAGGAAATAGGTACGCTTGCGCCCAATGTAATCGGATAGGGAGGCCCAGCCGATGCGGCCGGCGATATTAAAGAGACTCAGTAGCCCGGTGAACGCCGCCGCGATCGTCGCAACCTGCGCGGCCTGCTCGACGGTCAGGTCTTTGAGCGGCATGTCCAATCCGATGAGCTTGCCGCCGAATACCTCTTGGAGCATGGGCGAGGCCACGCCGATCACGCCGATACCCGCACTCACGTTCAGACACAGCACACCCCATAGGAGCCAAAAATGAGGCGTTTTATGCGCCATGTTGAGGTGCACATGCGCGGACGTGATCATGCGCTTGCGCTTAGGGTTCGGCTGCCAACCTGACGGCGCCCATCCTAGCGGCGGCACGCGGTACCCGAAGGCTCCACCCATCATGGCGACAAAATAAATCGCGCTCAGCGTCACGAAAGTTTCCCACACGCCGACCGAATCGGGCCCTGCGTAATACTTCATCAGTAGATCGGCGAGCGGCGCGCCGATCATCGCCCCGCCTCCGAACCCCATGATCGCCATGCCCGTGGCCATGCCGCGGCGGTCCGGAAACCATTTGATCAACGTCGACACCGGCGAGATGTACCCTAGGCCCAAGCCGATCCCGCCGATCACCCCCGATCCGAGCCACAACAACCAGATATGATGCCAATACACACCCGTCGCGGAGATCAGGAACCCTCCGGCCCAGCAACAGGACGCGTAGACGCCGGCCTTGCGCGGGCCTTCGCGTTCCACCCATTGCCCGAAGACCGCGGCCGAGGATCCCAGGAACACGAAGAACAGCGTATAGAGCCAACCGAGCGCGCTGCGTCGCCAATCGCAAGGCCCCGAGTCGCTATAGCCCAGAATTCCACGCAAGGAATCTACGATCCCACCGCCCGGATCCGTGTCACAGGGGACCGACTCGCTGATGCCGACCGCATGTTCGAGCGGGATCCAGAACACGCTGAACCCGTAGGCCATTCCGATGGACAGATGGATCGCCAACGCGGCGGGCGGCACCAGCCAGCGATTATAGTTCGGGCGCGCAATAGTTCGTTGCTTGCATAACCAGTTTGCCATTTTGCCTAGCTTATGTTTGATGTTGCCGCCGCGGATGATAGCGGGAGATGATCAAAATTAGAACGTATGCGCGTTCCAGGCTAAATGCACCGCTATGCTGGCGGCATACCCCAGCGCCACGGCCCACGTCCACTTGAGATGGGCAAAGAACGTATAGACTTCGCGCGCCTGCCCCATTAGCGCCACACCCGCCGGCGAGCCGATCGACAATAACGACCCGCCCACCCCGGCGGTCAGTGTGACGAGCAGCCACTGGCCGAGCGACATCTCAGGGTTCATCGTTAAGACCGCGAACATGACCGGAATATTGCCGATCACCGAGGAGCCCACGCCCACGAGGATGTTCGCCGCGGTGGGCCCGAGATCCACGTAAAGCGTCTGCGACACGAGCGCCAGATACCCGAACGCGCCGAGACCGCCGACGCACAACATCACGCCGTAATAAAACATCAAGGTATCCCACTCGATGCGCTTCATGCTGATGAAGATATCGAAGGGCTTGACCGCGGGCTTGTAATAATCGCCAATATTCAATGCTTCCGAATCCAACTCGGGCAACGGAGTCCACCGCCGTAATTCAGTGCGGCGGATGACATGCCCGTAGACCATAAGCAGCCCAAGCCCCGTCATCATGCCGAGAAACGGTGGCAGATGGGCGAAATGGTATAGCGCGACCGTCATCGCGATGGTCGCGACAAACAAGACGATAACGACATACCCTCCCGGTTTTACCGGAACTACCTTATGGAACGCGGCGGGTTGTTCGGCGCGAACCGATAAGGAGATGATCGCGGCCGGGACCAGCCAATTGACCGCCGCCGGTAGGAACAAGGCGAAAAAATCTCCGAACCCGACCGTGCCTTTTTGCCATACCATCAGCGTGGTGATGTCACCGAAAGGGCTAAATGCGCCGCCGGCGTTGGCGGCCACTACGATATTGATGCAAGCCGCGCCGACGAATCCAGGGTGGCCCGCGCCAACGGCCAGTACCACCGCGCCCATGACCAGGGCGGTGGTGAGGTTATCGGCGATCGGGGAAATAAAGAACGCCAAGAGTCCGGTAAGCCAGAACACCGCCCGTAAGGAAAATCCCGCCGCGGCCAGCCACGACCGCAAGGCCTTGAAGATGTTGCGCTCCTCCAGGGTATTGACATAGGTCATCGCCGACAGCAAAAACAGCATCAGCTCCGCGAACTCCAGAAGATAATGGCGAACGGCCTGTGCAACCTCCGGCGCTCGTCCGGCATCGGCGTAGGCGATCGCCACGAGCAGCCAGATGACCCCCGCCGCGACGATAACCGGCTTGGACTTACGCAGCCCGATGATTTCCTCGCTGACGACGAGTCCATACGCCAAAACGAAAATGCCGAGTGCGGCGATACCGAGCGTGCTACCGGTTAAATCAAGCAAGATGGCCTCCTGTTGCTGTGTCGCTTGTACCGGTGCGTCAATAGGTAGAATGCGGAGGAATAGCGCGCACGAAATGAGGACGACGAAATAACTCCACCGCTAAAAGTAGGTGGGCAACAGTTATTCCGAGCGATAGAGGTAGTGTACATATTCTCGAACGGTGTCGCCCCACAAGAACCTCTTTTCGAATGCAGTCTCACGAATCGCTTGGAAGCCTGCTGTATCTCCAGTCAGTATGTTGATGGCCCGAAAGACCGCGTGTACGAAGTCCGTCGCTTGCGCTTCAAGACCCTCGCCGTTGAATGCGAAACCTGTCCTACCGTCTTGAACCGTGTCCCTCAACCCACCGGTGTGGTGAACGACACAGGGCTGGCCATCGCGCATGGCAAGCAGCTGGCTAATCCCGCACGGCTCGAAGGAGCTCGGCATCAAGAAGAGATCGCCGTTTGCAAACAGGCCCGCCGCGCAATTGCTGTCAAAACCATTGATAAAAACGAAATTGTGAAATCGGGTACTCACGTCGAACAGAAAGCGCTCCAAGTCGCGGTCCCCCATCCCCAAAAGGATCAAGACACCGTCCGTGGACAGACCCTCCAGGATTCGTTCTAGGGCGGGTTTGCCTTGGCCGGCGTCGGCACGCATCAACCGTAGTTTCTGATTCACGATTCGTGTCACACACGTTAGGAGGACTTTGGATCGGCGGGCCGCGGCTCGGAGTAAGTGAATTCGCTTCAAAGCGAGGTGGTGGACGGCGGCCTTGCTCGCGCCGCGTGACACGGTATCGTCTAGGAGCTGGAGTAATTGCCGGTAAGCTGGCAAATCACGCGGCGGCAGTTTTCGCTCGTCGTAATCGCACCCGTTCAGAATGCCGAACAAGCGGCCTTCACGATCGGCCGTCTGAAGGTCGCCTTCGAGGCCCTCGCCGCCGCAATAGGAGGCGTCCGGATCGCTCCGCCGCGGAATGCTTGGCGCGAGGATTTCCGACTTATACCCCGGTGAGACCACATGCACCGCATCGGCGAGGCGCACGCCAATGGCCATGGGATTCAGGCAATTCCGGTACTCTGGATCGGCCAGCTTATCGGTAGCCTTGACAGCGATATACGGATACCAAGTCTCCAGGGACGAAGGATCCCCGCGTAGCGGGCGTATGCCCTGAAGGGCCACATTGTGGATCGTGTAAACCGTCCACAGATCCCGCAATGCCTCAAAGCTCTCGTCAAAAGAGCGGAGGATCAACAGGAACGCAGCGTGCCAGTCATGCAGATGAACATTATTGACCTCGCCGAATACCTTCCGTTTCAAGCCTTCGGCGACGGCGGCGCAGAAACAGGCATACTTCGTCGCGTCAGTCGCGAAGGGCCGCTCGGGCGGGTCATCACAATAGATCTCAAGCTGGTTAGTGTCCGGATCGCGCGATTCAAACCGCGCATGGTGCAAGACGAGATGCCGCACCTTAGGATTAGGCTTTTTTCCGGGAACTTCAAATAGGACAACCCCTTCCCGAGATCCCGCGAAGGGAAAATGGTATACGTCGAGTAGCCTTGCGCCTTCGAGCTTGTCTAGGAACCCGTGGGAAGGTACGACCACGGTGATCCGGCAGTTATGTAAGGACGCCAAGGCGGGCGCTACGTCACGCACTACATCGCCGATACCGCCGGCCTTCGCGTCCTGGCCTGAGGGAGTCTTGATGCCATCGTTTTCGGAAGCGACCATCAGAACGTGGAGCGCGCTTTTCATGGAGATAGAAGCGGCATTATCAACTGATCATACTTGAGATATTCTATGCGGGTATGCGCCGGGGATCCCTGGGGGCGCCAACGCCGTATTGTCCGGCTTCTACCACGTCTACGAGCGCCTGCGCGTGGACGAGCTACCGTACTTCGTCAACGGCGCCGGCGGATCCTGGATCTCCGACTTCGGAGCGATTGACGCTCACAGCCAGTTTCGCCGAAGACTGAGACTATGGCGCAATGGTAGTGGACGCCACCGCTACTCAGATCACGTTCCGCTTCGTCAATCGCGGCGGGCGCATCGTCGACGAGTATAGCCTGGCAAAATAGAGAATACGGGTCACGTCTCCCATCTCTCACTCCATCTCGTTGATCACACGACTGACCGTAGAAGACGACACACCGAATGCCGTGGCAATCATCGTTTGAGTGTATCCTCCCTCCTTAAACGCCAAGGCTATGCGCCCATCGCGCTCGGCTCTGCTGGCCCCCAGGAGCGCGTAGCTACTGAGAGGTTTCGCGCTCGCTGGGCGGCGCTGCTTGGCTTTGTTCACCTGAGCTCGCGGCTTATCGTGGCCGGATAGGCCTGCCAGCCGCTGCATGCGCTCGATGAATTTGTCCCCGCCCAAGAATATCTGCTGCTGGAGGTTGTCGTCCCACAGATTGACGCCTGCGCCTTGCGCCACGAACTCGGCATATTTGCTGGCAGCGGTCGCTTGGCTCTTTTTAGGAGCGAGTTGCGCGTACAATGGCTTGCTGTCCAACCACGGCGGGCGCACCGCTTGCCCGGTGTGGGCTCGGTAGCTGCTCCATGCGTAGGCATGCGGGTGTTTGACCAGGTGGGCTCGCACGGGGTTAAGGTCAACGTAGCGACAGACTTCTAACAGGTAGCTGTCGGCATCGACCACGATTGCTTTGAAGCGGCCTTGAAACAGATGCCCCACGAGGCCGTGGCGCCGGTTAAACGTCTGCGTGTAGACACCATTGACGTGCCGCATCAGGCGCGAGAGGTTGGCTTGGCGAGTATGTAGCACCAGGTGGTAGTGATCGCCCATCAAGCAATACGCCCACGCTCGCGCGTCAAAACGCTTTAGCGCCTGCGCCAGCACCTCGATAAACGCCGACCGATCAACATCGTCCAACGCCATCGGCTCCCGCCTGTCGCCACGCGAGGTGATGTGATACACCGCCCCTTGGTATTCGATTCTTAAGGGCCTCGCCATGGAGCGAGAATAGATCCTAGAGGCAAGCTATGCAAGATGGGAGACGTGACCCCTTATAGTGTGCCGCGGGCGATAATCGCCCGGTTTCTCAACCGGACCTCGGCAGCTACCTACGCGTTAAGCACGAAGAATGCCAACACCATTGGTCGGGCAATGGCCGAGGCGCCTATCAGTTACGATCACCTTGCCGGGTCTTCTACCCGATCTCTTCGCTCTCGGCTATGCCGTGGCGGCACCTCCTCGGCTTCCCGCCGGCCGAGGGCTATATAGGTGCCGATCGAGCGCTTCCGACGCGGGCGGCTGGTAAGGTTTACAGAGGCGCAGGTAACCCTTACCGAGCATCCCAGCCCGGTCGCTTTGCAGAACTGCCGCATCGATCGAGCAAATGCCCTGTGCTTCAATGGGATGCATAGCCGGCCGCGCCGTGGCATAGGCATTGCCGGATCCGCATCAAGGAGGGTTATGAACAGGAGGTATGAATATGTTGTCGGTGAAATCGTTCTCATGGACCGTAGCATTATCGGCCGTAGCATTATCGGCCGCGTTTCTAGTGTCTGGTTGCAATGATGGCAGTGCCAAACCCCATGGAGCCAAGATCCATAAAGAACCGGTCTTCGAACAGCGGGGGAAAGCATCGTGGTACGGGCCGGGGTTCCATGGCAAGAAGACCGCGAACGGTGAGATCTATGACCAGAACGAGCTGACGGCAGCCCACCGGACCTTGCCTTTAGGGACCGAGGTGGCAGTCACCAATGTCAAGAATGGCAGATCGGTCGCAGTCGAGATCAACGATCGCGGGCCTTATGTAGGGGGACGCGTCATCGATCTCTCGCGTGCCGCGGCCATCGAGCTTGGGATGAAAGAAAAAGGGCTGGCCCCGGTCAACATCGAGGCCGAATCTCTCCCTAAAGGAAAGGGCCGCGCCGCTGCCCAGCGTGCGAAAGCCAGCGGGAGCGGATAAATCGCTCGCAACTAGGTCAAGAGCTCGCTCCGTCGCGATGGTACGACAAGGGCGTGGACTTAATGAAATCTTTCGAAACCCCGGCCGGGGTCAGTCCGAACCCTCTCGTCCCGTCTCCCTTCGGGACCACCCCCGTCCGACGCAACAATACCTGTTGCAAAGACCCATTGAGTTTCCAGCCCTTTCCCTCTCCTTCGGGCTTGCGCGCTGGGGAGGATCAGCGCACGACCGGGAAAGCCCCTATTTTTGCGCACACACCAGCATCGATTGGCCCGCGTATACATTGTCCGTGGCGTACTTGATCTCCGTAAATCCGATCTCTCGGCGCAACGTCTCCCGGACTTCTTCCAAGCTCCATCGGTGCAGCAGGGGCGCGAGTGCGAGCTCGTTAATCTGTCGGACCTTGTTGTATTCCTTCTCGAGTCCTGCATAGCGGTTGTTGCCCTTCAAGTCCCGCCAAATCTGATCCAAGACTTTGGACAGCTTATTGCCCTTCTTCGGTTCGCTAAAACGCAACTCTCCACCCGGTTTTAGGACCCGATGCGCCTCTTTGAGGCAAGCCTTCGCCGCCTCCGGCTCGAGGCTATAGAGCACGTTATTGAGCACCACGTAGTCGAAGAAACCATCGTTGAGACCATACAACGAGCTGACGTCTTGCTTGATGGCGATCACGCCCGGTCCTTGGGCGTCTTTTCGCAAGAATGCCTCGCATTTTTGCCGCAGCACGTTGAGCATCACGGAATTACTATCGATGCTGACGACGAGCCTGTGGGCCGACCGCTCCGCCAGCAGATAGGTGAGATTCCCCGTTCCGGCGCCGAGGTCGAGAACGACCGTTCCCTCGGGAATAGGTGCCGGACCGGGATTGTGATGGCCGATGAGCGTATTGATCAGCGCTGGGTAGATCAAACTGTTATTCAGCACCTTGTCGTAGCACAGCGCGTATTCCGACCACATCAGGTCCTTGCGTAGCGCGTTGAACAAGTCCGCCTGATGCAGCGTGGCCATCTCATTCTGAACAAAGTTGGGCTCGATCGTGATCAGCCAACAGAGGCACTCGCCGTCGTCGCCCGGTATCTGGTAGGCCCGTTTGGTGCCTGTGATCGGGCCGTACCGGTAACTGGTGTATCGGATCTCTTCGATGTCGATACGCGGTCGCTCCTTGCCCGGTCCGAACACTCCTATGCCGTGGTTCACTACGTCTTCGTAATTGTCCAAGAAATAGGTCCACTCCAAGACGTTGCGGCCACGCCGACCTTCCAGGGTACGGTCGAAACAGAGGCTGAACGCGATATTCCAGTCCATGATGCGAAATTCCCGATCCAGTATATACATCGGCGTCATCGGATCGGCGCACGGCGTGCCCGTGAAGGCCAGTTTCTCGTCCAGGAGCTGGAAGGCAGGCGCGGAGAGCCCGGGCACTTGCTGCTCCTTTTGTGCGGCATAATCGCGGCGTTCTACCTCCACTTCGCGCGGAAGCTCCCGGCGCGCCGTATGATCGACCTCGTGATCGACATCTGACATTTCGATCTCTCCTACCGAGGCTAGAGAGATCTTCTTGAGGCCAAGCCCGATAAGCGGCCCACCCACTATTGTCACAAATGCAACGAACCAGAGCGGGGCAACGGCCGTCGCTGGAATGCTCTCCTTAAAAACAATCAAGATTGCAATTAAGATGAAGCCAAGGATGACCAAGCTAAATACCATTGCAAGTCGTTTCATGTGGCCCTCCGTTGTTATGGTCTACGTTGCCGACGGCGTATCATCGAACCGATCGTGCGTATCATTACGGGCTATGCACGAGCCATTAATGCAGAGTAAACCTTCCAGTTGCATAAATTCTGGGGGTAAGCGGCGGGAAATGGCGTCGGACATAGGGTTTAGTGAGTTTTTTGCTTTTCGCTGGATATCACCGTG
>MUGK01000150.1 GCA_002007425.1 Chromatiales bacterium USCg_Taylor | reverse complement strand
GTGCTCCTTTCTTCTCGGGCCTGCCAGCCCGGTTTTCTTGGTTACAACAGAAAGGGTACATCGCCTTCACCTTTTTACACACCCTTTGATGGTACCTCCTTTTGATCTCGGCGTTCGTGCCGGACAAATCGTTGGCGTATGGCCTGCTGAGCCTCCAAGGGCTGGTATTGCTCGGCCTCTATCTGATCGGGATCTTGGGCGGTGTGGGTACTGCGTTGCTCCTTAAGCGCACGGTTCTGAGGGGGCCGGCACCGGCCTTCCTGATGGAGTTGCCGCCCCTACCGTTGGCCCCGATTGCGCTCAGTCGTGCTGCGCCTTGTGGAACGCATGCGGGTGTTTTTGGTGCGCGCCGGTGGCATCATCTTCACGGTGGCCGTAATCGTCTGGGCGCTCGCGTACTTCCCGCATCCGAGCGCCATCCATCACAGCCACGAACGCCAGCGCCTGGAGGCCGCCGCCAAGCTGAGCGGCGATGCGCTCACAAAAGAGCGCCAGGAGATCGATAACCAGGAAGCCGCGGCGTTTCTGGAACAAAGTGCGCTCGGCCGCATGGGCAAGACCGTGGAACCGCTTTTCAGTCCCCTCGGTTGGGACTGGAAGGTCTCGGCGGTGGTGATCGCTTCTTTTCCCGCGCGCGAGGTCGTGATCGCGGTCCTTGGGACGATTTATTCCGTGGGTTCGGACGTCGACCCCGCCGACAACAGCTTGAGTAATCGGTTGCAGAACGCCTCCTGGCCGGACGGGCGCAAGGTATTTTCCTTTTCCATGGCTTTGGGGCTGATGCTGTTCTATGCCTTCTGCCTGCAATGCACCGCGACGGTGGCTATAATTAAACGCGAGACCAACTCGTGGCGCTGGGCGGGCTTTGCGTGGGTCTACATGACCACCATCGGGTACCTGAGCGCGTTCATGTGTTTTCAGTTCGGGAGCAGTGTAGCCTGACGAGCCTAGCGATGAACGCGGAACTGCAAGAGCTTTTAGCGTTGGCTTTGGTCGGCATCGTGGGTTTGCTTAGCGTGCGCCGCTTTCGCCGCGGGCGCCGGGGCAAGGCGGGGAGGGGGGACGGGTGCTGCGGCGCCTCGGCAACTCCGGCCGAATACGAAATCGACATCACCGCGATCGCGAGACGCCGGCAAGCTTCCAAGAACGCCGGGCCTGAAGCGCATTAGCTCGACGTTTCTGCTTGGCGAAAAAAATCCGCTGGCTGCGTGCGTGCGGCCATTACTATAATATCGCCAATAATAACTAGCGGGGGGCAGCATGCGCTCGATACTCGTGATGAATCCGAAGGGTGGGTGCGGTAAGTCCACGATCGCGACGAATCTCGCCGGGTATTACGCCGAGCGGAAGAAGAACGTCGTCTTGGTGGACTATGATCCGCAGGCATCGACCATGGACTGGCTCGCCGCGCGCCCCGAAGACCGTCCTAAAATTCACGGCATCGCCGCTTGGAAGGACGCCGTGCGCGTCCCGAGGGATGCGGAGGTTAGCATCGTGGACTCGCCCGCGGGGCTGCACGATCCTCAGATGCTGAGCGAGTTCTTGCGCCGCGCCCAATCGGTCATTATCCCCTTGTTGCCCTCTCCGATGGATATGCGCGCGGCCTCGCGTTTCTTAAGCGAATTGATGGCCTTGCGCCGGGTGGTCAATCAAGAGGTAAGAATCGCAACGGTCGCCAATCGTATGCGGGACCATACGCTCGCAGCCCTGAGTCTCTCCGAGTACCTTGACACCTTGCGGCTTCCCGACGGACACAAGCTGCCCTGTCTGGCGGTCATGCGAGCGAGCCAAAACTACGTGCATGCGGCCGAACGGGGGCTGAGTATCTTCGAGTTCGCGCGCTCCGCAACCTTGCAAGATCGCGAGCAGTGGGCGCCGCTGTTGCGTTGGCTCAATAGCAGCCGGAGCCAACCTTAGACGATCAACTTTCGCTTGCTACCGGTAGCGGCGTTCCAGCCTCGCGAGTCGCCATTTCCAAACCGAGGCGTCTATGCTGGGTCGCGCGGTCGGGATCTCCGATACGGTCCAGCGTTTCCGCCAGGAGCCGATACGCTTCCGGCGCCGGATTTTGTTTGATGCATGCCTCGAGGTAATAGCAGGCCTTGCCCCATAGCTCGCTCTTATAGCAGAGCCTGCCTAAGCTGAGCAACAGCGTTGCATCGTCGCCATGGCTGCCTAGCCATTTTTCGGCCGCGTTGATCTGTGCAGCCAAGTCCTCGCTCGGCATGAGCCCGTAACGTTTCACCAGCGCCGGGTCCCAATCGCTTTTAAGTGCTTTTTGGATCAGGGGGATGGCCTTGGATCCTTGGCCGAAAGCTTGTGCGCGAGCGGCGTAGACTTCGATGATCGCGGGGTGGCGGCGCAGAGTGTTCGGGATCCGGGACCAGACGTCCGCGAGCGCGTCCGCGCCCCGGGCATTGGCCAGCATTCCCGCATGGGCATCAGTTTGGCGCGCTAAGATTTCCTCCGCGCTACAGACCTTACGATGTTTTAGTGCAGGCAGGAGATCCAATAGCTGCCGCCAATCCTGCATCCGCGTCAGGAGCCGAAGCGAAAGTTTCAGTACCTGAGGATGCGAAGAGTTGCTCGCGCGCAGCCGCAGCAGAGTCGTTTTCGCTTGCTCCCATTGGCCTTGTTGCAGTTGCAGCTCGGCTTCGGTAAGCCCAACGGCGAGCTGCGCTTCTTGGGGGCCGGTTTCCTCGGCGAGACGAAGATATTCGTCGCGGCGTGACCAGGCGCGCTGAGAATGCGCGGCCTGGGCGGCCGCCAAATAGTGGACCAGCGGATACTGGCTGGTCGCGGCATTGCGGCTGAACGTTCCCTCGGCGCGTTCCCAGTTTCCCTCGGCAAGCGCCATTACGCCGTTCACCAAGGCTTTCTGCGCCTTGCCGCTACGCTGAGTGTGGCTCCAGTCGAACAGACGCCGGGGCGCAAACCAGAGCTTCGTGAGCACGCGCAGCAATAAATAAAGCGTGACGGCCAATAATCCGAGCAGGAACACAAAAAAGTTGACGCTGGTTCGCAGCAAACGGCCGCGGTAGCCAATCACCACGTAGCCCGGGTCCTCGCTCGAGATTTGCGCGACCATCACCGCCGCAAGCAGCACGAGCAAGCAAAGGAACAGCGATCTCATTGCCGTGGCTGCTCGGCCTCCATTGCCTGTTCCGCCTCTTGACCTTTAGCCTCGGCCGGCGAGGCGCTAGCCTCCACCCGTGGGGCCGGCATTTGGGGTGGGGAAGCGGCCGGATGAGCGCTTTCCGCAGGCACGGGAAGACCTTGTTTCTGGGCCACGATATAGTCGCGGATCGCTCTCATGGACCCCGAGATGTCAGGCAATCGTGGTTTCAGTTCCAATGCGCGAAATTGCTTGAGTTTAGCGAGCAAGCTGGACACCGTTTCGGCATCGGTGTCGTAATAGCGGGCAAGCACCTCGGATAAACTCTCGATTGCGGCGCGTAGGTTTTTCGTGTCGCGGTGCAGAACGTCGAGCCGGGCATTAAAAAGGTCCAGCCGTAAATGCTGTTGCACCAAGCGGCGAAAGGCAACATCAAACAAAAACGGATCGCGGGTGTCCATTTCTTTTATCGAGACCAGGTTCGTTAGGTCGTTCCAGATGGCGCCGGCCAGGTCCGTCCAGGTATCGATTTCGGGCGACGCCACCGGCTGCGGCGCCGGCGCCGGCGCCGCGAGCTCAGCCTTGAAGGGGAGGTCGTCGCTGCGGCCGATGATGTCCCCTAAATAGAGCGCGATACCGGCAACGTCGATCATCGGGACCGCGCGCAGGGAATGCATGTCCTTGACCAACTGCTCGCGGACGTTTTTTAGGTCCGGTCTGTCAAGTCGGTGCAAACGCCCGTCAGCGGTTTCTAGCGCGGTGAGCGCCATGGGAACATCGTGCGCCAGATCCAGGCGGTGTTGTGCGGTTGCGATTAGAAATTCCACCTCGGCTATTGCCAGGCCCTCGACGCTATTCGGCTTTTGCAGCGAGAGGTTGCCGAGCGTGCGCGCGAGCGATTTCTGCTGGCGCTGAAGGCCCTCGATCACGGTGGCGGTCTCCGTGTTTTTCCCGCCGATGGCCCCGATGTCAGCGCGCAGCGAGTCGATGCGCGCGCTCACCTCTTGCAGTTGCTGGTTGTAGTTCTGGATGGCCGGTGTGTAATCGTAACGCCACCACTTGAACGTGGCGGCGGCGGCCACCGCGAAGAGCACGACCAGGATGCGCGTAAGCCAGGGTCCTTGCGGTTTCGGTTCGGGACGGGTCTCGCCGGTAAGCTCGTTGGTTTGCGGCTCATCCGGAGAGAGGAGCGGTGCGAGGGGTTCGTCTTTTTCCATTATCCGTTCTCGTTAGGCTGCACCTTCGATTCTGTCGTCCTGCCCTCTGTCGCTTTCAATCCGGTGCGCCACGTCACGAGCGCAGCGAGCAAACCGGCATCGCTCGCGTTCGCGGCCACGATCGGGTGCGTGCAGCCCAGTTCTCGTGCATAAACCGCCATGCGTTCGTTTATCACCGCAATCGCGCACCCGAGCAGCAGATCTTGCCGTTCGCCCATGACATCAAAAAGATTACGCAAGCCCTCGCTGCTGGTAGTAATGGCGACATCTATTTGACCTTGTTCCCAGCGCTCAATCAAGGCTTTCGCACCCAGGCGGGATCGGGTGCGCCGGTAAACCTCCGCGCAATCTACGCGTGCTCCACGCGCTTGCAGAGTCTCTCCCAAGAGAGGGCGGCCGCCGGCGCCGCGGAAGATCAAAATGCGTTTCTTATCGGGATACCGCAGCGCGTCGAGATCGAGCAGGCCTTCGGTGTCTGCTTGCGCCGGGAGGGTCACTTCGCCCACGCCGAGCGCATCTAGTCGCGCCGCCGTTGCCGGGCCGACGGCGATGACCGTGATCCCTTGCAGGGACTTACCGCGCTCGCGAATGAGCCGAAGTCCCCGCTCGGCGGCATTAGCGCTGATAAAGATCACGATGTCAAATGAGCCTAAACGGTCGACGCGACGCTGGGCGGCCGCGGGATCGGCGGGATCCCGGATATCGATGACCGGGTGTACCCAGGAGCTCCCGCCTTGGGCCTCGATCAGCTCGCAGAGATCCCGCGCCTGATGGAGAGGCCGGGTGACCAACACCCGCAATCCCAGAAGAGGCTTGACGGCGATGCTGGGGTCAACCGGCGGCATCGCTGCTGGATCTCAGGATCTCCGCGGCGCCGCGCGCGCGCAGTTGGTCGGCGAGAGCAATCCCCAGTCGCTCGGGCTCGCCGGCCGGGCCGTGCGACTCCCCGCGAATAAGCTCGGTCCCATCAAGGCGCGCGACCAATCCACGCAAGGAAAGGGTATGCGCGCTTAGCCCCGCCAAGCAGGCGATCGGCGCGTGGCAACCGCCGCCGAGGCGGCGATTAAAGCTGCGTTCGGCACGGATGCAAGTGTGGCTTTCGGGGTCATCGAGCGGGCGGATCAGATCCAGGACTCGGGTATCGCCGGTCCGGCATTCGACGCCAATCGCGCCTTGGCCAATGGCGGGGAGCATGAGCGCCGGGTCGAGCAAGGATGCAATGCGCGCCTGTAGGTCCAAGCGCCGTAGCCCGGCTCCGGCGAGCAGGAGAGCGTCGAACTCACCGCGATCGAGCCGTTCCAAGCGCGTGCCGACATTGCCGCGCAGTTCGCCCACGACAAGATCCGGGCGCAAGGCGCGCAACTGCGATTGCCGGCGCAAACTCGAGGTGCCGATGCGAGCGCCGCTGGGAAGCTTATCCAGGCGCGGGTAATGGATCGACACAAGCGCATCGCGCGGGTCTTCGCGCTCTAGAACAACCGGAATGACCAAGCCTTCCGGTAGATCGACGGTGACATCTTTCATGGAATGCACCGCCAGATCGGCGGCGCCGTCCAAGAGCGCCTGTTCCAGCTCCTTGACGAAGAGCCCCTTGCCCCCGAGCCCACCGAGCGGCGTGTCGAGATAGCGGTCGCCTTGCGTCCGAACCTTGTGCAGTGCGATGTCGATGCCAGGGTACAGTTCGAGCAAGCGCCCACGCACGAAATTTGCCTGACGTAGCGCCAAGGGGCTTTTGCGAGTGGCGATTTTTAAAGCGGTCAACATCGGGTCATACGATTGAACTTCGGTGCTATGCTAAGCGCTGCTGTTGCTCGCGCAAAGCGGAAATTCAGTAAAATTACATAGGGGCGGCCAGAGTATTTTCTAATCTTAAAATGAGCCTGAAAAGGGTAATAGAGTCCCCCTTAGAGAGAAGGACTCCTGGACCTCAGGGGATGCCTGGGGGCGTTGT
>MUGK01000149.1 GCA_002007425.1 Chromatiales bacterium USCg_Taylor | reverse complement strand
GATCGATCTGGATAGTCAGAATATTCCCCTCGACATGCATCTCGACATTTTTCATGGGTTCCTCGAAGGCGGTAGCCGGGTTAGTTGGATTGCACCAGTCCCAATCATAGACCAAGGTCTTGCCATAATTGCATGAAAGCATTGGCTTGGCATCACGTATCGTTGTTTTCTTGTGTCAATGTGTGTATTTGGTTAGGATGTATTGGGGTTTTTACTCCTGCCCAGAAAAGAATAAAAACCCGCGCCTAGCCGGGCTGATTGTGGTGGTCGTTGGGCGGTAGCTGGCCGGCCGCCGCCTTCATAGCGCCTCTCACGATTATGCTCATCATTATCCCGCCGAAACGTAATACCGCTTCAACCGCCGCGCCGCAGTCTGCATCGTCCCGTGCGCTGAGGCATGATTGAGATTGGTTGAAGCATAGTGCTAAAGGTCCCTAATATCTGGAGAAGAAACAGGTGCCTCATAGCGTCACCCTGATCACCACGATTGCCGCCGGCTTGGGCCTTGCCCTGATTATGGGCTTTATCGCCGCACGCCTGAAGCTGCCGGTGCTGGTCGGTTACCTGATCGCCGGCATATTGCTAGGCCCCGCGACGCCGGGCTTCGTCGCCGACGTTGGGCTCTCGCGTCAACTCGCCGAAATCGGGGTGATGCTGCTGATGTTCGGCGTCGGCTTGCACTTTTCCTTCGATGACTTATTGGCTGTTCGCCGGATCGCCTTGCCGGGCGCGATCGTCCAAACTGCCGTTGCGACCGCGCTCGGTACCGCTGTTGCCGTCCATTGGGATTGGGGCCTGGGCGCCGGCATCGTGTTCGGTCTTGCGCTCTCGGTGGCGAGCACGGTCGTACTCCTCAGAGCGCTGGAGAATCGCGGCATGTTAGAGTCTGTCAACGGCCGCATCGCGGTCGGGTGGCTGGTGGTCGAAGACCTCGTGATGGTTCTGGTCCTGGTGTTGCTGCCACCGCTCTCGGGGTGGCTAGGCGGCGACTCAAGCGGTCTTGCCGAAGGCACCGCCCATCGGGATTTGCTGAAAACGCTTGGGTTTACGCTCGGTCAAGTTGCGGTGTTTGTCGTACTCATGCTCGTTGTCGGTCGGCGCCTCTTCCCATGGATTCTCTGGCAGGTCGCGCGCACGGGTTCGCGGGAGCTTTTTACGTTGTCCGTCGTTGCGGCCGCCGTCGGCATTGCCTATGGCTCCGCCGAACTTTTTGGCGTTTCCTTCGCACTCGGGGCCTTTTTCGCCGGAATGGTGCTGAGAGAATCGGATCTAAGCTATCGGGCGGCTGAAGAGTCCTTACCGCTAAGGGATGCTTTTTCGGTTCTGTTCTTCGTATCGGTTGGAATGCTGTTCGATCCGGAGGTCCTGATCCGCCAGCCGCTGCAGGTGTTCGTAACCGTCGCGATCATCGTCTTCGGCAAGTCCCTGGCCGCATTTCTTCTCGTCCTTGCCTTTCGCTACCCACTCAACACGGCCCTCACGGTCTCGGCGAGCCTGGCCCAGATCGGTGAGTTCTCATTTATCCTAGCAGGTCTAGGCGTTTCCCTAGGGCTCCTACCGGTGGAAGGCCAGAGCCTCATTCTGGCAGGGGCGCTGATCTCGATCGCACTCAATCCTCTGGTGTTCCGGGTGTTTGAGCCTGCGCAAGCCTGGATTCGATCCCGCTCGAACCTTGCTCGCGCCCTGGAGCGGTCCGACGACCCGCTCGCAGAGCTTCCCATGACTGTCGACCAGAATCGCCTTACCGGGCATATCGTACTGGTGGGCTATGGCCGCGTGGGACGGCGGATTGGTGAAGCGCTGACCGAGCGCGGCGTGCCGTTCGTCGTAGCCGAGCAGAATCGTGAGCTTGTCGAGCAGCTACGCGAACGCGGCGTGCCGGCTGTCTCCGGGGATGCCTCCGATCCGGCGGTGCTCATTCAGGCACATATCGCGCGGGCGGGTATGTTGGTAATCGCCACCCCGGATACGTTTCACGCCCGCCAAATGATCGAGATCGCGCACGCACTCAACCCGCGGGTCGAGACGGTCGTGCGTACTCATACCGAAGAAGAGGCAGGGCTCCTCCAAACGGAGAATGCCGGAAGGTGTTTATGGGCGAGCACGAACTCGCACTTGGCATGACACGCTATGTGCTCGAGCGAATCCGGCCTGGAGCTGAGAGAACCCAAGCGACTGAGCAACCTATCCCGGCTTCCGTAACTCAACGTAAAAAAAAAGAATCGATAACTGATTGATTTAACGATCACGCATCCTCAGAGGGCGACACTACAGGCTGATTTCTCGGTGAACGCAGCGCCGTCAGGACCTCCCCCCCGAAGATGCCGATTATTCTACCCGGTTGAGCTTGCTCAAACGCCACGTCTCCCAGGCGGTCCGGCATATGCTGCCGGGAAGCCAATCGGCATCCCGGCATAACCGACGGGAGCTTGCCCTGCGGCAACGGCGCTTTTAGGAGCATCAGCCGAGATGACGCCGATTGGGTAGGAAGCTGGGTAAGCCTCCCTGCTACCCACCACTCTACTTCGGTTGTGGCACGATCCTTAGATAGGGCCGCGGCGATTTCCAGCCACCTGGAAATTTCTCTTTAGCTTCTGCATCGGAAACCGCCGGGACAATGATGACGTCCTCGCCCTGCTTCCAATTCACCGGCGTTGCGACTTTGTGCTTTGCTGTTAGCTGCATCGAGTCAAGCACCCGCAGCACCTCATCGAAGTTGCGACCCGTGCTCATGGGATAGGTGAGCATCAACTTGATCTTCTTGTCCGGACCGATGACAAACACGGAGCGCACCGTGGCATTATCGGCCGCCGTTCGCCCCTGTGCGCTGCCGCTGGCATTGGGGTGAATCATATCGAAAAGCTTCGCCGCCTTCAGATCGGTATCACCGATCAACGGATAGGTCACTGCATGGCCTTGAGTCTCCGCAATATCCTTGGACCATGTGGTGTGGTCGCTGACCGAATCGACGCTCAAACCGATGATCTTGCAGTTGCGCTTGTCGAACTCCGGCTTGAGGCCTGCCATATAGCCAAGCTCGGTCGTGCAGACCGGGGTAAAGTCTTTCGGATGCGAGAACAGAATAGCCCAACCGTCTCCGATCCATTCGTGGAAGCGGATCGTTCCTTCCGTTGTCTCCGCCGTAAAATCCGGGGCTTCATCGCCTATGCGTAGTGGCATGGTTCACCTCCTTCAAGCAATTTGTTAATAGGTCGTGCTATCCACTGTAGGCATAGCACGCTTTCAAAGAAAATCATTCCCACCCTACTTTGAGTCGGGCCTACTCGTCCAAAGTTCCCTCCCTGCTGCTCGTCAATGCTAGCACCTGCAGTCGGCGCTTATCAATGTGTCGATGTCGCGCTTCGGCAGAATTTTTCAGAGGGCCATTGGCGCTTTCCGCAATCGGGAATTTTAAGGGGCGCTGCCCAAACGTTACGGCGCCCGATGCCCGGTCATCCGATCCTGGCTCGCTTGGCGCAGCCCCGCGACCAGATCGCGATACGGTTGCGATTCCCGCAGCAGCCTCCGGGCCCAAAAGATGAGATCGTTGACCTCGCGCCGTGGCAGCTGCAAGCGGGTTCCGATACCCTTAAGCGACTCCTTGGCGGCGGCATCGGGGATGGCCTCGAAGCGGACATGGATCGGGTAAAGCTTGGGGTGGGGCGGACGGAACATCTCGGAAGCATGAGCCTCTTCATAACATTGGCCGCGGCGCTCGGTCGCGCACGCGGAAGCGCTTCCGGAGCTCCCGCAGATCTTCGCGGCGAGCCGATCGCACCCTGCGCGCCTGACATCGAAATCCTGCGCGGCTCGATCCCACTCGTCGAACCATAGCCGGATTCGTTCGATAGTGTCTGACGAATAATTCTCCAGTGGCGTCGTCGCCGCGGCGTTGAGGACGGTCACGATCCCGGGGGGCCGCGCGGAGCGATCGGCTGCGGGCTCGCTCTCCGGCTTGGCGTCGACGATGATGAATGCGATCCGCTCCACCTCGCGGAAGTTGACCTTCTCGTACAAACCCAGGGACCCGGTCGAGCCGATCCCGGTCTCGATCGCGCGCAGGCCGATGTTGTCCGCGAGACCGCCATCGCTTAGATGGATGTAGGGGCGGTGTTGCGCGCTCTCGTAGGAGCGCCAGGTTTTGGCGAGGTCATAGAGCTGCGGATTGACGTCGAGATCCTGCTCACTATTCCCGACCCATTCGGGCGCCTCGTACCCACAGGTTTCCTTGCCGTGGTTCTTGAAGGTGATCGGCGTGAAGCCGATGGGAAACGCGGAGGAAGCCACCACGCCGCGCGAGATCGCCAAGGGTCCAAGATCAGAACAGATGCGGTCGAAATGCTCCTGCGTGAAGGAGAACTGCGCCCCGCGGCTGATGTCGGTGGCGTTGAGCATAATGTACGGGCGCTTGCGGGGAAGATGGGCGAAGGTGCGGCTCTTAAAGATGTGGTTGCCGTAATACTCGTCGGCCAGATCGCCGCGCCCGAAGAACGGTGACAGCAGGCGGGGCCAGTTCCAGGGGGCGAGCACGCGCAGCACGAGGTCGCGCTCGATGCGGCGGTACAAGACCGCGTCCGGAAACTCGGTAAAGAACGTCTTGGGACCAAATAGCCCATAGTAGGCGGCGGCGAAACTGCCGCCCGACACCGATGAGATCACATCGGCCTCGTCCAACATGCTACGCCCGCCACCGATATCCGTGGCGCGCAGCTCTTCGAGGACACCGTAGGCGAAGGCGGCGGCACGCGTCCCGCCACCGGAGAGGCTCAAGGCGACGAAGGTGTTATCGCTGTCCCGCGCGCTCAGGTTTTCGTAGCGATAACCCGCATGGGGATCGTAGCGGCTGAGCGCCGGATTGATGGGGTAGCAGCCGCCCAGCCACAGCGCCGCCGCGTAAGCCACCCAGCCGCTACGTCTTAGGCACGCCGCCGCGAACCGGCCGGAGCATCTCATCAAACCGGCTCGAATTCGATCATCGCGGGATCCGCCGCCGAGGTCCTAGTGACGGTAACCGTCCGCCGGGGGGGCCGGTAATCGATCGGCGTGCCGAGATCAAAAGTCTGTGTCCCCTCGCGCACGATCAGGATCTGGTTTGCCGGTCCCGAGCGCCGGCCGCCAATGAAAACGTCGCGCACGCGAGGGTACTTCACGATCACCCATTCCATAAGCGCATCCTTCAAGATTCAATTTAGATTTCGCCACCACGGGTATGCAACTCCGTGGGGCGACCAAAGGGGAGAGCTGCGCCTCTCTCCCCTTTGGAAACCCCATCGCTAAGGTCCCCGCGGCAAGACCGCGGAGAATAGATGTTAACCGAGCACGCGCGCTACCTCGAAATGCATGCCGTCGCGGCGGCTGAAGTGGCCGCCCCAGAAAAATCCGAGACCATGCGCGATGGCCACCAGCTCACGCACCGAGCCCTCCTCACCCCGGAGCGGCGGCAAGACTCCGCGCGGGTTCCATGCCGCGTTGATGTCGAACGCGGTTCCCCAGGCATGGTTGGAGAGCGTGGTGCTGCTCCCGCGCACAAAGCGCGGCACGAAGCCGCCGTCCCAAGTCCTGAGGAGGCCGAGGAGTCGCTCGCGCTCCCACGCCGCGAAGAGCTCACGGCACTGCTCCTGGACCAGCCGATGAACGCGGATGCGGCCATTTTTAGGCGCTCCCTCAATGCCCCGAAGCTGCGGGATCACGACGCTCACGAGGTTCTCGCCGGCCCACTCCCCGAGGATGCGGATCGCGTCCTTGCCGGGAACGATGCGCTCGAACGGAAACTTACCGAAGATCTCCTGACGCTCCGCGTTCGCGGTGAGGGGCACGAACGAAGCCCGCGGTGGAAACTCGGCCCCCGAAGTGCCGCCGAGCGGATCGGTGAAGCCGACGTCGAAGCCGCGCTCGAGCGCCTTGGCGAGGGTACGCGGCCCCACCGCCCCGTCAGCATCGAGCCGCCCGCGCCGCTGGAAAGTCCGGGTTGCCGCCTCGGTGACGGGTCCGAAGATACCGTCGATCCCGCACGCGAGGAGGCCCTGACCGAGCAGGAAGTGCTGCCATCGGCGGACCTCGTCCCCTTCACTGCCGCGCCGTAGGATCTGCATGCTTATGAGCTCCCCATCGCATTACGCGCATTCGCCCCGCAAAGCCAGGGCCAGGGGCGAGTAAAGATCCAGAGAACTTTAGCATCGGCCTTGAACCGACTGCAAGCATCAGTCTCTTCCAATGCTAGATGAGCCTGAAGGTGGGGCTTATTTCTAACACAAGATGAGCCTGAACTAGGAGCGGGTAGCTGTTCATGATGGGAGGAT
>MUGK01000148.1 GCA_002007425.1 Chromatiales bacterium USCg_Taylor | reverse complement strand
TCGGCGCCGGCGGTTACGGTGAGCGCATCGTCGCGGGGCTCGCAGTCAACGACAACGCAGTACTGCTCGCTGGAGCGATTCCGGCTGCGGCGCTGGCGCTTCTTATCGAGGGCGGATTTGTACTGCTCGATCGCTGGCTGATACCGGCGGGATTGCGGCACGCCAAATCGCCGTGACAACTAAACGCCAAATGCCTGCGGCGGTTTCCAATATGACAACGCCGGTATATGATGAAAAAAACCGTTGCGCAAAAAAAGTCAACGAAATTTAAAATCAAACGAGGAAAAGCATGAACGATAAATCCAAAATCACTCGCCGGTCGGCGCTCAAGAGCATGGCGGCGCTCGCCGCAATCGCGGTAATTCCCGTGAGCAGGAAGGCATATTCAGCAAAGGCGTCCCAGGCGTCGGTCCAATACCAGGATGAGCCAAAGGGTGACCAGCAATGCGATAACTGTCTGCATTTTGAGGCGCCCAGCGCCTGTAAGACCGTAGAAGGGAAAATCAGTCCCAAGGGGTGGTGTGCGATCTGGGTAAAGATGCCCTGATTCGGAATTTGCCGTCCTCGATTCTCCGGCCCCACCGAACGCGTCGATTTACGAATGCCTTGGGGTTGCTTTGTACGTCAGCCAAAACTGGGATTGTCTGCCAGTGGTTCGCGGATCACCGTACCGCCGTCTTCACTTTGCACCTTAGCCATGCCCCATCTGTTTCGCCCCTTTGAGCTTCACTAAGAAGTCACTCACCTGCATAGCGGGCATGGTCATAATATTCACTGTACCTCGTGATCCGAGATCGACCGAGAGATGGGCCGCTGTTTCGTTATCCGGCGCTTCTATAACACTCACAAAATCGTATGAACCTAAGACCGCATACTGGGCGATGACTTTGCAGCCGAACTGTTCGACTTCTTTGTTCACTTCCACTAAACGATCGGGATTCTTGTGTAAGGTCTGCCGGCCTTCTGGCGTTAAGGTGGTTAGCAATACATAGGTAGCCATCCTATTCCTCCTCGCGTTTTCACTTGGTACGATTTAGTGTTCTAGGGGGATGTAACAAGCTTAGTGCATAGAAGTCCGATTATCCATAAATCTTAACGAGATCGTGGTCCGGCTGGGGCTTGCCGCGTACACGGCTTCCTGATGACGAGCTATGCTATTTATCGAGATGGTGCAGGGCGGTCGTCCTCGGACACCGCCACTTAATTGATTTCCACCGTTGGTTCATGAGATTCACTCCTCTGGCAGGTCTCGAATAGTTACCTGACTCAGCAGGCGTCGCCTGACATACGCGGACGATCATGAAACCTGTGCCACGTTCATCGCATCGATAAAGTGATTGGCCTCTCGAATCGACGCCTCCATCTCCCGGATAAGTACCGCGATGTCCGCTTCGATCGAGGCCAGGTTGCCCTTGAGCGAGGCGATCGCACGGGCGTTGAGGTTGTGCTTGAGAAATAGCACTTGGTCGTGAAAGGCGGCCAGGACGGGGTCCATCTTGGCCTCGGCGCGCTTCATCGCGCGGAGGAGCTGACCGTATTGTGCTCGGGTCTGCTGCAGCTGCCGCTCGCTACTACGCCGTAAGGGCGCGCTCGTATACTGTTCGATCTCGGCCTCCCACTCATCGAACAGGGCCTCGGCCACATCTTCGACGCTCTCGACGCGCTGGTGTACCTCGGTGGCCCGCGCCTCACTCTGCTCGTACTCGGCCTCGAGTTGATCGTACTTCTCTTGCAGCGCGCCCCCTTTGAACCCGGTGACCGCGATAAACTTTTCCAAAGCGTCCTTGAACTGCTCTGCCGCCTGTTCCTGACTGTCCCGCGCCGCCTCGACCCGATCGACGAGGATGTCGCGCTTGGGAAAGCCCAAGCGTTCCATCACGTTGTAATAGGGTGAAGAGCAGGCGGAGAGCAGCACAATCGTCACCGCGTACCCGCATGCCCGTACCGCTCGGCCTGGTTGGAATCGTCCGATCAAAGCCATATCCTTATCATACTCGTCAAAACGTCAATGCCCACGCCGACTGAGTTATCGCTCGAATGGGGAGCATGATTCTAGGGAGACATCATCCCGCTGAGGAGAAAAAATGTGATGTGGATCCTCCGCCGCTCCCCTCCCCGTCAACCGCAAGCTCAATAGTGCTACCTGATGGACAAAAAGCGGAAATATGGGGAAATGGCATTGAATTTCTTATCCTTTATCCTCTAGACTGGGTTGGTGCACGACGGGGAGGGAACGTGAAAGGCATCATTTTCAACGAGCTACAGAAAATGGTCACGGTGAGTCTCGGCGCCGACGCCTGGGAGGCGCTCCTCGAGCAGACGCCGCTCGAGACCGAAGGCGGCGGCTTCATCGGGCCGCAGACCTATCCCGACAAGGATCTGTTCGCGTTGGTCGGCACCGCCAGCCGCGTCACCGGCAAGCCGGTCGACGAGCTGGTCCGTTCCTTCGGGAAGTTCCTCTTCCCTGATCTGGCGCGGCTCTATCCGGGCTTCCTCAAGCCGGGCATGACCGCGAAGAGTTTTCTGACTACCGTCCACGACGTGATCCACGTCGAGGTTCGCAAGCTCCATCCCGACGTCGAACTCCCGCGCTTTCGCTACGAGGACCCGGCGCCCAATCAGCTCGTGATGCTGTACGACTCGCCCCGCCAGCTGTGCGAGCTCGCCATCGGCCTCGTCGAGGGCGTCGCCGATCACTTCCACGAGACGATCGCGCTGGTCCAGACGCAGTGCACGAAGCGCGGCGATCCCGTGTGCCGGCTGGAGCTGACCTTCGGTGCCGCCGGATAGAGGGCCATGACCGAGACGGCGGAAACGGCGCCAGCGGCGTCGCTGGCCCTCATGGCAGTGGACGACGAGCCGGAGAACCTCGACCTCATCGAGCGCACGCTGTCCTCCAACTTCGACGTGCGCACCTTCCAAAGCGCGCAGGGTGCGCTCGACGCGCTGGCGGTGCAGCCCTACTCGGTGATCGTCTCCGACCATCGGATGCCTGGTATGACCGGGGTGGAGTTTCTCACCCGCGCGTCGGAGGTCGCGCCGGAGACGGTGCGCATCCTCGTCACCGCCTACGCCGACCTCGATACGGCGCTCGACGCCGTCAACCGCGGACGGGTCAGCGCGATCCTAAAGAAGCCGATCGACGGCCTCGATCTCGGGAGAGAGGTGGAACGTTGCCTCACCGTCTCGCGGCTCCTCGCCCACAACCGCGCACTCAGCCGCGATCTCGCCCAGCGCAACGAGGAGCTCTCCGAAGCCAAGCGCCTGCTCGAGGCGGACCTCGGCGCGCGCACGCAAGATCTCCTCAAGGCGAACAAGCAGCTCGAGGTGCTGTCGGTTACCGACGGGCTCACCGGGCTGTACAACCATCGCTACTTTCAGGACCGCTGCCAGCACGAGGTGCTCGGCTCGCTCCGCCACGGGCATCCGACCTCGCTCGTGTTCTGCGACGTCGATCACTTCAAGTCCTACAACGACAAGAATGGACACCCCGCGGGCGACCAGTTGCTCATCTCCCTCAGCCGCGCCTTCTGCGAGACCGCGAGCCGCGGCGGTGCGCCCGCGCGCGAGATGGATGTCGTGGCGCGCTACGGCGGCGAGGAGTTCGTCTTTCTGTTGGCGCACACGCCGCGCGAAGGAGCGGCACTCTTCGCGGAGCGGCTGCGCAAGCTCGTCGCCGAGCAGGTGTTCCCAGGAGCGGCGACGCAGCCGCTCGGGTGCGTCTCGGTGAGCCTCGGGGTGGCGGAGTGCCCGCGCGACAGCCGCTCCGCGCAGGAACTGATTCGCCGCGCCGACGAGGCGCTGTACCGCGCCAAGGCGGGCGGGCGGAATCGCGTCGAGCTTGCCAATGTCGCGGCCGATCCGGCACCTTCGCCTGCTCCGCCAGCCCCGGCCAAGCCGCCCGAGGAGCAGGACAAGCGCATCGCCCGCCTCGAGCGGGGCCTCGTCCGCGAGCACAAGCTCCGCGAGGACACCGAGCGCCTCCTCGAGGACAAATCGCGCGAGCTGTACCTCGCCGCCGAGCGGCTTAAGGAGCAGCAGGCCGCGCTGGTCCACAGCGAGAAGCTCTCCGCGCTCGGGCGCATGTCGGCCGGCGTCGCCCACGAGATCAACAACGCGCTGAACTTCATGCGCGGCAACGTCCAGCACCTCCCACGCTACGTAACGGTGTACGAGGAGCTTCTCTCGGCGTATCGCGCGGCGCTGGCGGCGTCGCCAGACGCGCTGACCCGGCTCACCGCGCTCGAGGACCAGAAGCGCCTGCCGTTCATCCAGCGCGACCTCCCGAAGCTCCTTGGCGCGATGTCGACCGGGGTGGAGCGCGCCACCACCATCGTGCGCGATCTCGGCATCTTCTCCCGCGCCGACGACCACGGCCCCGAGCCGACCGACCTGAAACAGCCGATGGAGGTCGCGCTCACGCTCGCCGCGAACCGCCTCAAGCGCAAGATCACGGTGCACAGGGACTACGGCGACGTCCCGCCGGTGCCCTGTCACGCCGGGCGGATGAGCCAAGTGTTCTTGAACATCCTCGTCAACGCCGGCGACGCGATGGAGCAGGGCGACATCCACATCACCTTCGGCCGCGACGGCGACCGGGTGACCGTCGCTATCCAGGACAACGGTCCCGGCATTACTCCGGAGAATCGGCGCCACCTGTTCGAGCCGTTCTTCACGACGAAGCCGCCAGGCCAGGGCACCGGCCTCGGCCTCTACATGGGCCTGAAGATTGCCAAGGAGCATGGCGGCGATCTGCAGTGCCATTCCGAGGTAGGCCGCGGCACGACGTTCACGCTCACGCTCCCGGTGAGCGGCCCGCCCGAGAGCACGGCGGAGTCGAAGTGAGCCCGACCGAGCGACCGGTGATCCTCGCGGTCGACGACGAGCCGGAGAACCTCGATCTACTCGAGCGCACGCTGGGGCTCGACTACGACGTCCGTGTCGCCCACAGCGGAGCCGAGGCGCTGGAGATCCTCGGCCAGCTCACCGACGTGGCGCTAATCATCACCGATCAGCGGATGCCCGGCATGACCGGCACCGAGTTTCTCAGCAAGGCGCGGCTCCGGCGCGCCGACGCAGTGCGCATGATCGTCACCGGCTACACCAGCCCCGCCGATCTCATCGACGCCATCAACTCGTCGAACGTCTTCCGCTTCGTCACCAAGCCGTGGGACATCGATCACATGCTCTCGATGGTGCGGCGCGCGCTCCGTATCTACGAGGCAGGTGGCGGGGATCTGCTCGACGAGGTCACCGGACTTCCCAATCGCCGGCTCCTCCGCCGCGAGCTGGACCGCGAGGTTGCGCGCACGGCGCGGACGCCGCGACCGCTGGCGTTGAAGGCCATCCGCGTCGACGGATACGCGGACTACGCCGCGAGCCGCGGCCCGATCGCGGCCGAGATGCTCCTCACGGCGCTCGCCGATTCGCTCCGCGCCGCCCTGCGCCAGGTGGACGTGCTAGGCGTGCACGGCGACGGCGTGTTCCTCGCCGTGCTGCCGGAGTGCGCCGCGAGCGATCCGGTGAGCGACCGCATCGTGGCGGCGGCCCGTTCGCGGGTCGCTGTACGCGAAGCGCTCGAAGGCTTCCCCGCATTGCGCATCTCGGTCGACGAAGCGCGCATGCCGGAGCAGGGCACGAGCGTGCGCGATCTCCTGCAAGCGCTCGCGCTCGAAAGCTAGTCGGCTCCGCGACCTTGTCCAGAGAGAAATCGGGCCCGCGCTCAGGCGAGTGCGAACTTCAGGTCCTCAATAAGGTCCTCCACATCCTCGATGCCCACGGATAAGCGCACCAAGGTATCACCGATGCCGAGTGCTTCCCGCGTCTCGGCGGGCAATGAGGCATGGGTCATGATGGCGGGGTGCTCGATGAGGCTCTCGACACCCCCGAGACTCTCAGCCAAGGCGAAGATCCGGCAGCGCTCAAGAAACCGCCGGGCATCCTCGAGCCCGCCCTTGAGCACCACCGTCACCATGCCGCCTGAACCGCGCATCTGGCACCGCGCGAGCGCATGCTGGGGATGGCTTGCGAGGCCTGGGTAATGGACCCGCTCGACCTTGGGGTGGCGCTCCAACCACTCCGCAACCGCCGTAGCGTTGGCCGTGTGCCGCTCCATGCGCAGCGCCAGGGTTTTCATACCGCGCATTACAAGGAAGCTTTCGAAGGGGCTCGCGATAGCTCCGATCGCATTCTGCAGAAAAGCGAGCCTTTCGGCCAACGGCGTCGCCGAGTGCACCACCAGGTCGAAACCGAGCTCGATCGGCCGCTGCGCCCAGGGCGTGGCGAAGGTGTTGTCCGCGACGCTCAGGACCCCGCGCCGGCGCGCCACTTCCGCGACCATTCCGAGATCGACCAGCTTGAGCAGCGGGTTGCTGGGCGTCTCCACCCAGATCATGCGGGTATTGGGGCGGATGGCCCGCTCGAGCGTCCCGCGATCGGGTAATGGAGTGAAGGTGAAAGCGAGTCCCGCCGAGCGCCGTCGTACCCCCTCGAAGAGCCGGGTCGTGCCGCCGTAAAGATCATCGAGAGCCACGATGTGCGCACCGCTGTCGAGCAGTTCAAGCACGGTGGCAATGGCACTCATGCCGGAGGCAAAGGCGAAGCTGTCGCTACCACCTTCGAGATCGGCCACGCAGCGCTCGTAGGCAAGCCGGGTAGGGTTCTTGGTGCGCGAGTAGTCGTAACCCTGGTGCACGCCCGGACTCGATTGCACATAAGTCGAGGTTGCATAGATCGGAGTCATCACAGCCCCGGTCGCGGGGTCCGGAGGCTGCCCCGCGTGGATGGCGCGGGTAGCGAATCCGTGGAGTTTTTTGGGCGGGGACATGGTCAATCTTCTACTATTTCATCCTGCGGCGGAGATAGTTCAAAAGGTCGATGCGCGTGATGAGGCCGAGGAATTTCTGATCCTAGACGACGATGGGGACCATACCCTGCTCATAGATGCCGAACAGGTCCTCGATGGGTGTCTGGGGTGCGACCGTCTGCAAGCGCGTGGTCATAACCGCCGCGACCTTTTCCCGGAACCGCTTGTCGTCGCCGTAGACCGCGAGGAGCACGTCGGACTCGTCGATGATGCCCACGATCCTATCGCCTTCGAGCACGGGGAGCTGGGACACATCGTAGAGCTTGAAGCGCCCGTAGGCCGTGAGTAGCGTGTCTCCGCGCCCGACCGTGACGACCGCCCGCGCCGAATGCGGCCGCGAGATGAGGTCGCGCAGGTCCCCTCCCCGTCCGCGCTCAAGGAACCCTTGGTCTGCCATCCAGTAGTCGTTGTACATCTTGGACAGGTATTTGTTACCGCTGTCGCAAACGAAGGTCACCACCCGCTCGGGCCGGTCGCGCGTCCGGCAATACTGCAGCGCCGCGGCGAGCAAGGTCCCCGACGAGGAGCCGGCGAAGATCCCCTCCTTGCGTAGCAACAGCCTTGCGGCCTCGAAGCTCTCCGCGTCCGTGATCGAGTAGGCCTCGCGTACCCGGGAGAGATCGCAGATCGGGGGAACGAAGTCCTCACCTATGCCCTCAACCAGCCAGGAGCCCGCCTCACCCAGCCTCCCGGTCTTGACGTAGGGTGCGAGCACCGAGCCCTCGGGGTCCGCAAGCACCATCTTGACCTCCGCGGCGACCCGCGCGAAGTAGCGGCTCAAGCCCGTCAGCGTGCCGCCCGTACCGACTCCGCAGACCACTGCGTCGAGGCTCTGCCCCATCTGCGACCAGATCTCCGGCCCTGTGCCCTCCTCGTGCCCTTTCGGGTTGGCGGGGTTGGAGAACTGATTGACGTAGAAGGCACCCGCTCGCTCGCCTGCCAGACGCTCGGCGATGTCCTGGTAATACTCGGGGTGGCCACGCCCGACGTCGGAGCGCGTCATCACTACTTCCGCTCCCATCGCCTTAAGGTGGAAGATCTTCTCCTGGCTCATCTTGTCGGGGATGACGAGCAGGAGCCGGTAGCCCTTGCGGGCGGCGATGAGTGCCAGCGCAAGCCCGGTGTTCCCGGCCGTCGCCTCGATGAGGAGACGGCCGGGACCGATCTTGCCCTCATGCTCGGCCGCCTCGATCATGGAGCGGGCAATGCGATCCTTGATGGATCCGCCTGGATTCTGGCTCTCGAGCTTGACGAAGAGCCGGCAAGGCCCAGTGTCGAGCCGGGTGATCTCCACCAGGGGCGTGTGGCCTATCAGTTCGATAACGTTGCTCACGGGTGCACTTTCTTCCGCGGTGCCGGGCCTGACGATCATGTCCCTAGCTTAACCACATCAGCCCGGCGGACGCTAGAGGCGCAAGGCGGCAATCGCGCTAGAATACGGGTCAGTCTTCAAGCAGCTCAATCGGAACCTTATAAGGAACGCCCGGCTGTTCCCGCACGCAGCGCGGGACCATATAGCCGGGGAGGCGGGAACGCAGCCCCGCCATGAGCGCAACGGCATGGGCGCGCGGTGTGTCGTAGTGCGCGGCCCCTTGCACGCGGTCGAGAAGGTGCAGGTAATAGGGCAGGATGCCGGCCGCTACAAGCCGCCCGCTGAGATCCACGAGAGCCGGGAGCGTGTCGTTGACGCCGCGTAGCAGCACGGACTGGTTGAGGAGGATGACGCCAATCGCGCGCAGCCGCTGCATGGCTTCGCTGACCTCCTCATCGATCTCCGCACCGTGATTGGCGTGGACCACGATCACGGTGTGGAGACGCGTTGCGCCCAGCCATGCTAGACACCGATCGTCGATGCGCTCGGGTAGCACGATGGGCATGCGCGTATGGATGCGCAAGCGTTCGAGATGCCGGATACGATCAAGCTCGGCGACCAGCGCGGCTAAGCGCTGGTCCGTGATCGCCAAAGGATCGCCGCCGCTCAGTATGATTTCGGTTATCGATGAATCGTGCCGGAGATAGTCGAGGGCGCCTTGCCAACGATCCAAGCCGGCGTTGGCGCTGCTATACGGGAAGTGTTGCCGGAAGCAGTAGCGGCAATGGACCGCGCAGCCCCCCGTGACGATGAACAGGGCGCGGCCTTGGTACTTGTGCAGGACACCCGGACGGACCTGCGCGCCGAGGTCCCCGACGGGATCGAGCGAAAAATCTTTGGTAGTGGTTGCCTGGGACGGGAGCGGAAATACCTGGCGTAACAACGGGTCCTCGGGATCGCCCTTGCGCATGCGGGCGACGAAGCCGCGCGTTACCCGCAGCGGGAAACCTGTTCGTGAAATTTCTGGCTGACCAAAGACGTCGGGCGGTAGTTCTAAGCATCGAAGCAGTTCCTCCGGCCGCGAGATCGCGCGCGCCAGCTCGATCTGCCACCCCGCAAGCTGCTGCGAATGAAGCGTTTCGGTTATCATGAGCATCGATATCAGCACCGGGATTTAAACATTGAGATGACAACCTATAATACCAACCAATTCAAAACGGGGCTCAAAGTGATGCTCGACGGCAGTCCCTGTGCGATCGTCGAAAACGAATTCGTGAAACCCGGCAAGGGGCAAGCTTTCAACCGCGTGAAGATCCGTAACTTGAAGACCGGACGAGTGATCGAACGGACGTTTAAATCGGGAGATACCCTCGAAGGCGCGGACGTTGTCGATCGAGAAATGCAGTATCTCTACTCCGACGGCGAATACTGGCATTTCATGGACGCTGCCAGTTTCGAGCAATTATCCGCCAGCGAAACCACGATGGCCGATGCGCGCCAATGGCTCAAGGGTCAGGAGAGCTGTGTGGTGACCCTGTGGAACGGCGAGCCCTTGTCCGTGGCGCCGCCGAACTTCGTGATCCTAGAAATCACCGAGACCGATCCCGGGATCCGCGGGGATACGGCCACGGGCGGAACGAAACCCGCGACCCTGGAGACCGGCGCGGTGGTGAAAGTGCCGCTCTTCGTCGAGGTACACGAGCTCATCAAGATCGATACGCGCACAGGAGCCTACGTAGCGCGAGCGAAGGAGTGATCTCGAGCGCCCGCCCCTCTCTCGAGACAGCCTGGAAACCGGGCGCCTCATGGGAGGTCTTGAGGCTGCGGGCAGAGTTGCTGGCTAGAATCCGCGCCTTCTTCGCTGCCCGTTTCGTCTTGGAGGTCGAAACCCCAGTGCTAAGCCGCGCTGGGATCACCGATCCGCAGCTCCTGAGCCTGAGCACCCGCTTGCAACTGCCGGGCGCCGCAGCGTCCCAGGTGCTATACCTGCAAACTTCGCCCGAATTCGCCATGAAACGCCTGCTGGCCTCGGGGAGCGGGCCCATCTATCAGATCGCCCGGGTATTCCGCGACGGCGAGTCCGGCCGCTTGCACAACCCGGAATTTACGCTCATCGAATGGTATCAACCCGATCACGATCACCATGCGCTCATGGATGAGGCCGAATCGCTCGTTGCGGATCTGATCGATCTCGGACCGTGTCAACGGATGAGCTATGCCGAAGCGTTTCTAACCCACGCGGGCTTCGATCCTCACCGCGAGGAACCCTGTAAATTAGCGTTGCATGCGGAGCGCTTGGGTTTACACCTAGGCGGCAACGGAATGCACGACCCGAATATTTATCTCGACTTGATCCTCAGTCATGCCGTGGCCCCCAGGATCAAGGAGGGGGAGCCATGTTTCATTTACGACTACCCCATAAGCCAGGCGGCACTAGCGCGTATTCGAGACGATGATCCGCCGGTCGCGGAACGCTTCGAGCTCTTCGTTGACGGGATCGAGCTGGCCAGTGGTTATCACGAGCTCGCGGATCCCATCGAACAGCGCAGGCGTTTCCAGGCGGATCTTGAACGGCGCCGGCGTCTAGGGGCGCCCGAGATACCGATGGACGAGCGGCTTTTGGACGCGCTGGCGCGCGGGCTCCCGGCGTGCGCGGGGTGCGCGTTGGGATTCGACCGGCTGGTGATGCTTGCCGCCGGTGTTCGGGACATTCAGGATGTATTGGCGTTTCCCGTTATCGTGGCCTAAGCTTCCCAAGCTACCGAATCAACCCGTATCGTCATAAACCCGTAGCGCTCAATATGCCTGAGAGGCTGTGAATCAATTGTCATTTGACGGTAGTTCAGACACAGATATGACCGTCGGTCGAGGCGTTGAGGTAGATTTCGCATCCGAGCGGTATG
>MUGK01000147.1 GCA_002007425.1 Chromatiales bacterium USCg_Taylor | reverse complement strand
GATCTTCGCAGCCGCGGCATCATCGGCAGCTAGGGTTCGAGTGACGTCGTATATCAGAAGCCAGAGCTTCCAGGTCGATGGCTTCGCGTAGTGTTTCGCAATCTTCGATTCGATGGTGCTCAGCAGTAGGCGGCGGGCTACTTCGACAGATACCGGCTGTGACACCCCCTAAACTTTGGCGGCAATGTGATCGCGATTGACGACTTCGGTCACCTCAATGCCGACCTTGTCCGAACCTTCGGTTGTCCAGAAGTCGGGCCACCTGTCGCCACGCGTCGGTGCACTGAGGGCGACCAAGGTCCCCCCTGCGAGAGCCCGATCACGCGCCGGCGGCGGCGCGCTCGGCGCGTTTGCGTTGGTGTTCGTTGAGGAGCTTTTTGCGCACCCGAATGGCCTTGGGGGTGATCTCGACCAGTTCGTCGTCGTCGATGAATTCGAGCGCCTGTTCCAGATCAAAGCGGATCGGAGGGGTCAGGAGTATGTTCTCGTCGGAGCCCGCGGCGCGGATGTTGGTCAATTGCTTCGCCTTCATGGGATTGACGATCAGATCGTTGGCGCGCGAGTGGATGCCGATGATCATCCCCGTATAGACGTCTTCCCCCGGACCGATCAACAGCCGCCCGCGTTCCTGAAGATTGAACAACGCGTAGGCGAGCGCTCTTCCCTCGCCGATCGAGATCAAGACCCCGTTGGTGCGCTGGCCGAGCTCGCCGGGCTTCACCGGCGCGTAGCTCTCGAAGGTGTGATACAAGAGGCCGGTCCCGGAGGTCACGGACAGAAACTCCGTGCGAAACCCGAAGAGACCGCGCGAGGGGATAAGGTAATCGAGCCGCACCCGGCCCCGGCCGTCGGGCTGCATGTTCGTCAGATCCCCTTTACGCATACCCAGCCGTTCCATGACCGCGCCCTGACCCTCGACCGGCACATCGACGGCGAGTTGCTCATAAGGTTCGCAGAGCCGGCCATCGATCTCCTTGACGATGACTTGGGGCCGTCCGACCGACAACTCGTAACCCTCGCGGCGCATGTTTTCGATCAAAATCGACAGGTGCAGCTCGCCGCGGCCCGAGACCAGGAATTTATCCGGGTCCCCGGTATCCTCGACGCGTAGCGCGACGTTGTGGATAAGCTCCCGTTGTAGCCGCTCCCGGATCTGGCGGCTGGTGACGAACTTTCCGGCGCGTCCCGCGAAGGGTGAGTTCGACACTTGGAAGCTCATGCGGACCGTGGGCTCATCGATGGCCAGCGGAGCTAAAGCAGCGACCGTTTTCGGATCGCAAATCGTGTCGGAAATGGTTAAGGGTTCGACACCGGTGATGGCGATGATGTCGCCGGCGCTCGCCTGATCCATCTCGATCCGCTGCAAGCCGTGAAAACCGAGCACTTGTAAGATCCGCCCGTTGCGGCGCCCACCGTCGCGATCGACGACCACGACCGAGGTGTTCGGCTTGACCGTGCCCCGCGCGATCCGGCCCACCCCGATGGCGCCCACGTAGCTCGAATAAGCGAGCGAGCTAATTTGCATCTGGAACGGACCCGCGCGATTGACGTTCGGCGACGGCACGAATTTAACAATCGTCTCGAAAAGGGGCGTCATGTCGCCCGCGGGATCGATGTCCTCGCTCGCGAGGCCGGCATAGCCGTAGAGCGCCGAGCAATAAACCACGGGAAAGTCGAGCTGCTCGTCCGTGGCGCCGAGGCGATCGAAGAGCTCGAAGGTCTGATCCAACACCCAGTGCGGGCGGGCGCCGGGCCGGTCTACCTTGTTGATGATCACGATCGGTTTGAGGCCGCGCGCGAACGCTTTTTGGGTCACGAACCGGGTCTGCGGCATCGGTCCGTCCACGGCATCGACCAAGAGCAACACGGCGTCGACCATCGACAGGATGCGCTCGACCTCCCCGCCGAAATCGGCATGGCCCGGCGTATCGACGATGTTGATTCGGTAGCCGCGCCAGCGCAGGGCGGTATTCTTCGCGAGAATGGTGATCCCCCGCTCGCGCTCGAGATCGTTGCTGTCCATGATTCGTTCGGGCGCCGCCGCGCGCTCACCGAGCGTCCCGGATTGCTGCAGCAGGCGGTCCACCAAGGTCGTCTTGCCGTGATCGACATGGGCGACGATGGCGATATTGCGGAGTTTATCGAGTGAATTCATACTGGCGGAACGCAATCACAAAAAGCGCGCCATTATACGCCGAAGTGTGCTACGCAGCAGCGCGGAAGCGAAGGCTAGTTTTTTATTCCTCAGGCGCCAGGCGTGGAATACCGGAACACCTTCCGTTATGCGATAGACCCCATCGGAAGCAAGGGGGACGGGGGAGAGTTTTTTCCGTTAGCTCTAAGGTGGCGAGATGAAAAGTTTACAACAACATGATAAACCCGCGCTAATCTGGAAAGACCAGCAGATTAGCTACAACCAATTATTGGTAAATATTTCTCAGTATGCCGCGCTCTTTCAGGCGGATACCTGTGAGAAAGCGGCGATTTATTCCGAAAACCGCCCGGAATGGATCTACGCCTTTTATGCGGCCTGGCGCAATCACGGCATGGCGGTCCCCGTTGATTTTATGGCAACGGCTGAGGAAGTGGCGTATATCCTGGAGGATTGCAAGCCGGAGATCATCTTCTGTTCGCAGGAAAAAGCGGCCGATGCGCAGGCCGCCTTGCAAGCGCTTTCGTACACGCCGAAACTCCTGGTGTTTGAAGCGCTAGCGGAAACGCTGCGTTCGGCGGCGGTTCCACAGGATGCTGATTTTCCGGAGCGCGACAATGTGGATACCGCCGTGATTATTTACACCTCCGGAACCACTGGAAGCCCGAAAGGTGCGATGCTCTCCTTTGACAACATTCTCGTGAATGTGGAAGGGGTGTCGCAAGATGTCCCAATCTATACCGCCGCGCAACGAGTCCTGGCCCTGCTGCCCCTGCACCATGTTTTTCCTTTGTTGGGGACGATCGTGATCCCGCTTGCGGTCGGGGCAACTGTGGTATTTTCGCCCTCCATGGCGTCCGAGGATATTCTGGCGGCGCTGCAAAACTGCGGCGTGACCATGATTATCGGCGTGCCCCGGCTTTACAATCTTTTCCGCAAAGGCATCAAAGCCCAAATTGAGAGCCGCGCGCTGGCGCGGACGTTGTTTAAACTCGCCGAATATGTTGATTCTCCGGCGTTCTCAAAACTGCTGTTCAAAACCGTGCATCAGAAATTCGGCGGGAAGATTCAATATCTGGTTTGCGGCGGCGCCGCGATTGAGAACGAAGTGGCGCGTGATTTCAAAACCCTGGGGTTCGATGTGCTGACCGGGTATGGGATGACCGAGGCCGCGCCCATGATTTCCTTTACCCGCCCGGGGACGCTGAAAATCGGCGCGAGCGGGCATCCCTTGCCCAAAAACGAGGTCAAAATCGTGGCTGAGGAGATCGTTGCTAAAGGCCGCAATGTCATGCAAGGGTATTATCACCGCCCGGAGGAAACCGCGGCGCTGATACAAGACGGCTGGCTGCACACCGGCGATCTGGGGTATCTCGATGAAGAGGGCGTGCTTTTTGTGACCGGGCGGGGAAAGGACATTATTGTCTTGCCGAACGGGAAAAATATCAATCCAGAGGAAATCGAGTTTAAAATCCTCAAACAGTTCGAGACGATTCGGGAAATCGGTGTGTTTATGCACGAAGGCATCTTGCAAGCAGTGATCTATCCGGATTTTCAAAAACTGGATACCCAGGGGGTGCATCAAATTGGCGACTATATTCGCTGGGATGTGATTGATAAATACAATCGTGCCGCTTCGCCCGCGAAAAAAATCGCCAATTTTACCGTCGTCAAGCAAGAACTCCCTAAAACGCGCCTGGGCAAGCTCCGGCGGTTTCAACTGCCCACCCTGGCGGTCGCCAATGTCAGCGACAGGACGTCTCAGCCGGAACCGGACTATCCCGAATATCAGATGATTAAACAGTTTCTCAATGAGCAAACCGGGAAAGCCATTTACGCGGGTCAACACTTGGAAATTGATCTTGGCCTGGATTCTCTCGACAAAGTGAGCCTGCTGACCTTCTTACACGCCGCGTTTGGCGTTGAGATGTCGGATGAGGAGATCAACCAGCGTCTGACCGTCGGGAGAATCGCAGCGTATATCCAGGAAAAGAAGGTCAAAATGGAGAGTGAAGGGGTGAACTGGCACACGATTCTCCACGAACCGGTGCAGGTGACCCTGCCAACCAGCTCACCCGTCCATATTCCGGCCGTCAAGTTCCTAAAATTCCTGCTCAACGGATATTTCAAACTCACCGTCACCGGTTTGGAGCATCTGCCGCAGACGCCGTGCATTTTGGCCTCCAATCATCAAAGTTATCTGGATGCCTTGATCATCACCCGCTTTCTCGGCGCGAATCTGGTGAAAAAGAGTTATTTTTACGCCAATGAACGCCACTTTCGCAGGCCTTGGCAGCGACTTTTTGCGGAAAAGCACAATGTGATTATCGTGGACATCAACCACCAACTGAAACTCTCGCTCCAGAAGATGGCGGCGGTCCTGCAACGCGGGAAAAATATGGTCATTTTCCCGGAAGGCACGCGTACGCGGGACGGGAAATTGGCCGAATTTAAGAAGACCTTTGCGATTCTAAGCCGGGAACTGAATATTCCGATTGTCCCGGTTGTCCTGCAAGGCGCGTATACCGCGATACTCATCCGGAAAGTGTTCCCGAAATTCCGGCAAGCGATCCAGGTGGCTTTCCTCCCGCCGATCTTTCCTGAAGATCTCAGCTACGAAGCCTTGACGGAGAAAGTCTATCAGAGGATCAAGCAACATTTGCGAGAATAACGCCCATCTCAAAATAACTTGAGGGCACCGTGTTTTCGCCTATCCGGCGAGACGCAAAGGCGCTGGGCGATCTTGTCCATCGAGCTCATCCAGAAATGATAGGCATACACGCCCAACATGCGGCCCGCGAGCGGTACGGCGAGCCCGCCGCCAGCATGGAGACGACCTGCACGGAGAAATGTTTTTGATTTCTCAGGCGCCAGTGGCTTCCCATGTTCTGGCGCCTTCCTGCACCTACACTCGGACTTATAGTACGATCGGTGCTCGAACATCACGGGTTCACCGATACTCATGCTTGAGCTCAGCCTAATCTTGAATCAGATCCAGGAATCACGGCAACGACTCGGCGCGCTACGGGGGTATCTTTGACTACGATAAAAAACACGTCCGCCTGAGCGAGGTAGTCCAAGCGCTCGAAGACCCGGCGCTCTGGGAGAATCTCGATCGGGTGCAGGCGCTCGGTAAGGAGCGCGCCGCGTTGGAACGGGAGGTAGGCGCGATCGATAGCCTCGATCGCAACCTGACGGAAGCCGCGGAACTGGTCGAACTGGCGGCGGCCGAGGACGATGCGCTAACCGTGCAGGGCGTGGCAGAGGACGTGAGCGCGATCGGTGAGCGTCTCGGTGCGCTCGAGTTTCAGCGCATGTTCTCGGGTGAGATGGATCCCAACCCCGCCTTCCTCGATGTCCAGGCCGGGGCGGGTGGCACCGAAGCCCAGGATTGGGCGGAAATGCTGCTGCGTATGTATCTAAAGTGGGGCGACCGGCGCGGCTACAAATGTGAATTGATCGAGGTCTCGCCGGGCGAGGTCGCCGGGATCAAGAGCGCCACGGTTTACTTTCAGGGTGACTATGCTTTTGGGTGGCTGCGGACCGAGACCGGGGTGCACCGCTTGGTGCGCAAGTCGCCCTTCGATTCGGGTAACCGCCGCCACACCTCATTCGCTTCGGTGTTCGTGTCGCCTGAGATCGATGACAGCGTGGACATCGTGATCAATCCCGCCGACCTTAGAGTCGACACCTATCGCGCCAGCGGAGCCGGCGGCCAGCATGTCAACAAGACTGATTCGGCGATCCGCATCACGCACCTGCCCACGGGAAGCGTGGTTCAGTGTCAAAACGAGCGCTCGCAGCATAAGAACCGGGCACAAGCCATGAAGATGCTGCGCGCCAAGCTCTACGAAACGGAGATGAAGAAACGCAATGCGGAAAAACAGGCGCTCGAGGAATCGAAGGCCGAAATCGGTTGGGGCAGTCAGATCCGCTCCTACGTGCTCGATCAATCACGCATCAAGGACCTGCGCACCGGGGTAGAGAGCGGTAATCCGCAGGCGGTGCTCGATGGCGATATCGATCGCTTCATCGAAGCGAGCCTGAAGCTCGGGGTGTGAGAGTTTGTGAAAATACCTACTACGCTCGGGATCTCGCGTTCCGGCGGTACTCGGAAGCCTCATGTATTTCAATATACACTCCGGTTGCTCGCCCCATCCTTGGGACTCGCCCC
>MUGK01000146.1 GCA_002007425.1 Chromatiales bacterium USCg_Taylor | reverse complement strand
ACAACGCCCCCAGGCATCCCCTGAGGTCCAGGAGTCCTTCTCTCTAAGGGGGACTCTATTACCCTTTTCAGGCTCATTTTAAGATTAGAAAATACTGTAAAGTGCATACCCAGTTTCCGAAAAACCGAATCTATCGCGGAGCAGTTGATGGGGATCCGTCATGGCGCAGCAGAGCCGCGGACCAATTTTTTTTCCACGGAAGGGATAACGCTCAGATCGGTCCCCTTTTCTCGTTAAACGTTGTCAGCTATTGTCTCCCGACCGGGCCACCCCTTCAACCGCATGGCTGGACATACGTTGACTCGGGAATAGATCGCTCAGCGAACCCCAGGCCACGCCCAACCAATTGTCCCAACTTCGTTCCCATCGATATTGAAAGCGGATCTCCAGCGGCAAACCCTCAATCAGCCGTTTCTTGGGCCATTCCGTCTCCGGCATGATCGTAAGCAACACAGACATTGGGCGCACACCGAAGGTCCCGACCAATTCGGCCGGTAAGCGCTTGGTCAGCACGGGCTCGCGCGTCACCTGTCCGGTTACCTTAGTGCCGTCCGGGAACCTAACCGTGGCCCACGTGCCGACGTCAACATAGCGCGAATGTTTAGGCTCTAGGTACGCGACGATGGCCGGCTCGCTGAATAGCCCTACCTGCATGAGCGGCGTCCCTGCGCTCACAAATTCACCCTGGGATACAAAGACATCTAAGATGCGACCGCCATCATTCGCCGTCTGAGGAAGTTGGGCTCGTTCATGATCAACCAAGGCTAGCTCGGTCTCGATCCTGCCGCTTGCGCTGGCATACTGGGGATCTTCCTTTGACGCGTGCCGCTGTTGCTCGGCCGCGAGATCCACTCGCGCGCGGTTTAGGTTGACTCTGGCCTCGATCACTTGCGCTTGTCCTGTAACCACTTCCGCACGCGTAGCCGCGCCTTGATCGTACAGCGTCTGCATCGTGTTTAGGTGCGCTTCGCGTTCATTCACGAGCCTTTCCAGCAAACCGATCTGTTCGTACAAGCCACGCTCGACGCTAGGGAGATAGGGCTGCGCGCCGCCGCGCAACGCGGAGAGCTCTCCGCTAAGCTTAATCCGTCTTTGATCTAACAGCGGATCCCCCAGCTCAATCAGTTGTTGACCCGCGGCAATATCGTCGCCCACCGAGGCCCACAGCTTCTTCACGTATCCGGCTCGCGATGCGCGCAGCTCGTATTGTTTGAGCTTGATATTTCCCGGTGCAGTCACCACGATGATGGAATAGGCGCCCGTCATCGCGAAATAGAGCAGCGGGCTCGAAACAACGAATAGGATCAAGTACCAGCGCCACTTGGGAGCCTGGCGCTTCGCGGCGCCATAGGGTACCTTCAGACCGCTGGTCTCATCAGGCGCCGTTCTCGCCGTGGTATGAAATCTCGGCTTCATGGGTGCATAGCATCGAAATAGGACCATGCTTGCACGATGATCCCGTTAAAGTTAGGTTGTGGAAGTGATTTCGCTAAACGCCGCATACGCCGCTGGAGCTGGGCGAATCCGGCCGAAAAATGACTCTCCTCGCGCGGGAGCGTATCCTCGATACTCTGCGCGACACTGAATTTGACCTCAGGATAGGCTTTCAGAATAGGCGTCAGGATCTCTGCCGTTCTATCGGGATTTCTCACATAGACCATCAGCGTAATTTCGTCGAGCTCAAGATCCGCGAGACGCTTGCCGAACTCTACCGCGCCGACACGCTCTTTGAGGTAACGTGGATGTAAGCTGAGCGCGATTGGCCAGGGACTAATCGATTTCACGCTTGCGAGTGTTGCCAGCAATTCCTTGAGTAGATACTCCTTCCCGAGCGCCCGCTCGTCGAGCTGATTCGGCTCTAGATCCAAATTCAGGGCCGCAAAGGGAATCGAGCGCAGCTTCCGGATAACGGACAGCAAGTCGCCACGATGTCGCGGCAGGATCCATGTGGGCTCTCCGAGCAAGAGCTCTATCCTGATTTCTCGCGACTTCGCGCTCTTGATGAATCTTCGTAAGCGGTCCTGTGCGGTCCGCTCGGACAGCGCGTCGATCTCAGTGGCCGTGAATGAAACCAGTGCTCTCCTTATCCCCCGCGTTGCAAACTGACGCCATACATCGTCCGCATCATCCGCTTTCTTCAGCAATGGACCCGCGTTCCAAATGCAAGTGCCTAGCTTCACAACGCCGGCCGGTTTGCCACTCCCATCCGCGGCGACCGCGTAGTCTCTCGAGGGCTCGGTCCCACGTGTACGCGCCACGCTGCCCATGGTCATCCTCCCTGCGCGCCCTCCTTCTTGTCCTCGGAACACGGCCAGCTCGACACGCGGTCCCGTTACTTCGGATGAAGCTGATCCGCAGGCCTCCGGGACAACGGCAAGCACATGGGCCCGCCCGTCCAACAGCAAAGCTTCTGCCTCAATCGCGTCTGACGCCGCGTGGTAATAGGTCAGGCGCGCCTGTTGCAATTTTTCCAATACGTCGCCCGGCAACCGCTGAGCGCGTAATCTTCTCTCCCGTACGGCTTCCTCGGCGGCCAGCAGCCGCTTAGCTGCAAATTGTAGATTTTCTCGGCGCGCTCGGTAGGCGTTTAAGAATTGCGACGCCTGCGCCCGCAGCTCCCGGCCGCGCAAGTCGAGCCAAGACGAGACATGGTCAGCGCTGCCGATGCTTGATCCCGATACGAGCGATCGGTGTCTAGGAAATCGATGGGCATGCGAACATCGATGCCCACATAAGAATTGTAACCATTCTCATCGTTTGGGAACTGGCGATAAATGTCTTGCGAAATACTCAATCCGGACTCGATGGAGCGGTGACCGGCAAACTGCAATCCATCGGCCTTCTCCGAGACAATACGCCGGTATAATTGCATTTCCGGGTGATCCACGATGCGCCGAGCGAGTTGTTGATCGTTCAGGCAGGGAATAGGGAACTTTGGATACTCCGCGGCAAAGCTCTCAAGATCCTGCTTCGTCAGCACGTTCAGGCTCATGCGACTCGCCTCTTGGATTGCTTCTAGCTTGGCAAGATTGCGCCGTGCTAATGAGAAAGCCGTCAGAAGCTCCAGGCGATCGGATTCCAATAGCAAACCTGCCTGCTTGCGTTCAGTAACTACAGCCTTCACCGGTGCTTCTAAATCCAGAAACGCCTTGGTCAACTCGATCTTGCGCTGTGCACCCCAGTAGTTGATATAGCGCCGCCGCAGTGCGAACTGCGCGTCGAGTTTGGCGATCTGCTTTTTGGCGGTGCTGACGTCGACTTGAGCCTCAGCGGCGAGCAGTGCGAGCTTTTCAGTGAGTCTGCTGCCCCATAGAGGATAACGCACGCCGACACGCCCCGTTAACCTCTGGAAGGTGCTGGTACCCGCGCTCACCACGGAGCTCGCACCTGGCACCGAGGTGGGTACCGATGATGTTCCCGAGGTGGTACCGTCCTCGGAGTTTGGTAAAATATCGTTTGATAACCCCGCCCCGCCGAGGAACTTCCAACCCTGCTCGGTGGCGCGCTGATTACGCACAGCCTGGCTGCGTTGCACCTCGGCTTCCGCGATCAGCACCGGCAGCGCCTGTTCGAGGTCTGCTTCGAGCTCAGGCAAAGACATCGCATACACCGGCCGCGCTAGGCACAGAGCGCCCAGCCAGATGAGGCATAAGCGCTGCATCGCTTAGAATTTGGTCTTCCGCAGCACCCACCAAGGCGCCATGGAGGAATCGAGATGGGACTTCAAGAGCATCTCACTGAGGCCCGCAACCCCGCACCACACACGGCTAGCGAAGGCCAGCACAGGAAATAAAGGCAGACACCAGGCGAAACGCAGGTCTTCCCGCGGGCGTTCCGAGACCAGCACGATGTACTCAAGAAAAAACAGGGCCGTGATCAAGGCGTAAAACGAGTAGATGAACAGCAATACTCCGAAGACAAGACTCGCCGGGTAGACAACGAAGATGTACGTGGTGTAGATGATGATCACGAGCGGAAGCAGGACCTGAAATAAGAGACCGGTCCACATCAGCATCACAAAATTAGTCCAGCCCAGCAAACGCGGCGTTAACGCATGGCGATACTTGCGCAAGTAGACGTAGAACAGATCCCCATCCCAACGCAGGCGCTGATTGAAGAACCCGCGCAGCGTCTCCGGCACATCAGTATGGCCAATGGCGTAGGGCTCGAAGCGGATCCTGAGCTTGGGATGACGTCCGAAGTATTTCTTTATTCTCAGCGTCATATCCAGATCTTCCGCGGTGCCGCTATCCCAACCACCCACCTTTTTGATAAAAGACCGGCGAAAGACTCCGAATGCGCCCGAGATATTGTTTACAGCATTAAATTGGTCGAGCCCAATACGGCTCGCGTGAATCGTGAGCATGTACTCGATGGCTTGCAGACGAGTCACCAACGACACATTCGCGTTACGCACCCGCAGATTGCCGGCAACACCGACGACGTTGGGTTCGCGGAAGTGCTTAACGGCGTTCGCCACCATATCGTTGTCGAACGACGTATCTGCATCGAGGGCCATCAGGATCTCACCGGTCGCGAGTTCCAGCCCCAGGTTGCAACCCGATACGCGCCCGCCGCGCTGGAGCTTCGGTAAGATCTTGATGCTGCGGTTGCGTAGCCTGGTTACCTCGGGCACCAGCGCGTTGGATACCTCCAGCGTTGCGCGATTGTGGCTGGAGCCATCCACCACGATGAGCAACTCGATGTGCCCGGGATAGATTTGCTCAGCTAAGGACCGGATTGTGCTCGCCACCGCCGCGCCCTCCGCGTAGCAGAGAATCACGCAGGAAACGCGCGGATAGTAGGGCAGATCGAGCGGCACCGAATGGTCGCGATACACAGCCCACTTGAGCACCCCGAGCATGATAGTGATCTGCACCGGCATCTCAATGAATAAAGCAAAGGGAACAAACTTAAGCGCGACCTCCATGGGACCCGAAACCCAGATCTGGGCCACAAGCGAGGTGAAGGTAAACCATACCTCCTGGAATAACTCAATGATATCCATTAGCTCAGCTCGCCTGCGAGCCGCGCCATCACCAACTCCGCAGTCTCGCCCGCGGCGATACCTGCGGGACCGGTAGCGAAGGTTCCGTGCATGACGAGATCGGCTCCGTCTTCCTGGCGGGTCAACGATTGGATCTCCAGGATCCGCTGCAGCACTATCTTGCATCCTTGCTCCGGCGTATGCGGCAACAACAGCCAGAGATACTGGTCACCGGTACGCGTCGCGACGTCAGTCGTTCTGATCAACTCCTTCAGACGCTCTGCCAAACCATCGATCATCAACATGACGCGGTTGCCGCCAATGCGCTCGATGAGGTCGAGCACATTGTTGAGCTTGATGCAAACGAGCGAGAATGGGTGTCGGTGTAGCGACGAGCCAAGTTAATGCACCAATCCGTCATATGGCGAAAATAAGGCGGATTGACGTAATTGAGGTCATCCAGGACCGAGTACAGGTCGCCGATCTGACCGCTACGCACCGCGATCCGTCCGGCGTCGGCTAAGCGCAAGCTCTCAATCCGGCGAGTAATAAGCTGCTCAGAATCGCCGGACCAATCGCAGGCATAACAACGCGCCCGCACCTCGGGCTCCACGAACAGGTGACGACAAATACCGCAAGAGAAGTTATCTAAGGCGCGATCGTAGTCCACGCCGATATGGCGTAGCACGGCTTGGCACTTGAGGCAGGTGAGCCTGCCACCATGCAGATACTCTGCCTGCGGCGCCACGTTTCCACAGGTGTAACAGTGCAAGAACGTCTCCTCCCTGATGTCGATCACGTGGCAGTTCGGGCAGACATCGATGAAACCGGTGTGCGCATGATCGCAGTGGGGACATACGCGCAAGCGATCCAAGAGTTGCACGGACTCGATGAGGCCACGGTTACGCAGATTCTTGATCAATCCCGGTCGCCGTTGGCCTGATAGCGCGAGGGCGTCGACAATGGGATAGTGATAGAGTTGCGGGTGCCGCCAGTCCTTGAAAGGGGCCAGCGTCAGTTCAGGGCGCAGGTAGAGATAACGAAGCAAGCGCAGCTCCTCGCTATCCGTCGGCGAGCTCTCTTTAAATACCGCGGCTCGCTTGGCGAAGCGCTCATAGCGAGTACTCGCCTCCTGCAAACTGGATATGCAACCGTCGGCCAGGGTCGCGGCGCGCGGGCCGTTATCATGCACCAGATAAACGGGCTTAAGGCTGTGCGGGGCGCTAGAACGGATCTGTGTGAGCGTAGTCTCGGCTTCACGCGGATCGGTGGTGTTCAGGACAAAGCCGTTGGCAGCCGCGCCGGATGTCAGAAAGGCGTCGTAATCTCGATAGACCGAATGCAGTGCTTCGAACGGTCGCGGCAAAAGGAATCACTCGCCGCGAGACCGAGGGTGCGAGAGTGACTTGGATGTCCTGTCGCACATACCGAGGGCCGCGGCGAAAACGTCCTACTGCGTCCGGATCGTTCGCCTGCTGAAGCTTCAGATACGTGATAGTCAACGAGTTAGCCCCTTTGGATGTTCCCTCCAAACAGCTCGAATGTGTGCCCCCTTTACCAAACCAGCCGACACCAACCCGTCACTGTGCAAGCGTCATGCCTAGCGAAACCGGTCGCTCGTGCGAAGTGTCATTAACCGCTCCTGCTTAAGGCACTGGTGGCTGGCCTGTGGCCGACGGGTTGGTGGGTTACTATGCCGCAAACAACGCGGCCAACCCACCGTACATCTAAGTCGAAGCGAGAGAGGGCGTGTGAGTGGATCAGCGAGCGGGCTCGGCCGCTCGGCGCACAGCGCTGCCGACCCAGCCGCGCCGAGCGTCGAATCGAGCCGTTCGGCCGCAATCCCGGTGGTATGGTGGAAGTCTGCTCTCTACTCTACCTATTGCCGTTGCGTGCTGTGGTGCGTAAGGAACGCCGCGAACTTCTCGGCCGCCACCGGCGGGCTGAAGAGATATCCCTGAAATTCTCGACAGCCGTATCTCGAGAGCAGCGTACGTTGTGCCCCGGATTCCACGCCTTCGGCGATAACGCGCAATCGCAGGCTCCTGGCCATGGCGATGATCGCCCGGACCAGCGCCGCATCGCTCGGGTCGGTTTCAAGATCGTGCACAAAGGACTGGTCAATCTTGAGCGTGGTCAGAGGAAAGCGCTTGAGATAGCTCAAGGAAGAGTAGCCGGTACCGAAGTCATCGACGGCCAGCTCTACCCCGAGTTGGGCGATCGCGATCAGCGTCTGCAGTGTTCGTTCCTGCACCAACGCGCTTTCGGTGAACTCCAGCCCAAGGTACTCGGCCGCTAGACCGTGGGCGCCTAGCAGTTCCAGAACCGTGCGCGGGAACGCCGGGTCCGTGAGCTGATAGGCCGAAACATTGACGCTGATACGCGGCACCGTCAGTCCCCTCGCCCCCCAGTCCTTCATCTGCGCTAACACCTGGTCGAGCACCCAGCGGCCGATCGCCTGGATCTGGCCGCTCTCCTCGGCGACCGGAATGAATTCTGCCGGCGAGATCCATCCGCGCTCGGGATGCCACCAGCGGACGAGCGCCTCGGCGCCGACGATCCGTCTACCTCGCATTTGCACCTGCGGCTGATAATGCACCGCCAGTTCCGAGCGGCGCAGCGCGCGGCGCAGGTCGTTTTCCAGAATTAAGCGCTCGCGCGCGGCCGTGTGCATGGCTTCGGCAAAGAACTGGTAGGTGTTCCGGCCACGACCCTTTGCCTGATACATCGCCGTGTCGGCATGTTTGATGAGATCGACGACATTCGCGCCATCCCAGGGGTACAGGACCACCCCGATGCTGGTCGAGACCTCGATCTCCTGCCCTTCGACCGTCATGGCCCTTGTCAGGGTCTCTCGGACCTTTTCGATGACGACCCCCGCGGCCTCGGCGGCCGCCTGCCGCTCCCCGGGGAGGTCCGGCACCAGGATGATGAACTCATCGCCTCCCCAGCGCGCCGCGGTATCGCCTTCCCGCAGGCACCTGGGTAACCGAGCGGCGATTTCCCGCAGCAGCCCATCCCCGGCCGGATGCCCCAGCGAATCGTTGACCGCCTTGAAGCGGTCGAGGTCCAGAAACAACAGCGCCACCGCCTCGCCGGCGCGCTGGGCCCGGGCGAGCGCCATCCGCAGCCGGTCTTCGAAGAGCGCGCGGTTGGGAAGCCCGGTGAGCCCATCGTAGAACGCGAGCTCATGCATCCGGGCCTCCGAGGCCCGGCGGGCGGCACGGGACTCGGTTTCTTTCAGCGCCCGCGCTACCGCCGGCACCAGCCGGGACAGCCGCTGCTTCAAGACATAATCGGTGGCGCCGGCCTTCAGGGATTCGATCGCCGCCTCCTCGCCCAGGGTCCCGGAGACAAGGATGAAGGGAAGGTCGGGGCAGCGTTCGCGGGCATCGGCGAGGGCGGAGAGGCCATCGTAGGCGGGCAGGGCATTGTCCGAGAGGATGAGGGTGAAGCCGCCCGCTTCCAGCGCCGCGGCGAACTCGGCCTGGGTCTCGACACGGGTGAGCTCGCAAGCGATGCCCGCTTCCTCCAAGAGCGCTTGTACCAGTTCCGAGTCCGCCTCGCTGTCCTCCAAATAGAGCACCCGGATAGGCGTCACCCCGGATTTACCCCGCGGGGTTGGGGTACTGGCCGCAATGGGGTGGGGGTTCGTTCAGCACCGCCCAAAAATAGCCCAGCTCTTTGATGGCTTCGACGAACTGCCCAAAGTCCACGGGTTTGACCACATAGGCGTTCGTGCCGAGCTGGTAGCTCTCGACGAGGTCGCGCTCCTCGCGCGAGGAGGTGAGCATGACGATGGGGATGCACTTCAAGCCAGGGTCGGCTTTGACGGTGCGCAGGACCGTCAGACCGTCCACCTTCGGCATCTTGAGGTCCAGGAGGATGACGGCCGGAGATGCGGCCTTACGGGACGCGAACCGGCCGCGCCGATAGAGATAGTCAAGCGCTTCCTCGCCGTCATTAAGCACAACGATCGACGAGCCATGGAAGGCGGAACGCCGAGGCGAGGAGCCCGCGATAGCCGTCCTCTAGATGGACGGCGTAGAGTCATTGAGCGAAGGCACGCGCGAG
>MUGK01000145.1 GCA_002007425.1 Chromatiales bacterium USCg_Taylor | reverse complement strand
ATACCGCTCGGATGCGAAATCTACCTCAACGCCTCGACCGACGGTCATATCTGTGTCTGAACTACCGTCAAATGACAATTGATTCACAGCCTCTCAGGATTCACACTGCTTTCCCCGTTGTCCACCAACCAGAGGTCGAAGGCGTCTTGGTTTGGGAGCCCGTTCACCTCGGCAGACAGGGTTCCGTCGGTGAGATCGAGCCGCACCTGTCCATGAGCTTTGGTGGACTCAGCCGAGAGACCCTTGATGTAGGAAAGTGCCAGGACGAGGTTTCGGTCTGCTCCGTTTTGCTTCGCTTGGGTTATCCATTGCTGGTAGACGATCTTAAGGTTCCTGGCATTGCCGAGGACAGCCTCCGCCACTTCTTCGGGTGGGGGTTTACTGTTGAATAACAGCTGCCCGACCAGGCCAGCTACTAATAGGAGAGAGGTAATCGTAGCAGCAAACTTAAAAGCAGGGTATTTCATTTTTCTACCTTTTAGCATTATCGTTAGTTAACATGCCCCCCTCTCTCAGTATTATCCTTAAGTTCATCTGACTCCTTTGTCAATCACGCGCGGGCGCACCAGACGCCAAACTGTGGTCTCTATCACAAAGTGGGGATTTGTCGGGCCATTCGTCGGAGGCGTAGCATGCATCGATTATATATCGAGCCTGGCCCCTTTAACCTTAACCTGCTTTTAACCTGGCGGCCTTGAATCAGCCGGCTGTTTGGCCACGGGCAAAGCGTTGGAGCGCTTTGATACGGATGGTTCCCGAATTGAGATGGCGGCTCCGGTCGCCACCCCCGGCTCCATGGATCCCGTGTTGCTCATGTGGGGTAGTAAAAATCGTAGCCCGTGTAGGTCGGAAGCTTCGTCATGTTGCGCATGGAATAGACCCCAGGGTCTAGCCCGGATTTGCATCCACACATCAGCTTGGGGTTCTCAATACCAGTCGAGCGGCCAACGCGGACCATACATCCGGGCGTTGTTGCGAAAGTGACCACTTCTAGTCATACTATGACTATGAAGCAAGTCCGCATCGCCGAAATGAAGGCACGACTGAGCGAGTATCTTCGCGTTGTTCGACGCGGTGAGACGATCGTGGTCCTCGACCGTGACACGCCGGTCGCCCAAATCGTGCCTGTCCGTGACCGATCGGCGCTACGGGTCCGGAAACCGGCCCCAGGCACGCCGGCGCCCAATCGTGTCCCGCTGCCCAAACCCGCGAAGCTGCCGGTGGACGTTGTGCAGCTCCTTCTCGAAGAACGCCAGGGCCATCGGTGATTGCCTACGTGGATGCGTCCGTGCTGCTCCGCGTCGCCCTCCGGCAGCCGGACGCCTTGTCCGAGTGGCGTCACATTGACCAGGGTGTTTCAAGCGCATTGGTCCAAACCGAGAGTCTGCGTACCTTGGATCGCCTTCGGCTGCGCGCCAAGCTCGGAGATGCGGCGGTCGCAAGCCAGCGCGCGACGATCTTGGCTCTCATCGCCTCGCTCGAGCTCGTCGAAATCGATGGGGTTGTCCTCGATCGTGCGGCACAACCCATGCCCACGGAGCTCGGCACCCTCGATGCGATCCATCTCGCGACAGCTCTCCTGTGGAAGGAGATGACCGGGGTGCCTCTCGTCATGGCGACGCATGATGGCGCACTCGCCCTCGGTGCGCAGGCCCATGGCCTGCCGGTTGTGGGAGTTCCGCTGGCCTGACCTTTGGCAACTGTCCGCATCATTCAGATAGGTTGCTCGACCAACCGCGACTGTGTCGAGCGCGACACGCATAAGGTCTCGCCACGCGGCCGTGCCGTACTTCGGCATGTCGAATTCTTCGGACATCGCGCTCCTCACACGCTTTGTAGCGGATTGTGGGGATGATCTACTCCGGTATCTCGTGCGCCGCCTGCGCTGTCGCGAGTCCGCGGCCGATCTCTGCCAGGAGACTTACCTCCGGCTCTACACCGGACCCGCGGCCGGATCCGGGGAACACCTCCCCGTGCGGGCCTATCGCATCGCCAACCACCGCACGATCGACCAGCGGCGCAAGCAGACCGCGCGCCTGGCGTGGTAGGCGCGGCAGCCCAGGACGCGACATAACGGGACGCTGCTCAGATCGACGCCAGGGCCGCCTCCAACCGCGCGGGCGCGGTGATCTCGAGGCCGGCCATTTCGCGCCGAGGGGCATTCGCTTTCGGGACCAGCGCGCGCCGGAAACCGTGTTTCGCCGCTTCGCGTAGCCGTTCGTTACCGTTCGGGACGGGCCGCAGCTCGCCGGACAAACCCACCTCGCCGAAAACCACCATATCCGCCGGGAGCGGACGGCCTCGCAAACTCGACAGCACCGCCAGGGTGACCGCCAGATCGGCGCCCGTTTCGGTGACGCGTATGCCGCCGACCACATTGACGAAAACATCCTGGTCATGGGTCACGATCCCGCCGTGACGGTGTAAAACGGCGAGCAGCATGGCGAGGCGGTTGGGGTCTAAACCGACTGCAACCCGGCGCGGATTCGCGAGGAAGGACTGATCGACCAGGGCCTGCACCTCGATCAATAGCGGGCGCGTCCCCTGGCGGCACACCATCACCACGCTCCCGGCGGCGCTTTGAGCATGCCGTTGCAGAAAGATCGCCGAGGGATTGGTCACGGGCCGCAAACCGCCCTCCGTCATGGCGAAAATACCCAGCTCGTGGACCGGCCCATAGCGATTCTTGGTCGAGCGCAAGATCCTGAAGCGGCTGCTGTCATCGCCCTCGAAATAGAGCACCGTATCGACCATGTGCTCGAGCACGCGGGGTCCGGCGATCATGCCTTCTTTGGTCACGTGCCCGACCAGAAACACGGAGGCGCCGAAACTCTTCGCGAAGCGGATGAGTTGGGCCGCGCTTTCCCGCACTTGACCGACGCTTCCCGGCGCCGACGCCAAGGCCTCCGTAAAAACGGTCTGAATCGAGTCGATGATCATGACCCTCGGCGCTTCTTGCGCGGCGACGCCGAGGATCGACTCCAGGCGGGTTTCGGTTAGGAGCTTGATACGCGCGCCATCGATCCCAAGCCGACGGCTCCGCAGAGCGACTTGCTGGGCCGACTCCTCACCGCTCACATACAGGCCGGAACACTTGCCCTCGCCAGTCGCCGCGGCCAGCATCTGCAGCAACAAGGTGGATTTCCCGATGCCCGGATCGCCTCCAATCAATACCACCGCGCCCGCCACGATGCCGCCGCCCAAGACCCGGTCCATCTCCCCCACACCGCTCGGGATCCCAGCTTCCTCGGCGGGAGAAATCGCCTCGAGCATGCAGGCGCGGGGCGGCTCTGCACTGACGTCTCCGGGGCGGTTTTCCGCCGCGCCCGGCCGCCCTGAATAGGCTATTTCAACCAGCGTATTCCAGGCGCCGCAATCGCTGCACTGACCCGACCACTTAGGCGCGAGCGCGCCGCAGCCCTGGCATTGATACGCGAATTTAGCCCGCATTTGGATCGAGAAACCGCGGCCGGCCGCGCACGCCGCACAAGATCTCGTAAGGAATGGTGTCGGCCCAACGCGCGACTTCCTCCACGGCCAATCCCGCGCCCCAGAGCAGCACCGGATCCCCGACGGCAGCGGCAGGAACGGGACGTAAATCCACGCTCAGCATGTCCATCGAGGCTTTGCCGATCAAGGCGGTTCTTTTTCCGTTCACGAGCACGGGGGTTCCGGGGCGGGCGTGCCGAGGATAACCGTCTCCGTAGCCCAGGGCGACGATGCCGATCGGCATGTCCTCGGGGCAATGCCAGTCACCGCCATACCCGACCCCCTCCCCCGCCCGCACGGTCTTGACCGCAATGAGTTGTGATCTTAAGGACATGACCGGCCGTAGACCTTCCGCGGCGGCGCTGCTATCGGTGAACGGCGAAACCCCGTAGAGCATGATCCCCGGCCGGACCCAATCGGCGTAGGCCGCCGGCCAGGCGAGCAGTGCCGCGGAATTGGCGATACAGCGCTCAGTGCGGATATCGGCGCAGGCTTGCGCGAAGCACGCAAGTTGTACCGGCACCGAGGGATGGCCGCGCTCATGGGCGCATGCGAGATGCGTCATCAAGCGTACGGGCGGGGCGACGGCGCCGCACCGCTGTAAATCTTCCCACACGCCGCGGACCCGTTGCGGCGCGAACCCCAAGCGGTGCATGCCCGAGTCGACTTTGAGCCAAACGCCGAGGCGATGCCCTTCCGGTAAATCCCGCAACATCGCAATCTGTTCGTCGTGGTGAATGACGATATCCAATGCCAAGCGCTGCATTTCCCGCAACTCCCCCGGCGAGAACGGGCCTTCGAGCAGGACGATGGGATGTTTCACCCCGCGGTCGCGTAAGCCTTGCGCCTCTTCGAGACAGGCCACTCCGAATGCGTCCGCCGCGGAAAACGCCGCTGCCATGCGCTGGAGGCCGTGCCCGTAGGCATCGGCCTTGATGATGGCCATAATCTTTTGCCGCGGCGCTAGACCGCGCACGCGCTGGAGGTTGGCCTTGGCGGCCTCTAGGTCATAGTCGACGCGCGCGGGACGGCTCATCCATAATCCCTAGCCGGCCGCCCATCGCTCTCGGCGGTAAAGCTCTCAAAGCGCGTGAATTGCCCCAAGAAGGTCATACGCACCGTACCGATGGGACCGTTGCGTTGTTTCGCCACGATGATCTCGGCGATCCCTTTGTCGGCGCTGTTTTCGTCGTAGACCTCGTCGCGGTAAATGAAGACGATGAGATCGGCGTCTTGTTCGATGGCGCCGGACTCGCGCAGATCCGCCATGCGCGGGCGCTTATCCGGCCGCTGCTCCAAACCGCGATTTAACTGCGACAAAGCGACGACCGGAACATGCAGCTCTTTTGCGAGGGCCTTGAGAGTACGGGATATTTCCGAGATCTCGGTCGCCCGGTTTTCCTTGTTTCCCGGGACCTGCATGAGCTGTAGATAATCGACGATCACAAGGCCCAGCCCGTGCTCGCGGGCAATGCGCCGGCACTTGCCGCAAAGCTCGCCCGGCGCCAATGCCGGCGTGTCGTCGATAAACATCTTGGCTTTGTCCAAGATCGCCACCGTCGAGGTGACGCGGGTCCAATCATCGTCGCTCAGCTTCCCGGTGCGCACCTTTCTCTGGTCGATGCGCCCGAGCGAGGCGATCATGCGCATCGCCAGTTGCTCGCCCGACATCTCCATGGAAAAAATCGCGACCGGCAGGTCATCCATGATCGCCGCGTGTTCCGCGATGTTGATGGCAAAAGAGGTCTTGCCCATCGACGGCCGCCCGGCGACTATGACCAAATCCGAGGGCTGGAGCCCCGCCGTAAGCTCATCGAAATCGGTAAAGCCGGTTGCAGTACCCGTGACCGCGCTGCCCTTGCGAAAGAGCGTGTCGATGCGGTCCAGGGCATGGGCCAATAGCTCCTGAACCTTCAGGTAGCCGCGGCGGCCGCGCTGCTGGTGGTCGGCGATCTCGAAGACCACGCGTTCCGCGGCATCGAGTAACTCATCGGAGCTGCGTCCTTCGGTATTGAAGGCGCCGTTAGCGATCTCCGTGGCGGCATGGATGAGTTGCCGCAGCACCGCGCGTTCCCGGACGATGTCCGCGTAGGCGGCGATGTTGGCGGCGCTGGGCGTATTCTCGTTCAGCGCGACAAGATAGGCGTGTCCACCGGCCTTTTCGATCTCCGCCGTGGTCGCGAGCCGTTCGGACAGCGTGATCACATCGTAAGGTTTGCTCTCCGCCGCAAGCGCTTCGATCGCGCGGAAGATCAGCCGGTGTTCTAAACGATAAAAGTCATGCTCGGTGAGGCGCTCGACAACCTGGGTCCAGCTTTCGTTGTCGAGCAACAAACCACCCAATACCGACTGTTCGGCCTCGACGGAGTGCGGCGGGACCTTAGGACCTTCTCGAACGGCGCCCCGGGGATTGGAAGCGCGATACTCCACGCTAGCCGGCCCGCGCTCGTAGACCGGCCGCTCCAAGACGTAGCGCTGCAGGGCCGAGGGCTCGCCGCCGCAGTTTGACTGACATGCGCTTATCCGTGTTTAAGCGCTTAGGAGGTTCCTTCGTCCTCCGCCGCGATGACGACTTTGATGGCCACATCCACGTCCGGGTGCAGATGCACTCGGACTTCGTGCGTGCCGATATCGCGCAGAGGCCCTTGCGGTAGTCTGATATGTTTCTTTTCCAATGCCACCCCCGCTTCCGTCACCGCGGTCGCGATGTCCAGAGTGCCGACCGACCCGAACAGCTTCCCCTCGGACCCCGCCCGGGCCCGAATGGTAACGGACAAGTTTTCCACCGCCTTAGCCAGCGACCGCGCCTCCGCTAGCGCCAGCTCCTGGGACTTAATCAACTCGCCTCGGGCGGCTTCAAACTTGGCTAAGCTGGCGGCCGTTGCCGGTATTGCTCGAGCCGGTGCACTCTCTCGATTAGAATGACTTCCATTACCTCACCTCATTGCTTTCGCTAAACGCTTTTTGATCGCCGGATGCGCCGAGACACCACACGATACCATGCTCGCCTATCGTGTGGTATGTCTCTTCGCTCGCTCTGCGGTGCCTCGCCCTCCGGGCTGCCGGAGGCGATTTATTCACAAGCTCTGAGAGTTTGTGATAGAACCGTCGCGAGCGAAGGGAGGTCGCGTTGCATCCTTGTATCTTTCTTTTTGTGGATTCTTATTATTTTGTTGGGTTGTGGATATGTTGTAATGGACGTGGTAGACCGATGCGTCCTTGGGACTCTGATCCCGCCGCCGAGCATGCGTCGCCACGTCCCTCTCTCAATCAACCCGAACAGTTGCTTGGGCGTTAAGAGCCCGTATTTTTGCAAGGTTGGGTAACGGAGGAATGCCATGAACCAAATAACCTCAGTGTTCGTCGGTATCGATGTGTCTAAGGCCGTGTTGGATGTGGCGGTGCGTCCCTCGGGGACCACGCTACGCTTTAGCAATGATGAAGGTGGTATCAAGGCGTTGGTCGCGGAGATGAACGCTCTGGCACCAGCTCTTATTGTCCTCGAAGCCACCGGCGGATTTGAGACGCCCTCGGTGGCCGCCCTGGCGGCAGCCAACTTACCTG
>MUGK01000144.1 GCA_002007425.1 Chromatiales bacterium USCg_Taylor | reverse complement strand
ACAACGCCCCCAGGCATCCCCTGAGGTCCAGGAGTCCTTCTCTCTAAGGGGGACTCTATTACCCTTTTCAGGCTCATTTTAAGATTAGAAAATACTGTACTCCTTGACGCCGCAGCGCGCGTACACGGATTTCTTGTGGCGCAAATCGTAGTACGCCGTGGAGGGCGAGAGGATCTCGACACGAGATCGGGCGCCCCTTCGATTTTCACCTCCCCGATGATGTCAAGCCGATCCCGGGCAACGACGATGATGTCGGGCTGGTAAACCTCCATTTCCCCGAAATAGACATCGGTCGGCGCAAGAAACACCTCGCCAAGCCGGTAGGTCTTCTCTATAAACTCGACGAGTAAAAACCCGAGTTGCTTCAAAACCCGCTGATGATAGGTATTAGGAGCTGGGGTCATGATAAGGTCGCCATCGATAAGCTGATAAGGCACACCTTCGGGCAGTGCAGCGTAGTCCGCATAGCTGTGACGCGTTTTCCCGCGGTGAGGCACTGGAGTCGCCATGACGCTTGCTCAAGATACGAATTAGTAGAAGGAACCCGCTAACGTTTTAAGCAGGCTCGATTATTACCAGCATACCATCTGGAACGAGAATTCTGTAGCGCGATGCGCCGTCCTCATTCAAAGCCGAGGGGCGGCCGAAGCGAGCGCCGATGTGTTGCATTACGGCGCCCGGAAATACCGATTTGTGACGTGGCGGTGATGCACATCCTGACAGCCAACGGCTGGACATCGTACCGGCAATCCTCGAATATTGTTGCGCCATGCCTTCGCACCGACAATTACCACTATGCGGTGAATAGAGCTATGAAAACGCCAAATTTCGGAAAGCTGCGCTGGAGGCGATCCTGCGGCTTAACTGGCAACCCCTCGACTGCGACTACTGGGCCGCCGGCGGCAACCCGCTTGAGACTTGCCTGAAAAGAGTACCAACTCGCTAGGATGCGGTGACACACGAACCGCATCGTTCGCGATTGATGCGCTTCGCTCCGCTTACCACATCCTACGTGCTATGCTGGTACGCACCCTCCCTTACCTTGCGTCACGGCAGGCGGAAAGCGCGCGCTGCCCGCGACGGCGGGAGTCTAGAGCCTCAGTGCGCTACCGGCACTGGCCCTTGATAGAAGCAGACGATGTACACGATGAACGCCGCGTAGAAGATCCCGAGCGAGGACAGCTCGCGGCCCGTCAGCACGTTCCCCGTGCGCAGGAAGACCTGCAGGAGCAGACCCGCAGCGATCGCGATGACCGCCGATGCGATCGCGGCCTCGGTGAGTGCCCAGGGCGTGAACCAGAGCCCGACGGTCACGGGGATGCACGACTGGAACACCATCGCGCCGGAGATGTTCCGCATTGCCAGGGTGTCCTTACGCTGCCGGACCCAGAGCACGCTGTTGAACTTCTCCGGTAGCTCCGTGGCGAGCGGCGCGATGATCAACGACAGGACGAGCGGTGAGATCCCGAAGAGCTCGGAGAGGCTGCTCACCTCACGGACGAAGAGCTGCGCGCCGCCGACGATCGCCGCCAACGACACGATGAGCTGCACGACGACTCCCCGCATGTATGGCGTTGTAAGGTTCGGCTGCAGCCGCAGCGGGTTCAGCTCTTCCTCGGCCTCGTGCTCGCCGCGGGGATCCTGTGAGGTGCGCCAGACGTAGAAGACGTAGGCGCCGACGAGCGCCGCGCCGGCCGCGACGCGGAGCCAGAACGGCTTCTCGAAGAATGGCAGACCGAGCCCGATCGCCACGATGTACATCCCGAGTGAAGAAGCGCAGGTCGCGGCCGACGATGCGCTGGTCGATCGAGAGCGTCCGCTTCCGTCGGCCGCCTCTCGCGAACGCGAGCACCGCTACGCCGGTCACGAACATCGCAGCGGTCGAGAGCATGAAGGGCGCGCCGAGGATCGCGCCGATACCGACCTCATCGGCCACCTCGGTGCCGACGAAGATGATCGCGATGATCGGGATCATCGTCTCGGGCAGCGCTGTGCCGACCGCCGCGAGGACGCTCCCGACCATGCCCTGGCCGAGCCCGAGCTTGCGCCCGAACCACTCGATCGCGTTCGTGAACAGCTCCGCGCCGAGCAGGATCACCCCCAACGAGACGAGCAGGAGGAGGACGTCGCCGAGAATGCCCATGCGTCGAGGCTAGCGGCTACTCGATCGGACGGCGCGCGGACGGCGGCGCGCGAAGAGGCCGCGCACGACAGGGAGCGCAAGCAGGGCGAAGGCCAGGATCCTGAGCGTCGCGGAGACCGGCGTGCTGAAAAACACGAACGGGTCGCCGCCGCGGCTGATGAGCGCCTCCCGCAGCTCACGCTCGGTCGGATCGCCGAGCACGAGCGCGACGACGAGCGGCGCGAGCGGGTACTTCATCTTGCCCAGCCAGTAGCCGACGATCCCGAAGACGACGCAGATCGCGACGTCCTTCATCGACGTGTTGAGCGAGTACGCACCGATAACCGAGATTACGACGATGAAGGGCGTGAGGATGCCGTATGGCGTCCGCATGATCGCCGCGAGCAGCGGGACGGCGGTGAGGCACATCAGGAACGTGAGCAGGTGGCCGAGGTAGATGCTCGCGATGAACCCCACACGAGCTCGCGCTGCTCGATGAAGCGAATAGCTAATGCTAATAGGTATTTCAAAAGCCTTTTTCCTCAGGAGCGAAGATACGACTGGATCGGTAGGCTGTCAAACGTGCGCGGTGTCGGGCTGGAATCGGTGAATTATCGGGCTGTTGGACGACTGGGTTCGCGGAGTACCGGGGCATTATGGTGTCTCAAGGGAGTGTTGCTGGCTATTGCCATCCCATATTCTGAGGGTTCTCGCCTGTTTGTTATAGCTGACTACGCTTCCTCAAGACCCCCGCGCCGGGCGCGCGTCGTATGGCAAGCGCAAGCAGACCGTGGAGCCGGTCTTCGGCATCGTCAAGGCGGGGATGCGGTTCCGGCAATTTCTGCTGCGCGGGCTTGAGGCCGTGCGCGGAGAGTGGTCGTTGGTGACCATGGCGTGGAATGGTCTTGTCCACACTGTGGTGAGTCGTACGTTACAGATCAAACCATGCCCGAGATTGAGCGTATCAAGGCATTGCGTAAGTCTGTGGCCGTCGCTCGGCAAGTTCCAGTTGCCATGTTTCACTTACAAAGGGCTCAACAACCATTCCGCTCGGTCTGCCTCAATCGCTGCGCTCCAGTGAGGAACGCGGCTAGTCGCGTCGTAGCCGATCCGAGACCGCGATAGGGGTGGGATACCGCAGCACGATCACATACGAGGAGATGATAAAAGTTATTAAGGTCGTGATCTGAACCAGATAGGAAATATCGTCGCCGACGAACTTCGATTCCGCCGCCAGCACCGCGATGAGGAGGGCGAATTCGCTGTTCTGGCCGAGCCGTACGCCGATTTCTTGCGAAATATCCGGTTGTTCACCGGCCCGTTTTAACAGCTCTCGAAACACCCATGGCTTTACGACCAGTGTGGCGCCGGCAATCACTAGCGCCGGAACCATGAGGTGACCCAGCGCGCCCAGATCGAAGGCGGCGCCCAAGGAAAAGAAGAACAGGATCAGGAAAAAGTCGCGCACGGGTTTCAAGCTCTCAGCAATGTAGGCAGCGATCGGGCTGGTGGCCAGGGTGACGCCGGCGACGAAGGCCCCGATTTCATGGGACAATCCTAGAACATGGGCGAGCTGAGCGACGCCGAGACACCACCCGATCGCAAGCAAAAAAATATATTCATGGATCTGATCGAAGCGCGTGATGAGCCTTTCCATCACTAGGCGATCGAGCGCATAGGCGATCAGCACCAGCAGCGGAAAGGCTAAAAGCTGCATCACGATGTCAACGGCAAGCTGTCCACCTTTAGCATATCCCTGCAACAGGAGCAGTATCACGATGGCCACCAGGTCTTGGAGCAATAACACGCTGATGATGACCTGTCCGGTGTGCCGATGGTGGAGCGCCGTCGTCGGGAGCAGCTTAACGCTGATGATGGTGCTGGAAAACATGAGCCCGCAGCCAAGAAAGGCGGCATCCGCGGGGGACCATCCGAAGACGAGCCCCAAAGCGCCCCCTAGCAGAGCGAATACCACCGAGCTTAACAAGGTCACCCACAAGGCCTCACCGAGTAGACGCCACAGTTGTTGCGGGGGGAGGTTGAGGCCGATGAGATACAACAAGAACATGATCCCGATCGCCGCGACGTCCTCGATCCACGCGGTATCCGAGACCAGCCCGATACCCCACGGGCCAAGCACTACACCGAGCACGATGTAGGCGACCAGCATCGCCTGACGGGCGTAAAGAGCGAGCGTGGCTAGAAACGCCGCGCCTGTGAAAACGAGGAAGAGCGAAAAGACGATAGTTTCCCCCGCCATCTTTAGGCGACTCGTCCCGCGGCAGGCAACCTCGCCTGGACCCGGTTCCATTGTGCGTTCAGCCGGGCTTCGGAGACCGGGGTCGAGGTGCCAAGCTCTTGGGCGAAAAGCGAGACGCGGTATTCTTCAACCAGCCAGCGGTAGCGAATGAATTCCGGCACGCTATCCTGAACCCGTAGTCTTTCCAAGCATCGATTCCAGGGGATAGTGATCGAGGCGGCGCGTTGCTGATCTTTTGAGAAATCACGCTGGAGCCGCTCTAAGCGGAGACCAGCGGCCTTGAGAAAACGCGGTAGCTCGGGCAGCCATTCGGCGGGTGTGGCGCAAACAAAACCGGGGTGAACGAGATAACGCAGTTGCTCGCGCACGTCCTTTTGCGCGCTCGGATGCGCGCCGGCGAGCTTCTTCTGAACGACCTGCCACTCCGCTAAGACGGCGAGCACGAGATCGACAAGGCCGTCAAAGGTTTGAATTAACTCCCCGCTCCCCTGCGCTAATCGCTTTCGGAATTCGTCTTCCGCCCGGATCTCGGCAGGCGGACCCAGAAAGGCGCGATCGATGGCGGCATCGATGAGATCCCGGAGTAATGCGTCCCGACTCCCGAGCGGCCGGTGCAACAAGACCGCTTTCTCGAGCCGTGGCGTTGTTTTCTTCAGATATTTGATTTGCTGGGGTAATTCCAGGGCGAAACAACGCCGCAAGCCGGGCCTATGCTCGCGCTCGGCGCGCTCCTCAGAGTCGAACACCCGGATCGCTACCGCGTCCTGACAATCCACCAAACCTGGGAACCCGCGTAGCGAGACACCGCCGGAGCTTGTTTGCACCTGCCGCGGAAGCTCGATCGCCGAGCTTGCGTTGCAGCGGGCCCAGCCGGCGGCCTTCCCCGAGTACTTGCCCGTCGCTATCGACCACGCGAAAATTCATCCGCAGGTGCTCCGGCAGCCGGCTAAGGTCCCATGCGTCATGAGGGATCAGCACGCCTGTCAGACGCTTAAGCTCCGCTGCCAGGGCCTCTGCTAACAAGCCGCTATTCGGCCGCAACGCCCTGGCGCACGCGTTGGCATAGTGCTCGACTGGTATGAAATTCTTGCGCAGCGCTTTAGGCAACAGGCGAATGAGCGCCGCGATTTTCTCCGGCAACCAACCTGGAACCAGCCAATCAAAAAATGATTCTTGCACTTGATTTAACACTATGACCGGGAGCGTGACGCTCAGCCCGTCGGCGTCATGCCCCGGTTCGAATCGATAGCTTAAAGCCAGTTCGGTAGCGTCGATCACGAGCCGCGACGGAAAGCTCTCTTCGGTTTCCACACTGGCACGCATGAGCATGCCGGTGTTGAAATAAAGATGGCTCGGGTTATCCCGCTCCATCTCCGCGCGCCAACGTTCGAAGCTCGCGACGCTATAGACGTCAGCCGGGATCCTCTGATCGAAAAAATCATAACGCGCCTGCTCGTCCGCCAGCAGATCGACCCGCCGTGCGCGCTGCTGGAGCTCCTCGATGTCCGCGACCAATTGCCGGTTATGGGTAAGAAAAGGCGCCGCCGTCTCATACTGTGCCTCGACCAAGGCCGCTTGAATGAACAACCGGCGTGACTCGACCGGATCGATCGCGGCGTAGTCGACCTTGCGGTTGGTGATCAACGTCAAGCCGTACAGCGTGACGCGCTCATAGGCGCTGCAACGTCCCGTTTTGCGCTCCCAGTGCGGTTCCGAATAACTGCGGCGCACCAAATGGCGCGCGGCGTGCTCGATCCATTCGGGCTCTACCGCAGCGGCGGTCCGGCCATATAAGCGCGAGGTGTGTACGATCTCCGCGGCGACAATCCACGCACCCGATTTCTTGAATAATGACGAACCCGGGAACACGTGAAATTTCGCGCCGCGCACGCCGAGGTACTGGTTTTTCTCGTATTTAAACCCGACCTGATCCAAAAAGCCCGTGAGCAAGGCCTTGTGCATCGCATCGTAATCGGCGGGCGTCGCGTTGGTCACGAGACCGAGATCGTGCGCCAATGCCCGCAGTTGGCCTTCGACTTCGATCCACTCCTGCATGCGAACCGGTGAGACGAAATGAGTCTTGCACACAGTCCGCAGCTTGTTTCTGGAGAGGTGGCGCGCTTGCTCACTATAGAATTGCCAGAAACGCAGGAACCAAAGAAAGTCCGAGCGCGGGTCTGCAAATAGCCGCTGCGCCTCGTCGGCCTCATCGCGAGCATCGAACGGCCGCTCGCGCGGATCTTGGATACTTAGTGCGGCTGCAATGATCAACAATTCCGCGAGACACTGATATTCATGAGCACTCAGGATGATCCGCCCGATACGCGGGTCAACCGGAAACCGCGCAAGCTGCCGCCCCAGCGCCGTAAGCTGCTTGGCGGCATCGGTCGCACCAAGTTCTTCCAGCAGTTTGTAACCTGCCTTGATCGCGCGGCTGTCCGGCGCATCGAGCAACGGGAAGCGCTCAAGCTCCTCCATTCCCAAGGCGCGCAGCTTGAGAATCACCGCCGCCATGTTGCTACGCAAAATCTCCGGATCGGTGTATTCCGGCCGCGCCTCGTAGTCTTCACCTGCGTACAGGCGAATACAGATCCCCGCGCTCAAGCGTCCGCAACGCCCCTTGCGCTGTTCCGCCGAAGCTTGCGAAATCCTCTCCGTCAGCAAGCGCTGGACCTTGGTATTGGGATTAAAGCGGTTGATGCGCGCAAGCCCGGTATCGATCACATAGCGGATACCCGGCACCGTGACGGAAGTCTCCGCCACATTGGTGGCCAAGACGATGCGGCGGCCGGGGTGGCCCGTGAACACCCGGTCTTGCTCGGCGGCGCTCAGGCGCGAGTAAAGCGCTAAGATTTCGGTCATGCGTAGATGGCGCAAACTCTCCGCCGTATCCCGGATCTCCTTCTCCCCGGGAAGAAAGATCAAGATGTCTCCCGGCGGCTCGCGCGACAGCTCATCGACCGCGGCCACGATAGCTTGCCCCAGATCGCGATCCTCCGCGCCTTCCTCGTCCGCCTGCAGCGGCCGGTAGCGAAGCTCCACCGGATAGGCGCGCCCGGAAACTTCAATGATCGGCGCATCGTTGAAATGCCGCGCGAAGCGCTCGGGATCGATGGTCGCCGAGGTCACGATCACTTTGAGATCGGGGCGTTTGGGTAGCAGATCTTTTAGATAACCCAGCAAGAAATCGATATTGAGCGTACGTTCGTGGGCTTCATCGATGATGAGTGTGTCATAGGCTTCAAACCGGCGATCGCTTTCGATTTCCGCTAGCAGGATCCCGTCGGTCATGAGCTTGATATAGGTCGCGGGTCCTGCGCGGTCGCGGAAACGCACCTTGAATCCGACCGCTTCCCCGACGCCGACGCCAAGCTCCTCGGCAATCCGGGAGGCAATGGTCCGGGCGGCGATCCGGCGGGGTTGGGTGTGGCCGATCATGGCGCGTATACCTCGGCCCAAGGACAGGCATAACTTCGGTAGTTGGGTCGATTTTCCCGAGCCTGTCTCGCCGCACACGACGATAACCTGGCGCGACGCCAGCGCACTGGCGATATCCTCGACGCGCGCGTAGATCGGCAAGGACTGCGGAAATTCCACGCGCGGGCAGGCTTCGGATCGCCGCCGGGCGGTATCGATCGATGCCTGTATCTGCCGTTCGAGTGCGCCGAGCGCGTTCGGATCCGTCCCGCCGGCCGCTTGTGCGGCGCGCACGCTCGTCAAGCGACGTCGCAGCGGACGCTGGTCGCGCAGCATGCATTGCCCGATGGCTGGATCCAAGCGCTCAAGGGCTTCGATAATTTGGCTCGCCGCCATTAGCCCACGCCGATCGGTGGATTCAGATAGGCATGTTTCGCGCATATAAATCCCCGCGTCATCAGTCAAGCAACACGCCCTTTCCCGATAGCTTTATCAAATTTGATAAACTAACCTACTTAAAATTATCCCCGCCAACGCTTTATAACAAAAGTCTAAAGCCCGGTCGATTATTCACGATGCCAGTACGGTTCGAGCTTGCCGGATCACAGATCATCGGCCGCCGCAATTCTCAGGAAGATGCGTTTCTAATCACGTATCTCAGCGAGAAATCGGATGCCGGCGCCGACGCCGTCCTGATCGTGGCCGACGGCATGGGCGGCCATGCGGCTGGTCATCTTGCCAGTAATCTCGCGGTACAGACCTTCAATCGGCACGTGACCGCCCACTACGCCGAAGGAGATATTCCAGCCCTACTCCACGAAGGGATAGCGCACGCCAACAAAGTCATTGGTGACACCGCCAAGGAAATGAGCGCCCTGCAAGGCATGGGATGCACCTTGGTAAGCGTCGTATTATCAGGTTCTCATCTCTATTACGTGAGTGTCGGCGATAGCCACATTTACCTATTGCGCAATCACCAGCTAAAAAAAGCCAACGCCGATCATAGTTACGGCGGCTTTCTGGATCGCATGGCGGCTTTGGGCCAGCCCGTGGAACCCGAACCGGGGAGCTCCAGAAACATGCTCTTAAGCGCATTGACCGGCGAGGATATTTTTGAGATCGACTGCCCCGGCGAGCCGCTGAAGCTCCTGCCGGGGGATAAGGTGATCCTGGCTACCGACGGTCTCGATACCCTAGCCGAGGATCAGATCGCGGCTCTCGGCAACGAGGCAAGCACAGCAAATAGCCTAGTCGATGGACTGCTCAAAGCCGCGGAAAACGCCAAGGCAAAGCACCAAGACAACACCACCGTGCTCGCCATCAACGTTCTCGAAACTGCGGAGCCGGTAAAAAGCGAGCCTCCCCCCTCGATTCAAACAGAAGCCGTCGCGCTCCCCGCGCCACCGGCGGCCGAAGAGATACCGGAAGTGGCCGCCCCGGAACCGAGGCGGGCCCGGCCGGTACTCGTCACAGCCGGCATCGCAGCGGTGTTGGGCTTGATTGCAGTCCTACTCTTCAAGTATGCGCAAGACCTCTTTCCCCCCGAAGCGGTGCCGCCCGATCCGGTGTCCATGGATAATCCGGCCGCCGGTGAGAGGCAAGCGCCCGGCATAGCGCAGGAGATCGATCGGCCCCAAGCGGGTTCGGACCGGGATACGGATCCCTCCGCCGCCGAGCCAAGCAAATCAAGCGCGACGGTACCGCTCGCCGAACCCGAGGTTTTTCGCGACTCGCTGGGCGGTGGCGGCCAGGGACCCGAGATGGTCTGGATCCCGGAGGGTTCCTTCCCGATGGGAAGCACTAAAACCGCGGCGGCGGCCGATGAAAGTCCCCGGCACCAAGTCGCCGTCAAACGCTTCGCGATGAGCCGTCACGAAGTCACCCGTGCCGAGTATGCTCCGTTCGCACGGGCGACGGGGAGATCGTTGGGCAACCGTTCCGCACGAACCGACGATCGAACGCCGGTGGTCCTCGTTACTTGGAATGATGCCGTCGCCTACACGCGCTGGTTGGCGCAGGCGACCGGACATGGTTACCGGCTCCCCACGGAAGCGGAATGGGAATATGCCGCGACGGCCGGTACGCAGACGCCTTACTGGTGGGGTTACCAGATCGAAGAAGGTAAGGCGCACTGCTATGGGTGTGGTAGCGATCTCACTGCACAACAACCGGTGCCCGTCGGCAGCTTTAAGGCCAATCCGTTCGGTCTGCATGATACCGCCGGGAACGTCTTGGAATGGGTACAGGATTGCTATCATCCGTCGTACACGGGCGCTCCCTCCGATGGGAGCGCCTGGGAGACGCCCAAGTGTAGCATGCGAGTGGCCCGCGGTGGCGCCTACAGCACGCCGGCGAAATCCCTGCGCTCGACCAAGCGCTTTCGGCTCAATGCCGGCGGCCGCTACGATGATGTCGGGTTGCGCGTCGTCCGCGAGCCTTAGTCCGAAAAGAGCCCAGGTACCAAGCAACTTCACCCACCCGATGGGGTCGAATTAGCAACAAACTGCGAGATCCGCCTCATGCAAAGCGACAAGCGAAACACACGCGTCAAATACATCCTTCTCTGCGCCTTGGCTTCCGTTTCCGTGGCAGCCATCGCCGGCGATCGAACCGGTATTTCGGTATATGGATATAGCACCGATCAGGGTTACCAGCGCCAAATCTATGGCGGAGGCAATGGCGTCTACCAAGGGTATTACCAACCACCCTATTATTCCCCTTCTCCCTACGGTGGATATCAACCGCCCTATCACCGCGGCTACTCGGAAGGTTATCACGACGGGTACCATCAAGGGCAGCATCACCCGAGCGAGCCCAGGCACGGCACGTGGTTCGGTAATCGGCGCTATAAGAATTGAGATCGGAAGATCCCTTAGTGAGCCGCGTGGAAGCTTGCGATATCCAAGCGCACGCGATAGAGGAGCCAGAATACGGGTAGGGAGCGTTGAGATTGTGAAAAGTCTTTCGAGCCTGGCCCCTTTCGTACTCCTTTAGGTTGCTCTCTAACTGCCCTCGGGAGACGGAACAAAAGGCGTCCCGGCGGCGGCCGCTGGCTACGGAGCCGGCGGGGCGTAGACGCCGCCCATGGCCTTGTAGACATTGCTAGCTAATCCAGTGTCTGACCCCATCAATCTTCCCAGAGATAGCCAGCACGGGGACGTGGCGGCGAGCGCATCGCGGCCTTCGGTCGCCGCTGGCAGAGGCGCGTCATGGACGGGTCCCGCCATCGGGAGCCCTGCGCGGGCGGTTACCTTCCGAGACAGAACTCATGACGCGTTTCGCGAAAATCGGCGTCGGCGCCGAGAAGACAGTGGATGCCAGCAAGCCGGAAATGAAGGCCGTTATCGAGCAGGGCATGGCCGACGCCTGGGCTGACTTCGTCAGATTGGAGAAAGAATTTGCTGCGGGGAAGGTGACCTCCGGCGACGTCTTCGGCACGCGGGAATATCTGAAGAACAATTATCTCTACCGCATGGCCGCCGCCGTCCTTGGCATCTATGGCAACTCAAAACAGGAAGCGATGTATCCGATGTATTTGGTGGATGAGGCGAAGCAGAGGATGACGGGTGCCAACCGTTACATCGTGCGCTTCGCGCCGGACAAACTGCCGCCCGTCCACGCCTTCTGGTCGCTAACGATGTATGAGATGCCGCAGAGCCTCCTCGTGGCCAATCCCATCGACCGCTACCTGATCAACTCACCCATGTTGCCGGAGCTCAAGCGCGATGCCGACGGCGGGGTGACGCTGCTCATCCAGAATGAATCTCCTGGCAAGGACAAGGAAGCCAACTGGCTGCCAGCGCCAAAGGGTCCGTTTGTGATGGCCATGCGCCTCTACTGGCCGAAGGAGGAAGCCGTAGATGGCAAGTGGACCGCGCCGCCGGCGCAGCAGGCGAAGTAATCACTCCACCAATCAACCATCGAGAATAACCCCTAGCGTTGCATAAATCTCGGTTGATGGCGATCTCACGCAGCTTTCAAAGCCGCCAGGTAATGCAACAGTTCCTCCTGGACCGCTTGATTGGCTGA
>MUGK01000143.1 GCA_002007425.1 Chromatiales bacterium USCg_Taylor | reverse complement strand
AGATCGCCGGTCTCGTGGGCGCCTATGGCAACGTCGGCGGAGTGGGCTTTTTAACCGTTCTCTCCATTGCCTCTACCCAAGCGTTTTTCCTGGTGATTGCCGCCACCGCCGGGTTGGCGTTGACCGCCGTGGTGTTCATGGACGAACCTAAAGGAGCCATGGCGGAGGTGTTACCCGACGGCACGGTGCAGATGATCGATTTGAGTTAGGCAATACGCAAGCGCTAGCATGCCCGCCCAACTCGAGGTCAGCGTAGGCCAGTTCTCCGAGCGGGGATTAAAGCCAAGCAACCAAGACTTCCACGGCTTGAGATTGCCGCCCGAGCGACTGCGGAAAAGCAAAGGGATCGCGGCTGCCATCGCCGATGGTGTCAGCAGCTCCGATAAAGGCGCAGAAGCCGCCGAGGCCTGCGTGACGGGGTTCCTCGAGGATTACCTGTGCACCCCAGACTCGTGGTCCGTGAAGCAATCCGCAGAGCGCGTGCTCGCGGCCTTGAATACCTGGCTATATGCCCAAGGTGGAAACGGTCGCGACCCGCAGCGCGGACGGGTGAGCACCTTGAGCACCTTGGTATTGAAGTCCACTACCGCCCATGTCATTCATGTGGGCGACAGCCGCATCTACCGGCTGCGTCGCGGGCAGATGGAACAGCTCACGGTGGATCACCGGGTGTGGATGAGCCTTAGCCAACATTATCTGAGCCGCGCCATGGGTGCGGACATGCACTTGCAGATCGACTATTGCAGGCTTCCGGTAGAGCAAGGGGATATTTTCGTTTTTACCACGGACGGGGTGCATGATTACTTCAGTGATCGGGAGATCGCAGGGCTGGTGTTGGAAAGCCAAGCCGACCTAGCGAAAGCGGCGGAGCTGATCGTGCGCGGCGCTCTGGCCAACAGCAGCCCCGACAACGCGACCTGTCAGGTATTGCGGGTGGAAAGCCTGCCCAGCCAAGACCCGGATGAGGTCTTTCAGGAGCTTACCGAGCTGCCGTTTCCGCCCGCCCTCACTGAGGGCATGATCATCGATGGCTACCGGGTTATACGGGAGATCTACGCCAGTAAACGCACCCAGCTTTACCTCGTTCTTGACCTGGAGACCGGGCTGCGGGTGGTGCTGAAAACCCCTTCGGTGAACTTCGAAACCGACCCGGCCTATATCGAACGCTTTACCCTGGAGGAATGGATCGGGCAGCGTATCGATAGCCCGCATGTGGAGAAAGTGTACAAGCCCACCCGGCGGCGGCGGTTCTTGTACCACGTCACGGAGTACATAGAGGGAGCGACGCTCAGGCAATGGATGCGGGACCACCCTGCGCCCTCTTTAGAGGTCGTGCGCGGGCTCGTGGAGCAAATCGCCAAAGGGCTGCGAGCGTTTCATCGTTTGGAGATGATCCACCAGGATCTCAAGCCGGAAAATATCATGCTCGATCTTGCCGGGACGGTAAAACTGGTCGACTTTGGGTCGGCCAAAGTCGCGGGTGTCGCCGAGATCGCTACCCCGGTGGCGCGGGAACAGTTGCTCGGCACCAAGAATTACGCCGCCCCGGAATACCTGCTGGGACAGACGGGGACCCAGCGCTCCGATATCTACGCTTTAGGGGTTATCGCCTACGAGCTTCTGACAGACCAACTGCCCTATCGGGTGTCCTCCGCGGAGTGGCAAAAAAAAATGGACTTGCGAAGATTCAGCTACCGTCCGCTGACTCCCTTTCGGCCTGATGTTCCCCCGTGGGTCGATGGGGCTCTGCGTAAAGCCGTACAACCCGATCCGGCGAGGCGGTATGAGGCCCTTTCCGAGTTTCTGTACGATCTGCGCCATCCGAACGCCGGATTGTGCGGCAGCGCTCGGAAACCGCTCATAGAACGAAACCCGGTTGCGTTTTGGCAAGGACTGTCGGGGATCCTATTCCTAATGGTCGTATTCCTGTCCTACCTTTTGGTTCATAAGCCTTGAAGGCGCACCATAATCGTGCACAAGAGTAGGTTCAGCCCTAGCTTGGTGCGTGGGCGGATTTCCATTGATGGCAATTGAATTGTAATCACCTTTGATTCAAATGCTTAAATGCGCGGCAAGAGTGGCACGCATGCTGCCCTTGTTTGAGGATGCCTTGGTGGGCTGCTTCCAAGCTCACGAGAGCGGTTCGCGGAGGTAAGGTATGCAGACAAGAACACGCCTTGTAATCATCGGTAACGGCATGGTGGGCCACAAGCTCGTCGAGACCTTGGTGGGCTCCGCCGTCGCGCAGCGATTCGAGCTGATCACCTTTTGCGAAGAATCCCGCTACGCCTACGATCGAGTCCACCTTTCCGAGTTCTTTAACGGCAAGAACGCGCAAGATCTGTCGCTTGTGGCCGAGGGTTTCTATTCTCGGCACGGCGTCACGGTACACCTGAACGACAAGGCCGTAGCCATCGATCGGGCGAACAAGATCGTCACCTCCGCGCGCGGACACGAGGTCGATTACGACAAGCTGGTGCTCGCGACCGGCTCTTATCCCTTCGTGCCGCCCATCGCGGGTAGCGATCGCGAAGGCTGCTTCGTCTATCGCACCATCGAGGATCTGGAGGCCATCACCGTCAAGGCGCAAGCGAGCCGCATCGGGGTCGTGGTCGGGGGCGGTTTGCTCGGTCTGGAGGCGGCCAACGCCTTGAAGAGTCTAGGACTCGAGACCCACGTGGTCGAGTTCGCGCCGCGCCTCATGGCAGTGCAGATCGATGCGGGCGGCGGCGCCGTCCTGCGCAGCAAGATCGAAGCGCTGGGGGTCCGGGTGCACGTCGCCAAGAACACAACGAGAATCGGGGCGGGCAGCGAGCGCCTGCACCGCTTGGAGTTCGAGGACGGCGCATCTCTGGAGACGGATCTGGTAGTTTTCTCGGCCGGGATCCGGCCGAGGGATGAGATCGCACGCGCCTGCGACCTCGCGCTCGGCGCGCGCGGCGGGATCTCGGTCAATAACCATTGCCAGACCTCGGATGCGGATATCTATGCCATCGGCGAGTGCGCGGTATGGAACAACCAGATCTTCGGGCTGGTCGGGCCGGGGTATCAAATGGCCCAGGTGGCGTCGGCTCACCTCTGCGGGGACGCGGCGAGCTTCACCGGCGCAGACATGAGCACCAAGCTCAAGCTCCTGGGCGTCGATGTCGCCAGCATCGGCGACGCGCATGGCAAAAGCCACGGCGCGCGCGCCTACACCTTCATCGACGAGCCGAACGGGATCTACAAGAAGCTGGTGGTGAGCGCCGAGGGCCAGCACTTGCTCGGCGCGGTCCTGGTAGGCGAGGCCGAGGCTTACGGAAATCTCCTGCAGATCGTGCTCAACGGTCTCGGCCTGCCCGAGCATCCCGAGGCGCTGATCCTGCCCGTGAGCCCGGCCGGAGCGCCGGGTCTCGGCGTCGATGCTCTTCCGGACGTGGCCCAAATCTGCTCCTGCAACAACGTCAGCAAGGGAGAGCTGTGCGCGGCGATCCGCGCCGGCGCTACAAGCCTCGGGGCGCTCAAGAGCGAGACCAAGGCGAGCACGACCTGCGGCGGCTGTGCGCCGCTCGTGACCCAAATCCTGAACAAGGAGATGGCCCGGCTCGGGTTCGCCGTTAAAAAGGATCTCTGCGAGCATTTCCCTCACTCCCGCCAAGAGCTATACCACATCGTTCGGGTCGAACGCTGCAAGACCTTCGAGGAGTTACTGGACAAACACGGCCGCGGCCGCGGCTGCGACATCTGCAAGCCGGCGGTGGCCTCCATTCTGGCCGCGTGCTGGAACGACTACGTCTTACAGAAGGAGCATGCGGGGCTGCAAGACACCAACGATCACTATCTCGCCAATATGCAGAAGGACGGCACCTATTCGGTGATCCCGCGCGTTCCGGCCGGGGAGATCACCCCGGAAAAACTCATCGCGCTCGGACGGGTGGCGAAGCAGCACGGGCTATACACCAAGATCACGGGCGCGCAGCGCATCGACATGTTCGGGGCCCGGGTCGATCAGTTGCCGCACATCTGGAAGGACTTGGTTGCCGCAGGTTTTGAATCCGGCCATGCGTATGCCAAGGCCTTGCGCACCGTTAAATCCTGCGTCGGCAGCACCTGGTGCCGTTATGGAGTCCAGGACAGCGTGGGGCTCGCGATTGAGATCGAGGATCGCTATAAGGGTTTGCGCGCGCCGCATAAGATCAAGATGGCGGTCTCCGGCTGCACCCGCGAGTGCGCGGAGGCGCAGGGCAAGGATGTCGGCGTCATTGCCACGGACAAGGGCTGGAATCTGTATGTCTGCGGCAACGGCGGCGTGAAACCTCGGCATGCCGATCTGTTTGCCACCGACCTCGACAAGGCCACCCTGATCCAATACATCGATCGCTTCTTCATGTTCTACATCCGCACCGCCGGCCGTCTGCAGCGGACCGCCGTGTGGATGGAAAACATGGAAGGCGGACTCGAGTATCTCAAGGACGTCATCATCCATGACACGCTCGGGATCGGCGCGGAACTGGAGGCGGAGATGGCGGCGGTCATCGACACCTACGAATGCGAATGGAAAAAGACCATCGAGGACCCGGACAAGGTCAAGCGTTTCCGCCACTTCGTCAATAGCGACAAGAAAGACAGCAACGTGATCTTCGTGCACGAGCGCGGCCAGATCCGGCCGGCGACCGAAGCAGAAAAGCTGCTCGCGCCAAGAGCGCGTGGAGGATTGAACCAGTTACCGTGAGAGGGGCAAATCTAGCTGTGGCGATCGAGTTTGAGGAATCGACAGAGTGGATGGATGTTTGCGCGCTCGACGATTTAGTCCCCTGGTACGGCGGCTGCGCGCTGGTGCAAGGCCGCCAAGTCGCGATATTTTACCTGAACGAAGACGGCCTCTATGCGATCGACAACTACGATCCCATCGGCAAGGCCAATGTCTTGCACCGTGGTATCGTCGGTGATATCAATGGTGAGCTCGTCGTCGCCTCACCGCTGTACAAACAGCACTTCAGCCTGATCACCGGCCAATGTCTCGAGAAAAAGGAGGCCCATGTCGAGACTTACGCGGTGCGAGTCGTCGCGGGCCGGGTGCATATTGGCGTTCGGGTGCCGGACTGAGAGGCTCAAGCTGAGCTTCGCCATGAACAAGCATAAGGAAAACAAGCAGTGGATCTCGAGTTTTACACCGCCGATGTGTTCACCGATTCCGTGTTTCACGGCGCACAGATCGCCGTGTTTCCCGACGCCCAAGGGCTGGATGCGGCGAAGATGCAACTGATCGCGCGGGAGCTAAATCTCCCGCAAACCGTGTTTGTGTTTCCCGCGCTAAAAGATACCGGCAGGTGGCGGATCCGCATCTTTTCTCCGCTGGCCGAGGCCGAGTTCGGCGGCCACGGAATCATCGCCGCCGCGTTCGTGCTTGCCTCGATCGGCGCGATCGCACTGCCGCAACCGCACACTCCCGTTGTCCTTGAGCAGCAGAGCGGCCCCGTGGAAGTGCACATCACCCGCGATCCGAAAGCGCCTGCCAGACCGATGCGGGCGCAATTTTCCATGAAGACGCAGTATACGATCGACCGGTTCGTGCCGGCCGAAGACGAGCTGGCCGGGATCCTGTCCTTGGGCGGCTCCGACCTGCGGGCACCGCGGGCGCCTAAATATACTCCGTTGTTGGTATCCTGCGGGTATCCCTATCTCATCGTGCCTATCAGCTCTTATGCAGCGGTACGCCGCGCCCAATTCAATTATACGGCGTGGAGCCAATCTGCGGCCCCCGCGACCTTTGCCCGCGAGATCCTGCTTTTTGCGACCCGCACCGAAACGCTCGGATCCAATTTCCATGCGCGGCTCATCGGTCCCCACATCGGCTTTGACGACGACCCTCCGATCGGATCGGCGATGCCCGCCTTCGCGGGGTATCTCTGCGCCCATTCGCACATCCGCATCGGAACCTACGGTTTCACCATCGACCGGGGCCAGGCGGCCACCCGCAAGAGCCTGTTGACGGTGGAGATGGATAATAAACGGACCGCGGACCTCACCGTCCGGGTCGGCGGTCCCGCCGTCATGGTCAGCAAGGGGCTGATGAGCATTCCGGCTTAAATCGAGGGAGCGGGGGATCGGACCTGATGAAAAGCTTAGCGCGTGTAGGCAGGAGACATTAGAATGAGCCATTTTTTCGATCGCCTGCGATTCTTCAAACGGGTCCAGGACAGCTTTTCGAACGGCCACGGCATCGTCACCAACGAGGATCGCCAGTGGGAGGACGCCTATCGAACAGCGGCGTCTGCGCGCTGGTGAACGGAAAGCAGGTCGCCGTGTTCCGGCTCGACGACGACAGCCTTTACGCCCTCGACAACCGCGATCCGTTTTCTCGCGCCAACGTGCTGGCGCGCGGCATCGTCGGTGACGTCAAGGGCGAGCGCGTCGTCGCCTCGCCGGTGTACAAGCATCACTTCAGCCTGGCCAGCGGCGCGTGTGTGGAAGACCCGGCCGTGCAGCTCAAGGTTTACCCGGTGCGTGTGGAAGGGCACACCGTGTGGGTGGGGAACGGATCATGAAGCCGCGTCCAAGCCTGGTGCTGATCGGCAATGGCATGGCAGGCGGGCGGGCGTTGGAAGAGCTGCTGAAGCTGGCGCCGGACCTGTACGACATCACGGTGTACGGCGCTGAACCGCATGGCAACTACAACCGAATTCTGCTGTCGCCGGTGCTGGCTGGGGAAAAGTGTGTGGCGGACATTATCACGCACCC
>MUGK01000142.1 GCA_002007425.1 Chromatiales bacterium USCg_Taylor | reverse complement strand
CATACCGCTCGGATGCGAAATCTACCTCAACGCCTCGACCGACGGTCATATCTGTGTCTGAACTACCGTCAAATGACAATTGATTCACAGCCTCTCAGATGAACCGCCCTCTGAGTGCGAAGGACATTATCCTGCGAATGTATGACGGCCAAATGACATCGGCCGGCCGCTTTCCGTGAAGGACGCTCCTCAATGCCGACGCCTCAATTAGAAAGTGTAGCACCCCTATCGAGAAATCCTATTTGCATTGCACAACGGGGCTTAATATGGCTGAGACCGGCGAGGAACCACAATACCACGTGCGGGTTAGTTAACCTTCATACTTTCGAGCGATGAGCACGGCATTGGTGCCCCCAAAGGCAAAGGAATTCGACATCACGGTGGCGACGGCGACGTTCGTTCGAGCGCTATTCGCGACGTAATCGAGGTCACACTCGGGGTCCGGATGCGTGAGATTGATGGTCGGCGGTACGGCTTGGTGTTTTAAGCTCATGATCGCGACAATTAATTCCATGGCCCCCGCCGCGCCTAAGAGATGCCCGTGCATGGATTTTGTCGAGCTAATCGGGATCTGATAGCCGTGGCGGCCGAATACCTCTTTGATCGCGGCGGTCTCCACTGAGTCGTTTTGAAGCGTCGCCGTCCCATGGGCATTGATGTAATCGATTTCTTCCGGTCCCATCTTGGAATCCTCCAACGCGGACCGTAGTGCGTGCGCCTGGCCTGCGAGCGAGGGCCGGGTAATGTGCGCGACGTCGGTGGTCTGGCTGTAGCCGACAAGCTCGGCATAGGTTGGCACACCGCGGGATCGTGCCCGTTCCAGATCCTCCAGAACGACGATTGCCGCGCCTTCACCGAGCACCAGCCCGGTACGGTTCTTCGAGAACGGTTTGCAAGACGCCGCGGGATTTTCCGGGTCCTCCAAGGCGAGCGTACGCAGGGCTTCCCAGGCCTTCATGGTGCCATAGGTCAGAGGCGCCTCGGCGCCGCCCGCGAGCGCCGCGTCGATGCGTCCGAGCGCGATCTGGCGATAGGCTTCCCCCACCGCCACGGCGGACGAGGAGCAAGCGGTCGAATACGTGAGACAGGGACCCGTCAGCCCATATTCGAGAGCAATCCACGCGGCGGGGGCATTGTTCATCGTCATCACCACCGTGAAGGGCTGCAAACGCTCCGATCCCTCGCGATACAAAATCGCATACCCGGCATCGGTCGTTTCCGCGCCGCCCATGCCCGTGCCCAAATACACACCGCACCGGGGATCGTCGCCGCCTTGGAAGACCAGCCCCGCATCGGTCACGGCCTGTGCCGCCGCGCTCAGGGCGAGCTGACTGACGCGATCTAGAATTTTCAAGCGGCCAGGAGGGAAAAACAGCGCGCCGTCAAAATGAACCTGCGCGCCGATGCGGATCGACAGCTCTTCGGCGAACGGCGTTTGCAGCCTCCCGATGCCGGACCTTCCCGCGAGCAGGTTTTTGAAGAACTCTTGAGGATCATTCCCGAGCGGTGAGATCACCCCCAGCCCGGTAATGACCACCCTTCTCAAGGACCGCGTTCCTCAATAGCAGGCTGAACGTGCTGCTCTGAAACCAAGCGATCGATGTAATCGACAACGTCCTGGAGGGTCTTCAGGGGCGCCTGGTCACGCGGCACGGTGATGTTGAATTCGTCTTCGATGTTGAACAGCAGATCGATGGTATCCATCGAGTCGAGCCCGAGCGCCTCGAGCGACGCGGCCGGCACGAGATCACCGTGTGTAACTTGGTTGTGCTTAACCAGCAACGCCTGTAAGCGTTCTAAGGTCGTCATTATCAAGGCTTGGCCGTTTAGCTCAGAGCTTGTGAAGAAATCGTAGCGAGCACGCCCGCCCGCGAGGCGCGCGGCGCACAGGAACCGGAGTGTATATGGAAATACATGAGGATTCCGAGCACCGCGCAACGATGCGGGCGGGTTGCGCAGTAGATTTATTCACAAGCGCTCACTTCCAACAAGGCCCCGTGACAGCTAAACCCGGCGCCAAACGAGGACATCCACCACCAACCGGGGGGCGCCGAATGTTTCAGGGCGGCGCTGAGCACGAAGTACACGAAGGCGCTGCTCAGGTTGCCGAATTCGCTCAATGCCTCGCGGCTATGGAGGATCGCCTCCTCGGGTAGCTCCAATCGTTCCTTTAGAGCCGCGAGCACATCGCGCCCGCCCGCGTGCCAAATCCAAGTGCTGATATTTTGCTTGTTCATACAGGACGCTTCCAGTACCGTCCCCAATACCCGTTCCGCATAAGCCGCCGCAAGCTTTGGAACGGGCCGGGTCAGGATATTGCGCAACATCCCCTGGCGCTGTTCAAAACGCAGATCATCGCGCCGTTCGGGATCGGTAAGGGACGCGCTCGTTTTCCATTCGATGCGCCGACGGCCCTGAGCGGCGGCATCGGAGAGCACCGCCGCGCCCGCCCCATCACCGAACAAGCAACCGCTGATCAGCACGCCCGGATCGTTGTCGAGATAGATCGCCGCACTGCACACTTCGGCTGAGACGGCCAGCACATTCCGGCACCGGCCGGCCGCAAGCAGCGCCTCCGCCATCATCCAATTGGGCAAGGCGGCGCCGCATCCCTGACCGACGAGATCGAACGCCAAGGCGTTCTGCCGCAACCCGAGTCCCTCTATCAGGTAACTCGTCAGGCCCGGACACAGGTATCCTGTACAGGTGCTTGCGATCACCGCATCGATCTCGGGGGCACGCCGGCCGGCGTTTTCGAGCGCCTGGCGCGCCGCGGCGATCGCCAGCCGAGGAGCGTGATCGCCGAAGCGCCGATGCAGGGTGTCGGCGTCGATCTCGAACACTTCGCGCAGGTTTTCCGGCGCAAGATGCCTGGTTGCGATGCCGTTATCGCCGAGCAATACCTGCTCGATGAGAGCACAGGCACGCCGGTCGAGCCGGGTAGCGAACGAGGAAAACTTAAACGCCTCCCAGCATTCGGCCTGCGTATAGCGCCGCGGAGGGACGGCGGTGCCGAGCCCAGTGACGAACATTGCCATTAGCCGTTGTGTTTTTTAGACATGATAGCTCAAGCGCGGGGTCGCGAGCGCAGCAGATTTTTTCACAAGCTCCGAGGCGTCACACCGGATGACTCGCACGCATCGTAGGCCGATGATTCAATGCTTTCAGCAGCGGCGCCGCCAACCCGGGGATCCGCGCCAGGATGGAAAACGCCGCCCGTGTTAAGCCCGGTCGCCTGAGAATCCCGGCGGCGGCGTGGCAGAGGACTCTGCGCCCGATCACGCGGCGATAGGCACATTCCCACTCCGCGATCAGGGCGGGATCCCAGCGTTGAACCGCCGCGAGCGCTAACGGGACCACGGCTTCCGCCGAGGCCAACGCCCAGGCGATGCCCTCGCCGGTGAAGGGTTCCACGTAACCCGCGGCGTCGCCCAGGACGAACACGCGCTCAGAGGCGAGACACGGCGCCTGCACGGTCAAGCGCGCCGTTCCCCGCCAAACCTCCTCGGCGAGTTTCGGAATTGGCGGCCAACCCACCTCGTTCAGAATCGCCGCCGCCGCGGCCCCCGCCCCGCCCAGTGTGCGGACGAACCCCCGATCGAACGCCGCCGCCACATTCAGCCGTCCGTCCTCCACGCGCACCAACCCGACGTAGCCGCGCGCGCCGCAGGCCATGAAGATCACTCCGGACTCATAGAAAGCGGGCGCCGCCGCGACGATCACGCCGGCCCCGACGCGCGAATCCCGTGCAACCCGCGGAGCATCTTTCACTGCCGCTCGGATCAAACGGCTGCCGAGCCCGTCGGCGCATAACACCAGCCGGCTCGACACGGCACCGCATTGAGGGCCCTGCCGCAATTCGACGGCCGGCTTCGTGCCGGCTCCTAAACATGCGACCGTGCCGGACAGAAACTGCGCGCCCGCGCCGATGGCCGCTTGGATCAATGCCGCGTCAAACGCCTCGCGGCTGAGCGCAACCCCTCCCGGTACGGCGAGCGCTAGATCCCGGCCTCGGATCGCGGCATGGAACGCCTTGATGGGTTCCGCTCCGCAACGCTCCGCCAAGGCACCGAGGCCGGCCGCGTTCAATACCGCCAAGGTGCGTGGATTCAAGCAGGCACCGCACACTTTGTAGCGCGGAAAAGCCGCTTTATCGACCAGCAGCACCCGTAGCCCGTGCCGCGCCAATGCGTGCGCGGCGAACGCACCGGCCGGCCCCGCGCCGACGATGAGCACCTCCCATTCGCGCGCGACCGCATCGGTCATCGCGAGCGTCCCTATCGTATCGCCCAGGTTCATGGGGGTTAAAATCCGTAGCGTTGGCCTACTCCAACCATTTATCGATCAGCTCCGCCATCTCGCCGGTACGCATCGGGGGCTCCTTTGTATCAAACCAGCGCGTGGATTGCGCCGCGATCAACTTAGTGATCTTCTCGCCACTCACCAAACCATGTTGGTCGTAACACTGGTCCGGACATTTGGCGAGCACGTTAAGCGCCGCGCCGAGCACTTTTTCCCGTATGCCGGGAGCATCGTTTCTCGCAGACGGATTAGGTTCCCGGCAGAGGGCGTCTGGTGACGAGGCCGCGGGCCGTTGAACCACGCGCTGGATGAACTGCATGAGCGCCTCGAAAGGTTCCGGGATGGGAACGCCCGAGGCGCGCGCCCACTGATAGAGATCGCTCGGCGCACAACGCCAATCCTCTTCTCGGGACTCAGGGTTGATTACTCGCGGTTTGCCTTCGGTAATGACCGCATCTCTCACGGAGGCCCACAGCTCGTGCTCCAGAGTGCCGCATGCACCGGAAGCGCGCAGTGTTTCCCACGCATCGGGCGCGATTCCAATAAGGAGCGGAATGCCTTCCGCCCGCAGCGACCACTCCGGTTTACACATCCAGCGCTCATAAAGCAATTGCGCCTGCGCACTAGCATCCCGGCTTGCCGAGTCCGGGAACGCCATCGGCCCCGAGGACTGTCGTAACACACAGTCTAATAACTGTGCTAGTTTTTCGGCGATCTCGTTGTGCTGTCCCATAAGCGAATTAGAAACGGAGGGTCTCCTTAGCCTACGGCGCGACCGATACCGACACCATACCCTGGGGATGATCGGCGGCCTTAGGCCGAATCACGATCTCCACATCACGATCGAGGAGAGTAATGAAATGCATAAGTCGCTCTGAGGAGAACCGGCTGAGCTTGTAGTTCGCCAACTCAGAGACGTGCGGCTGCGGAATAACAAAAAGCTTAGCCGCCTTCACCTGGGTGAGACCGCGATCTTCGATGAGCTCGTTTACCCGCATCGCAAGCTGCACCTTCAGCCTGCGTTCGCCGGCATCGGCAAAGCCCAAGTCTTCAAACACATTTCCGCTCCCCGCTTCAACCACATCACGCTTTTTTGCCATAACGTACCTCGTAATCCACTTGAGCCGCCTTCAATCGTTCATGAATCAACCTCGTATCGCTCTTCGCCGTGCTGATATCCGGAAGGCGATTTCTTCTGAAAGCAGTGCAGTACATATACCGCTTCCTTAAACCGCACGCTATAGACCACGCGATATGCGTCACCTCGAAAACCCTTCACAATCTCCAACACGCCCGGCCCCTCGACTTTCCATGACTTCGCCGAGGGCGACGTTCCACCAAGTTGCACCACCCCGAGCGCGTATCCAATGTCATCGATAACTTCTTCCGGGAAGGCCAGCAAATCTTTCTTTGATGATCCGACCCAGTGCAGGGGCTTTTCCGAGGAAGACGCGCGGCTCACATGCAATATTATACCCCTGGTAGGTATACTCAGGTATAAACAATAAACGCCCTTTTCGTCGAAAGGAACAATACTGAGGGACTGGGAGGTATGGCCCGTCGTCGATCCCCCCGCACGTCATGGAGGGGGCGATAATCGCCAAGCCTGCTTCTATGCGGAGGAGGAATACCGCTTCTACCTAGAATATCTGGGCGAAGCCGCTCGAAAATACCGAGTCTCTGTACACGTCTTGCGATGAAGCCTAATCACGTCCATGTGTTGACGACGCCAGCCGCGGCGAAGGGGACGACAGATTGAAGCCACGCTTGCTTTACGCATCGCGAAACAAAAGCCGGGACCGCAGCGCACGGAAACTAGGCCGCGGTAGCGTGGGAATTTTTACTCTGACCGCGAACTCTTGTTCATCCGCCTTCTTGGGCAGACCAAGACTAAAGCTCACGGGCGCGACGATCGGGAGCGTCCGGTGCAGCATCGGGTTGGACGATCCCAGAACTTTCCAGGCGAGAGACGACGCTGAGTTCCGACATTAATTGTTTATGACCGGTCCTGCTGGCCAGCCAATGAAGATCAGGGAGCGACGCCAAAGGCAAAGCTGAAAACGCTGAATGACCAGCGGCGGAGACGAGAAAGAAGGAATCTAACCACTGGCCTATCCTTTCGGTTACTGGGGGCGACTCAATAGCCCGGGCAAGGCGTAACGCCACCGCGAGGGCGGAGGGCTTCTGGCGAAGAGGATGAGTCAGGACGAATCTATCGAAGGCCTGATCAAAGAATTCCCTGCCGTGTTTTTCCAGGAAACGTTGCCCACCGACCTCCAGAATAAACTGTAGCCACAAAAGAGTTGCTTCAGGATTGCGTTCGCTCAGTTCCAGCAAATAGCGCGGATCAAGCACCCGCTCCATGAAGTCAGGATGGAAAAGCTTTCCTTCGTACCCTTCCAGGAACCGTCCGCCGCCCAGCTCCCGTACCAGT
>MUGK01000141.1 GCA_002007425.1 Chromatiales bacterium USCg_Taylor | reverse complement strand
CGGCGTTCTGATCATCCCCCAGTTGAGCTCCCTCAGCGAGGATGCCATGCGCGCTGTGCCCATGGCCCTTCGCGAGGCCTCCTATGCCATGGGCGCCACGCGCTTTCAGACGGCCATCAAGGTGGTATTGCCCGCGGCGATCTCCGGCATCGTGGCCGCCTACATACTCGGGATCTCGATCGCCATCGGTGAGACCATGGTGGTAGCGGTGGCCGCGGGCCAGCAGCCCAACTTCTCCTGGAACCCCATGGAACCCGGCGCCACCATAACCGCCTATATCGCGCAGGTAAGCCTGGGGGATCTCCCCCACGGTAGCCTTGAGTATCAGAGTATCTTCGCGGCGGGCTTAGTGCTTATGATCATGACCCTGACACTCAACGTCACGGGGCATCTAGTGCGTAGGCGCTTCCGGGAGGTTTACTGATGCCGGCGCAGGATGTCCAGGAGATCCGGCAACTGGTTGCCCGGCGCAAGCGCTGGGATAAGGTCTTCGCCATCCTCGGTCTCCTGTCCATGATGGTGGGCGTAATGACCCTGCTTGCCCTCATCATCGACATGGGCATAGACGGTGGCGGGCGGCTGTCGTGGGATTTTTTCACCTCTTACCCGTCGCGCCATGCCGAGCGGGCCGGCATCCTCTCGGCTTGGGTCGGCACCGCGCTCGTCATGCTGGTCACCGCCGCGGCCGCGATCCCCCTGGGCGTCATGGCCGGGATCTACCTGGAGGAGTACGCACCGCGCAATTGGCTGACCAATCTCATGGAGATCAACGTGACCAATCTCGCCGCGGTGCCTTCCATCGTCTACGGCCTGCTAGCGCTGGGACTGTTTGTGTACCAGCTCGACTTCGGCCAGAGCATTCTTTCCGCTGGCCTGACCCTGGCCCTGATGATCCTGGCCGTGGTGATCGTGGTCACCCGCGAGGCCATACGCGGGATCCCAGCGGCCATTCGCGAGGGCTCGTATGCCTTGGGAGCCACCAAATGGCAGACTGTCAAGGACCACCTCCTGCCCTATTCGATGGGTAGGATCCTGACCGGCATTATCATTGGCATGGCCAGCGCAATCGGCGAAACCGCACCCCTCATCACCATGGGGGCGCTCACCTTTATCGCTTTCCTGCCGCCGGCACCGGTGGAGAGTGGATTCCCTTACCTCTCGTTCGACTGGCTGTTTGCGCCCTTCACGGTGATGCCCATTCAGATGTTCAACTGGGTCTCCCGTCCTCAAGCAGCGTTTTTGGAAAACGCGGCGGCGGCCGGCTTCGTGCTGCTCGGCATGACCCTCGCTATGAACGCCTTGGCCATCTGGCTGCGGTTTCGCTTTCGCAAGCGCGGCAACTGGTAGCGCGATGGACGAAACGCTCAATAAGCTGTACTTTCGCTCGCTCGTTGACAGCGAGCGCGAAGAGGCGCCGACCCCCGAGGCCCATGACCTGAGAAAGCTCAAGGCCGAGGCCAAAGGGTTGAGCTTTTACTATGGTGAGGTCGCGGCGCTCAAGGCGGTCAATCTGCCGGTCGCCGAGCACCAGGTGACTGCCCTCATCGGGCCCTCGGGGTGCGGCAAATCAACGTTTCTGCGGGCTGTCAACCGGATGCACGACCTCTATCCCGGGAGCCGCTATGAAGGGGGGATCCGCTTCTACCCCGATGACATCGACCTGCTCGACAAGGACGTGGACCCCATAGAGGTGCGCATGCGCATCGGCATGGTGTTTCAAAAGCCCAATCCCTTCCCCAAGTCCGTATTCGACAATGTGGCCTATGGGCTGCGCGTGCGCGGGGAACGCAACCGGCGCCTGCTCGTCGAGAAGGTCGAGCAGGCGTTGCGCGACGCCGCGCTCTGGGCGGAGGTCAAGGACCGCCTGGACGACATGGCTTTGAATCTATCGGGCGGCCAGCAGCAACGGCTATGCATCGCCCGCGCCCTGGCCACCGAGCCCGAGCTTTTGCTCTTCGATGAACCCACGTCGGCCCTGGATCCCATCGCCACGGCCAGCATCGAGGATCTCATCCAAGGCCTCAAGGCGCGGGTGACCATTCTCATTGTCACGCACAACATGCAACAGGCCGCGCGCGTCTCCGACTATACGGCCTTTATGTACTTAGGGGAGCTCGTCGAGTTCGCGCCGACCAAGACTTTGTTCACCAACCCTTCTGATCGGCGGACCGAGAACTACTTGACCGGTCGCTTCGGATAAGGTGAATTCACCTGTGGAGGGCGGCATGACGCCGGAGCAACGAACACATACCGATAAGCAGTACGACGAGGAGTTGGCCTCGCTGCGCCAGCTCGTGCTGGATATGGGGGCGCTGGTCAAGGAGCAGATCGCTCAGGCTGTCGCTGCACTGGAGCGAGGAGATGTCGAGACGGCCGACCTCGTGATCAATCGCGATTACGAGGTCAACGGCTATGACGTCAAGATCGACGAGGGGACGGTGGCGCTCATTGCGCGACGGCAGCCAGTGGCCAGTGACTTGCGGCTGTTGATGTCGATGGTCAAGGCGGTGGCGGATTTCGAGCGTATCGGCGACAAGGCGAAGAAGATTGGCAAAATGACGCTTCTGTTTAGCCAGCATGTCGCAAACCCGTTTAACGCCGGGCTGCTGCGCGATGTGTCGACCATGGGGAAGCTGGCTTTGGAGATGTTAGAAGGCGCGCTCGACGCGCTGGCACACCTCGATGTGGCAGGGGCGGTGACCATCGCCCGCAGGGATCGCGAGCTCGATGCGGAATACCAAACAGCGTTGCGGCGCCTCATCACCTACATGATGGAGGACCCCAGAATGATCGGCCCCGCGATCGATATACTCTTCGTCGTCAAGGCGCTTGAGCGCGTCGGTGACCACGCCAAGAACATCGCGGAGTATGTGATATACCTTGTGAAGGGCAAGGACGTGAGGCACGTCAGCTTGGAACACCTTGCTCAGGAAATAGGCACAAACAACACGAGCAGCACGAAACATTCCCCTTAAAGTGTTCTGGCCCGGAGGTAGCCTGGGCGCCCGTTCGACGCCAGCGATAGAGACCAGCCATCAACATCGCCAACTGGCCGGTGCTCGGCATGTATCAACCCGATGGCATCGATAGCTTCAGGCATCGCGGCCGCACCTATCTGATCATGGCGAACGAAGGCGATGCGCGCGATTACGACGGTTTCAGCGAAGAGGAGCGCGTCAAGGATTTGATACGGGATCCGGTCGCATTCCCGAACGCCGCCGACCTGCAAGAGGATAAGCAACTCGGGCGGCTCAACGTCACCACCGCCAATGGCGATCGCGATAAGGACGGCGATTTCGAGCAGCTCTATGCGTTCGGCGCACGTTCGTTTTCGATTCGTGCCGCCGACGGGAAATTGATCTTCGACAGCGGCAACGATTTGAAGCGCATCACGCTAGTGCGAGTGTAGGTGCTGCCGGCCGGCAACCCGAGTGGCCTTACGCACCAGCGGATCCTTCTCCTTGTCGCCGAAATCGGCGAAGTCAATCCGGCGATACCCCGCGAGCGTTTCTGTCTTGCTGCGCGGTACGGGCGCAGCGTCGACAGACCAGGTCTCGATCAAGCGTGTGACGATCCGACGGCTCTGATCACGGCGTTCGATTAATAACGGAAGCGAGATCGAAACTAACCAGTGCACTTCCGTCGAGACGCCGTCGAGCGTGCCGCGAAAGACCTTGACCAAACCAGTTTTTGCCTTGCGCGAGCTTACTTCCTTCAGGTCTGTTCCCAGTGCCTGCGGATCCATAAGGGATTGCAGATGACGCCACGACAGCTGATTGTGCATGGCAGCGAGATCGCCGGGGTAATAATCGACCACGGCTCGGTCGTCGGGAAAAACCTGCTCCTTGGAGATACGCCCCTTGCTATCCCTCGACCAGATTTCGCTGAACACGCCGCCCACCGTGCGGGTTTCGACCCGCTGGTCAGCGCGCCACAGATACCAGCGCAACGGCGCGTGGCCCTGTGCCGTGGTCTGATCTCCCTCGGCAAGTACCTGCGTCTCGTATAGCGCGGCGAGTGGCGGGAACGCTCTCGCCGGCGCCGCGGCCGGGACATGATCATGGCCCGCGCCGGTACCGGTCGCCTCTATCTCCCTCGGAACCCCCTGCAGGGTTGCGGACAACACGATCAAGAGCCATGCAGTCGTTATTTTGAGTCGATCCATGTGAATCCCGTGGCTCCTATTCAAAAGCATGGGAAGGCGTCCCTGCCTTCCCGGCTGACTGGCGTAGCCACCCGATGAGCACAACTATGACGTTGAGCCCGCTTAGAAGCGGAAGGCTTCCTTCATCACGTGATAGATCCAGTTCTGTTCCATGACGCCACGCACGAGGTGCGCTTTGGGACCGCTGGCGTAGATCGCCACATCCTCACCCGAATGCGTTTCCGAAGAGAGCGGTACCGTCGATTCCGGCATGAAGCCCGGTACCGTGGTGTCGACGCTCATCATGTCGGGCCGCAATGCGCCGTTGGTGAAGGACGCCGGATCGTGCGGGAATGTCTTGAGGCCGGCAGGCTGGAGATCGGACGCACCGGTGTACCCGGGGCCGTTGGCATAGCTCAGCGTGGTGTAAGGCAGGCCGAGCGCATCGCTTTGGAGCTCCGTCGGATCCCCGTCTACGTTCGGCACCTCGGCTACTTTACCGAGGATCGGGTTGCCGCGATGGGGGTAGCCGGCGATCGTGAACACATGACTGTGGTCGGCGGTCACGATGATGAGCGTCTTGTCGGGATCGGTCATCTCGTAAGCTTTTTGGATCGCCTTCGCGAACTCGATGGTGTCGGTGAGGGCCCGATAAGGGTTACCGGCGTGGTGTGCGTGGTCGATGCGCCCGCTCTCCACGTGCAGGTAGAAGCCTCTCTTCCTTTTCTTCGAGAGGATCTGGATTGCCTTCGCGGTCATCTCGGACAGCGCTGGCTCACCCCCCGTGTCGTTCGGACGGTCATGCTCGTATTCCATATGCGAGCGTTCGAACAGCCCGAGCAAGTGGCTGGTCGCCGCCGGATCCGCCGCGTCGAAGCCTGCCTGGTCATACACAAACTTGGCGCTGGGGCCGCGTGTGCTCACCCACTCGGCGGTCAGGTCGCGGCCATCCTTGCGGCGACCCATGTTGGTGCCGCCGTCTTCCGGATCGACCAGGGTGTCCGGTTGAAAATAGGAACGACCGCCCCCCAGGGCCACCTTCAGGCTATCCTTGACTGCGTTCGGCAGCTCGATGAGTTGGCGGGCGATATCTTTCACCGCGCAGGAATCAGCGGGCAATCCGCTGGTGTCCTCATGCGAGCGGATCTCGCTGTCACTCTCCCAGTCACGCACCGCCGTGTGCGCGTAGTTCGCGCCCGGGGTCGCATGCGTCAGCCGAGCGGTACTTACGACCCCGGTGTCTTTGCCGGCATGGGCGGCCTGCTCGAGGATGGTCTCCAACGACTTCGAAGCGATCATTCCCGGATCGCACTCGTAGCGCGCGGTGGTGTGGTCGACCGCCAGCATGCTCTCGCGCGCCTTGTAGCCGGTAACCATGGCGGTGGTCGTCGGTGCAGAATCGGGGGTCTGCTGGTCCCAAGAATAAACCTTGGACAGCGCGACATAGGGCAACTTCTCGAAGAACAAGCTATGCTCCTCACCGGGCTTACCCATCTGCTGCCCTTCCAAGATGCGGGCAGCCGTCACGGTAGAGACTCCCATGCCATCACCGACAAAGAAGATCACATTCTTGGCCCGGTCCCTTATTCGGCGGAGGTTTTTTGCGGTCTCTATGTACTCCTGGCCGGCATCGAACCAGTCGGATACCGATTCGGGTCCTTGTACCGCGGGCTCGGCCCCGGTCGCCGCGGGAACCGCCACCGCTGTAGCGAGCGTGAAGAGGGCGCTGCGTACGGCCAGATTCGGGTGTTTATGTTTCATCAACTCACTCCTATGTTTCTTAAAGGGACTGCGCATTACTGACACGGTAACCGTACCAGCCTTTTGTGACGCGCTAATTACGTTTTGGTGAATATTGAGAGAGTAAGCCCGAACGAGAAGAGGTCTCGGGACGACACGACGGGGGAATACCGCGGTAGCGGGAGCGCGTGAGCGAGGCGATACGCTTTCGATTAAGCACACCTACCCATTTATCGCGTGGTACAACGGCTTCGGGTCGCATGGTCATCCCAATGTAACAATGCCTTGGCAGCATTAGTACATACATTGGTCTCACGACCGAGCGGCCGCGGCATTCGAGCCGCGCACCGTCCACCTATAACACCTACGGATCCCTGTCCCGAATCGGAAGCGGGCGAGACCTTCGGGCGCTACAACAATGTGGATGTGGCCTACGGCATTCGGCTCGGCTATGGTTCGGGCCTTGCTATCTACTACCGTGGTCATCACGGTGGCTACCTGAGCATGGCCACCTTTTCGATGTCACGCTGCCGTAATTCGGAAGTCACAATAGTGTCATTCGGAACAGGTACATTCCGCATCTCTTGTTAATACAAAGAAGGAGTCCCATCCGATGAAACCAAAATTGTCCGTTGCGTTATCTTCCCTGGCGCTGACTGCGAGTCTGCCCTTCGCCACGGCTCATGCCGTCGAAAGTGTAAACCCCAACGACCTCGGCGTGGTCGAGGCCCCCAATGCGGGATCCACGCCAGTTGATCTGGCGGCCGTTCCGCCGCTCGTGTTGCACGCGGCGCGAGTCGCGTTCAAGGAATATGACGGCCAAGCCGTGCTCACGGGCGCGCAGACCGACGCCGACGAAATCGAGGCCGTCTACGAGGTTAAGGGTCGCGCTTCCGGAGCTGGAGATCGAGATCTCGCGGCACAAAGTGCCGGAGAACGTGCTCGAGGCGGTGAGCAGGTTCGCTGCCGGCTTCGAGGCCTCCGACGAGTCGTCGGCGATCGAGAAGAGCATTCGTCCGAGCGCCGGCGGCCTGCCGGAGATTTTGTACGAGTTCAGTGGCGTGACCTTTGACGTCGAGGTTCGAAGCGACGCGCGCGCCGTTCTGATCGAGCCCGCCTGATCGACGGAGCGATGCAGTGCTGACGCCCTGGTGCTCGTCGCGCAACGCGCGCTGAGCACCAGGGCCCGCAAGCGGTTCCAATCTGTGTTGTCGCCGTGATGTCCTGCAAGCGGGGGGCGGATTTGACCCCGTCTTAGTCGTAAACGAAGAACCCGAAGTGATGTGGCGTATCAAGCGCGGCGGCTTTCGCGTCGCCTTTGATTCCGCACTGGCGGTCTTTGCCTAGGACCACCGGCGGCTCAAGCAAGGCGCTCTGCGCAAGACAGTGCACTCGATTGCGCGCTGTTTCTTGCTGTACTTTGGGCTGTTGCCGCGCCGGTGGCGGTCCACCGACTGGGGTTATTGGAAGTATAGCTAAAACGAACAAGTGCGCTGCGTCCTAGAGCACGCGGCGCAAACTGCGCTGGCTCCCGCTTGAGTGCGCGTATTGTTCGATCAGGGTACGCCGGTTCCCTTGCGGGAATCATTGCGGTAGCATGAAGTCTCGATTGCATACGAGTTCGACTGGTCGACCCTGAAGAATGGCGACTTGCTTGACGCGGCGGAGCGAGAAGGCTTCGGTGTTCTTGTAACGACCGATAGGCATCTCAGGCATCAGCAGGCCCTTGGCGAATGACGCACTGCGATCGTCGTATTGAACTCGACAAGCTGGGCTAGCGTACAAGGTGAGATCGCTGCGGTGATCCGCGCGGTCGGTGGCGCCTCGGAGCGAAGCGAAACACCATTGCTAATGCGGAGGATCTTATGCTCGTCATCAATCGAATTCTATGTCCGGTCGATTTTTCCAAGCCTTCCGCACGCGCCTTGGAGTACGCCTTGGCGCTGGCTGAGCGGTTGGGAGCCCAAGTTGATGTGGTCCACGCCTATGAGCCTCCGGCCTATGCGGTCGCGGACGGTACCGTGGAGCTACCCCCTTAGCTGCAAGAGGGTCTCGCGAAACGGCTGCGGGAGCAGCTCGAGCAGTTCGTCAAAGAGACAGTGGCTAAGGCGCCCAAGACGACCGTCCATCTGGCCGAAGGCGTGCCCTACCTCCAGATCGTACAGGTTGCTAAGCAGCAACAAGCCGATCTCATCGTCATCGGCACCCACGGGCGCACCGGCCTATCGCACATGATGTTGGGGAGTGTAGCGGAGCGGGTGGTTCGCACCTCCGAGGTCCCGGTACTGACCATCCGATCGGCCAGCTAATGGTGATGGAACGAAACAAAGAGGTAAAGTCTCGTCATATAATAAACTGATAGTGGAGTAGCGGCGGGAATCTCGGATTACCGATACGTCCCCACCGCCCTCGCAGAACCGGACTTGGAGCGTTACACCATCCGGCTCCCAGGGTGAGGCATTCACAGCGCTGAAGGATGTAGGTTGTGCGCAATGCGAACGCGAGGTAGCAGTCGTGGAAGGAATGCAGCGTAGCGCTCCCAGTTAAGGGAGCGGCGCTGATTGCGATGGCAATCCCAGTACCCACGCAATTTGCCGCAAGGCGGCGAATTCATCCTCGCTGACTATTTGACCACCAAAACCGAGGAATCCACCCTCTTTGGTGGCTTGGGCAACCTCGACGCTGATCTCATATAACCAACGCTTAAATCCCTCGGTTTGCTCATCATCGTTTTGTCGGTAGAGGATGCCGATGGCCCGGCGTAGGCAATCCATCGCCTGCTTGTGTACCTGCTTGGGTGGCATGCCAGAGACGTTCAACGCCGGCAACGCTGCCACGTTTCCGGAATATTCCTCGGCGATAGCGCGCGCCAGCTCGTTGCCCGCCTTGCCCGCGCGCGTCTCCTGTATTACCCGGCCCGCGGCCATCATTTCCCGCGTGACACCGAATGGCCCGCTCGGACTCGCTGCCACGATCGCCATGGCTGCCATTAAGGGTGCTTGGACCAGTGTTGCCCAATCCTCGGGGCTGAAGCGGTTCTTGACAGTCATTTTTTCGTTCCCCGTTCTTAAAATGCAAGAAGTCAATGACGCGCGTACACGGCACTAGATTCCGCGCGCCCATCGGTGATATCCGCCAGTTCGTTGGCTTGCGCACCGGCGATCATCGAAAGCTGCTCCACGCCGTGTACCGTGGGCGCCGAAGCGGGTTGTCCGAAGGCGCACGCCGATACGACCGGGATAACGGTCCGGCTGCGAGAAAGATGTCCCGCGGGGCTTCGTAGAATATTGATACTGGGTTACGGTTACACCTTGAGCTTGCGGTTGATGAGAATTCATAGACTTATAGGACTGTCCGGCGTAGCAACCAGTCCATCGGACGAAGCTTAGGCCGGGGCTGACGGCGTTGATACATAATTAAGCAGATGGCGAAGCATTGTGTTCTCCATCTGCAAGGATGCACGATAGCGAAAGCCGGCGGTCAGAAAGGCTAAGGACGTGCGGACTAGGGGAGACATCATGAAATGACATTAGGGTGTCGAGGATTCTCTATCACCCTACACCGAAATGGCGTCGCTAAGCTATATGTGACGGTTATTTAGTTGGATACGGATATTCGGAAATGACACCGAGGACTCGCGTCTTTGACAACTCCCTAGCCCAGCAGTACTTTTCTTGTCGATGAAAAAAAGCGTTTATTTTTCTTATAGCCTCGGATCGCTGACGATCAGGAGGGTGGATGTTACGGTAAGGTTGCGCAGCCCTCGCTTTTTTCCGATCATCCCATTTGGGGCATGTCGCATGCTGCCATTCGGCGAGCTAACGTTGCGAAAGATGCATCTGATCGGCGCAGAGCAGGCTACCAGACACACGTGATTCCAGCCGCACGCATCCTGACCATCAACGGCGGCTCGTCGAGCATCAAGTTCGCGCTGTTCGAGACCCGCGACTCGCCGCGGCGAATCATGGAGGGCCGGATCGAGCGCATCGGCTTGCCCGAAGCCGCGCTCACAGTGAAGGGCTCGGAGCCGGCCGATAACTTCTCAGGTTCGGTTGCGGCGCCGGACCACGCGGCGGCCGTGGGATTGCTGCTCGATTGGCTGGAGGAGCGCATCGGAGGGGACAGCTTAGCCGCGGTGGGGCATCGCGTCGTGCATGGCGGGCCGACCTACGGCGAACCGCAGCGCGTGACACGAGAGATGGTCAAAGAGCTGCATCGGATCAGTTCTTTCGATCCGCAGCATCTCCCGGCCGAGATCCTGTTGATCGAAGCATTTCATCGCCGGTTTCCGGAGCTGCCGCAAGTGGCGTGCTTCGACACGGCATTTCACCGCGACTTGCCGCGCGTGGCGCGGCTGTTGCCGATCCCGCGCCGCTACGAGGCGCTGGGTGTGCGCCGCTACGGTTTCCACGGCTTGTCTTATGCGTTCCTGATGCAGGAGCTCGCCCGCGTCGCGGGAGCGCATGCGGCGCGCGGCCGCGTCGTGCTCGCGCACCTCGGCAACGGCGCAAGTCTGGCCGCCGTGCATGAGGGCAAACCCGTCGACACCAGCATGGCATTCACGCCGGCGGCCGGGGTGCCGATGAGCACGCGCTCGGGCGATCTCGATCCCGGGCTGGTCGGCTACCTGGCGTACACCGAGGGCATGGATGCGAAGCAGTTCAACGACATGGTTAATTTCCAGTCCGGGCTGCTCGGGATATCGGAAACCAGCTCCGACATGCGCGACCTGCTCGAGCGTGAGTCCGATCCGCGCGCCGCCGAGGCGGTCGCGCTATTCTGCTATCAGGTCCAAAAATGGATCGGCGCATTTGCCGCGGCATTGCGTGGCCTGGACACCCTGGTGTTCGCCGGGGGCATCGGAGAAAGCGCGCCGGTGGTGCGCGCGCGGATCTGCGCGGGGCTGGGCTTTCTTGGGATCGCGCTCGATGAGAAGCGCAACGCCGCCGGCGCAGCCGTCATTTCCGCGGAACGGAGTGGGATTGCCGTGCGCGTCATGCGCACCGACGAGGAATGGATGATCGCTCAAACCGTCTGCCGCGTTTTGGGTCTCACGATTGAACGGGAAGGGAAATTGGACCATGAACACGAGAAAGACTGAGCTGACGCAACAAACCCTCGCCGGCGATCTGCTGCGGAAGATGAACGCCTATTGGCGGGCCGCCAACTATCTGTCGGTCGGCCAGATTTACCTCTACGACAACCCGCTGCTGAAGGATCCGCTGAAGCTCGAACATGTGAAGCCGCGGCTGTTGGGCCACTGGGGTACCACGCCGGGATTGAACTTTATCTACGTGCACCTCAACCGGATCATCACGCAGTATGACCTCAACATGATCTATGTCACCGGGCCCGGCCACGGCGGACCGGGTCTGGTGGCCAACACCTATCTGGAGGGGACCTACAGCGAGCTGTACCCGGACGTCCCGCAGGACGCGGCGGGAATGAAGAAGCTGTTCACGCAGTTTTCCTTTCCCGGCGGCATTCCCAGCCACACGGCGCCGGAGACGCCGGGCTCCATCAACGAAGGCGGCGAGCTCGGTTATTCGCTCGCGCATGCGTATGGCGCGGCATTTGACAATCCCGACCTGCTGGTGGCCTGCGTCGTCGGCGATGGCGAGGCGGAAACCGGCCCCTTGGCCACGAGCTGGCATTCGAACAAGTTCCTCAACCCGGTCCACGATGGCGCGGTGCTGGCCATCCTGCATTTGAACGGCTACAAGATTGCCGGCCCCACGCTACTGGCGCGCATTTCGCGCGATGAGATCGAGGCGCTATTCCGCGGCTACGGTTACACCCCGTATTTCGTCGAGGGCGATGACCCGGCGGAAATGCATCAGTCGATGGCCGCCACACTCGACGCGATCGTGGCCGAGATCCGGGACATCCAGCGCGACGCGCGGAAGCACGGATTCCGGGAGCGACCGCGCTGGCCCATGATCATCCTGCGCTCCCCGAAGGGCTGGACGGGCCCGAAAGCGGCCGACGGCAAACCGATCGAAGGAACGTTTCGCGCGCACCAGGTGCCGGTTGCAGAGCTCGCGACGCAGCCCGAGCACCTGAAAATCCTCGAAGAGTGGCTGAAGGGCTACCGCCCGGAAGAGCTGTTCGACACGAACGGGAGGCTCATTCCGGAGCTTGCTGCGCTGGCGCCCAAGGGCGAACGGCGGATGGGCGCGAACCCGCATGCGAACGGCGGGCTGCTGCTGGAGGATCTGAAAATGCCGGACTTCCGCGACCATGCGCTGAAGGTCGCAGAGCCCGGCGTCACGGAAGCCGAATCCACGCACGTGCAGGGTCAGTTCATACGCGACGTGCTGCGGCTCAACGCCGGCGCGCACAACTTCCGGATCTTCAGCCCCGACGAAACCACATCCAACCGCTGGGGCGCCGTGCTCGAGGTGACCAACCGCTGCTCGACCGCGGAAATCATTCCCGGCGACGACCACGTCGCACCCGATGGCCGGGTGATGGAGATGTTGAGCGAGCACCAGTGCGAAGGCTGGCTCGAGGGTTACCTGTTGACCGGCCGGCACGGCTTCTTCTCATGCTACGAAGCGTTTATCCACATCGTCGATTCGATGTTCAACCAGCACGCCAAGTGGCTCGATGTAGCGGGCGACATCGCTTGGCGGCGGCCGATTGCCTCCCTGAACTACCTGCTCTCTTCGCATGTCTGGCGGCAGGACCACAATGGCTTCAGCCACCAGGACCCCGGCTTCATCGACGTTATCATGAACAAGAAAGCCGACGTCGTCCGCGTGTATCTGCCACCCGATGCGAATACCCTATTGTCGGTGACGGATCATTGCCTGCGCAGCCGCAACTACGTCAACGTCATCGTCGCGGGAAAGCAGCCCGCGCTGCAATGGTTGGATATGGATGCCGCCGTCAGGCACTGCACGGCCGGGCTCGGGATCTGGAAATGGGCCAGCAACGATGAGGGTGCGGATCCCGATGTGGTGATGGCCTGCTCCGGCGACGTACCGACGCTCGAGACGCTGGCTGCGGTCCAAATCCTGCGGCGGCACTTTCCGGAGCTGAAGATACGCGTCATCAACGTGGTCGATCTGATGACCCTGCAGCCGCAGAGCGAGCATCCGCACGGACTGAGCGACAGGGACTTCGATGTTCTGTTCACCCGCGACAAGCCCATCATCTTCGCCTTCCACGGCTATCCCTGGGTGATTCATCGCCTGACGTATCGCAGGACCAATCACCCGCAGATGCACGTGCGCGGATTCAAGGAGGAAGGCACGACCACGACGCCTTTCGACATGGTGGTGCTGAATGACCTGGATCGCTTCCACCTGGCCGGCGATGTGATCGACCGGGTGCCAAGCCTCGGCTCGCGCGCCGCCCATGCCAAACAGTATCTTCGCGACAAGCTGCTGGATCACAAGGCCTACATCGAACGATACGGCGAAGACATGCCGGACATTCGGCATTGGAAATGGGACGCCGGATCAGACATCCAGTGATTAAGTACTGCAGTGGTGGAAAGCGCTCGAGCATAGTGGTGTGGCATTATACCAACCACGCCCCGCGTCGCTTCAATAGAGATAAAATGCGCGTCGATCGAGTTTTTGAACAATAGGGGTTCCAACCGCTTCTAGCTCGTGGCGCGATTGACCAGTACGGTCACGAACCACAACACGATGCCGATGCCGATCAGAATGCCGGCGATCT
>MUGK01000015.1 GCA_002007425.1 Chromatiales bacterium USCg_Taylor | reverse complement strand
GTGCTCCTTTCTTCTCGGGCCTGCCAGCCCGGTTTTCTTGGTTACAACAGAAAGGGTACATCGCCTTCACCTTTTTACACACCCTTTGATGGTACCTCTACAAAGACCATCTATCCGACAGTTGTCGTTGCCGTCGTGCTAAAAAAGTAACGCAAAACAAATACGTCCGTCCCACAACGGGGCTTGACAGAGTGTACGGGTATGCCGTACTTTGCCAATATGAGCACGATACTATGAGGATAGATTCGCCATAAGGGCTACGTAAGTTCTTCGAGGAAGACCATCCGATCGGATTCACCGCTGCAGAGGTAACCAGCACGTTCCGCCGCTTGAAACATGAACTGAATAATTTGCGCCCGGCTTGGGCAATATAACCCGCTTGGAAGAGAAAATCGACGGCGTCAATCGAGCGGTGGCCGATCGCGATGGGCAGATCGCCAGTTTGAACCATACGGTAGCCAAACGCGATGAGTGGATCGTCGCGCTGCGTCAGTACGTAGCTCAGCGCGAAAGCGAAGCGGGCGTACTCGCGCGACAGCTCGGCCAACTGCGGCGACAGGTGGGCCAACTGCGGCGACAGCTGGATCGGGTCTATGCATCATCGTCGTGGCGCATCACCCGCCCCCTGCGCGCGAGCGGGCGTCTGCTGTCGGGCTGGTTCGCGGGGAGCCGTAGGACCGCCCACGCGCCGACGATCGACATGCCGGTGGTCGTTGCGCCGCCGGCCGACCACCTCAGCGCCGCGAGTGGCGTCGATCCCCATCTGCACTACTGCAACCACGGTCGGAAGGAAGGCCGGCTGGGTCGAGCACCCCAACTGATCGCCAACGCCGGTCCGCAGGCCCTAGCCCCCGATCGTCCGACTGTACTTGTGGTCAGTCACGAAGCCTCACGCACCGGTGCGCCGATCCTCGCGTGGAACATCTGCCGCGAACTGAGGCATCGCTGCAACGTCGTTGCGCTGCTGCTTGGCGGCGGCGGCATCGCCAGCTACTTCGCCGAGGCCTGCGACGTCGTCGTGGGCCCGTACGACCGGCCGATCCGTAACCCAATGGCCGTAGGTCCCATCGTCAACGAAATCTGCGACCGCTACAACATCGACGTCGCACTGGTCAACAGCATCGAATCAAGCGCGGTGCTTCCAACGCTCGCCGAGCGATTCGTGCCGGCCGTGTTGCTGGTCCATGAATTCTTCGCCTACACGCGGCCGCGCGAGCGCTTCGTCGCGGCAATGCGCATGGCTACCGCCGTTGTCTTCTCGGCCCGCATTGTCCAGCGCAACGCGCTGACCCCGCGAACCCGTCAGGCAGTTGAAGCCTCGCATGTGCTCGCGCAGGGCAAGTGCGAGATCCCGGCCGGCGCGCCAACCGGCGCCACGGCGATCGCGGAACTGGCGAAAATCGAGACATTGGCGCAGCCCGGCGGTCGTAAATGCTTTTTCGTGCTAGGCGTAGGTACGGTCCAGTATCGCAAGGGGGTCGATCTCTTCGTGGCCACCGCGGCCGAGGTCCAGCGACTCGCCCCCGGTTCCGACGTGGTGATGCTGTGGATCGGCCACGGTTTCGATCCGGAAAAGGACCTGAAGTACTCGGCCTACGTGCAAGAGCAGATCGTGGCTGCCGGTCTCGATAACGTCGCGCTGATCGACGAAGTCGAGAACCTCGAATCGGTCTACACGCTTGCCGATGCGCTCCTCCTTTCTTCCCGTCTCGATCCGATGCCGAATGTTGCGATCGATGCGATGTCGTTCGGCAAGCCGGTGATATGCTTCGACAAAGCGACTGGCATCGCCGAGATACTCGCACATGACCCACGTACCGCCGAATGCATCGTACCCTTCGCGAATATCGGCGAGGCCGCACGCCTGATCCTGCGCCTGCGGTCGTCGCCGGCCTTCGCCGACGCCGTGTCGGCCGGTGCGCGGAAGCTCGCGACCGAGCACTTCAACATGCCGGCCTATGTCGCCCGCTTGCTCGACATCGCGGCCGCAGCGCTAGCACGCGGCCGGCAGGAGCGCAGCGACGCTGCGACGCTGCGGGAGACCGCGGATTTCGATGCTGACTTCGCTGCGCCACCGGTTGGGCCCGCAGCGACGCGCGAGCAGGCGATAGTGAGTTTCCTACGCTCGTCCGCGACCGGCGTCGACGCGCGGCGTGCAGCGCCCGGTTTCGATGGCGCCATCTATGCGCGACACCACGACATCGACGGGTGGAATTCTTTTGCCCACTGGTTGCGTGCCGGGCGACCGGACGGTCCGTGGCGCGTCGAGGTCATCGATCCGTCGCGTCGAACGGAGACCAGCGTCGCGACCACCCTTCGGCGCGCCCTCCACATCCACGCCTTCCCTCTCGACCTGCTCGACGACATCGTTGCGCACTTAGGATCAAAAGGCCCAGCATGTGACCTCTTCGTCAGCGTGACATCCGACACCGACGCGACGCACGCGCGCAGGCTTATGGAAGCCTACCGGCGAGGTGCCTGCGATGTGCAGGTCGTACCGAATCGTGGCCGTGACATCGGCCCGTTCCTCACGACTTTCTGCGCTAAGCTGCGGGCCTATGCCGTCATCGGCCACGTCCACACCGAGCGGAGTCTCGCACTCAACGACGGCGAGGTCGTGCGGCGCTTGCGCGAGTACGGGCTGGACAATCTGCTCGAAGGGAAGCACCCGTCGGCCGACGTGATCCTAGACCGCTTCGCCGAGGACCCGCGGCTCGGTATTGTCTACCCCGAAGATCCGAATCTGTTCGACTGGGGCGGGAACCTGGATCTGGCCGCCGCGCTCGCGCGGCGGATGGGCATCTCGCCCTTGCCCGACGCGCCCCCTAGTTTCCCGGTCGGCACGATGTTCTGGGCGCGCCCGGCCGCGCTGGCGCCGCTTTTCGACCTTGGCCTCGGCTGGGGCGATTATGCGGCCGAGCCCTTGCCCTACGACGGTTCTATATTGCACGCGATCGGGCGCCTGCTACCGATAGTCGTCGCGCACACCGGCTACCGTCGGGCCGTTGTCCATGCTCCCGGATCGACACCCTTCGTCACGGCAGCCTGTCCTCCAGTGTTTCGCAGCGAGACGCCGGCGACCCCCGATCCCACGCGTGTCAAACATTGGTGGTGGGGTTTCCAAAGGTCGTGAGCCGGAATTGAACCCTGTGACCCTGTTACCCGTGCCCGAAAACCGCTGTGCGCTTCGCCGCAGCCGGCCAACATGCGGTGCTTGATCCTGGGCGGCGGCGGATTCATCGGATCGTTTCTCGCGGACCGGCTGCTTATCCTCGGTCACGCCGTACGGATCTTCGAGCGACCGCGCGTGCTTCCGTATCGGGCCTTCGGCCCCGAAGAGCGCGTCGAGTGGCTCGCTGGCGACTTCCAGAGCGCGGCCGACGTTGAGGCGTCGGTCGAAGGCTGCAACGTGGTGTTCCATCTGGTTTCGACCACGTTGCCGAAGAATTCCAACGACGACCCCATCTACGACGTCGAGACCAACCTCGTTGGCACGCTTAGGCTGCTTGCCGCGGCGGTACGGTGTGCGGTCAAGAAAGTCGTGTTCATCTCGTCGGGCGGCACCGTATATGGCATACCCAGTCGGATTCCTGTCTCCGAAGAGCATCCCACGGACCCGCTCGTATCGTATGGCATCGCAAAGCTAGCGATCGAAAAATACCTGCATCTGTATTGGTACCTGCACGGGCTGGATTACTCTGTCCTGCGCGTTGCGAATCCGTATGGCGAGCGGCAGCGGGTGGACACGGCCCAGGGCGCGGTAGCTGTGTTTCTGAGCAGAGCACTTGCGGGCCAGCCGATCGAGATCTGGGGCGACGGCAGTGTGACACGCGACTACGTCTACATCGAGGACGTCGTGGATGCGTTCATCATGGCCATGAACCACGATGGCGAACCGCGTGTGTTCAACATCGGATCGGGTGAAGGCCGCAGTCTGAACCAGTTGCTTACGACCATGGAGGACCTGCTCGGGCGTCCCGTAGAACGGCGCTACCTTCCGCCCCGAAAGTTTGACGTGCCGGTGAACGTGCTCGATATCAGCCGCGCCCGGGACGTACTGCGCTGGGACCCACGGGTGTCGTTCCGCGAGGGGCTGCGGCGCACACTCGACTGGATGCGGAATTCGCGGGCTGTGTAGGCCGGAGCGAAACACGCGATCCCATTCCTCGAGGAACGGCGTTTAATGCCGTGCACTAGGTAGCCCTTACGAGGCAGGAATTCTGCCAAATAGGCGCCGTCCTGCCCGGTAACTCTCGTGATCAGCGCTACTTTTTCTGTTTGGTCGGCCATGAGCTCATACTCCTGTTTATATATGCAGATATCTGGTATCTGAAAAACGTTCTGAACCCGCTAAGTAGCGTGTCCAAATGGCGCTTCTCGGACACCAATACGACCGCACATCGGCTCGAAAAGATCACGCACCACGCTTTTTCACCCGCTAGAGTAGCGCAGGTAGCTGGCTATCGCGGGGCCGACGACTCGGCATTGTGGTAGGCATGGTCGAAGGTGAGGTAGATCAATCCGCCTATAAAGCTCCATACCGAGAGCAGGGCAAAAAATAAGAGGGAAAACAAGATTGCGGGCTCTTGACCCATACCCGTGTATCGATCGATGGAAATGATACCGAACGCAGCAAACATCAGGACGAACGCTCCTTCACGGACGCCATGACCACCTATGCTAATTGGCAAGCTGACAACACAGATTACGACCGCGAGAACGACGATAATCTCCCCATACGTCGCATCGAGATGAATAGCTTGCGCAATACAAAAACCCGCCGTGAAAACGAGAACGTGAATGGCAAAGCTACAGAGCAGGGCCTTAATCGTAAGGTGCGCTGACTTGCCGTGTTGGCGCAGCCCACCGATAAGCAATTCAAGATTGTGACGCCTGGGAATTGTATGCCAGAGTCGGTGAAATACCGCTGGCAATCGCCTGAAGGGCATAAGGGCGAGGCTCGTCATGCCTGCTACGATTACTCCGAAAACGACTAACAGCGCGAGGCCGATTACACGGATGTCATCACGCTGCATCACGCGACCAAGCTGCCAGGCTAATCCGATAAGAGCACAAAAGAGCAACGTCACCACCCCCATAACCCGATCAACAATGACTGAGAGTGTAGCGTGAGTCTTTTGCTGAGGGTTGTACTTCAAAGTATAGAAAGTCCTCACGACATCGCCACCGACTGCCCCAAGCAGAAAGGAGTTGAAGAACTGCCCAACAAACGTGAGTGCCGTAACGACTCGAAAGGGTAAATAGATCTCTTGCACCTTTAGAAGGAGCCACCAACGGAGGCTCCCAAGTAGAAACGCTGCGCCAAAAATGAAACAGGCGATCAGTAACCAAAGTGGGTCACTCCTGAGGAATTGTTTCCCCAATTCAGCCCAATGCACCTTGAAACCGAGATAGGCAAGGATCAGAACGGTAACCGCGACTCGAACGAAGACCCCACACTTCAGCGAAGACTCGCTCCGACCAGATTGACGGACGACGGTCATTACGGCTACAAATGTCGCGAATTAGAGTATGCGTCCTGCTTCTCGATGACAACGAAAAGCCGGAAGGCCGCCAGGCGGCCGATTAGAGGAGAAAGCCTCCGTTCTAGGTTTAGCATCGGACCGACGATGGCGGCTGAGATTAAGGACCAGGAACGAAACCCGCCGGATAAAGGATACGCGAACAAACTGAGCCGTTTTAGTTGGACGATCTTTAAGCCAGGGAAGGCCTGAATCATACGCTGCCGATCGCGTTCGAACAGCAGCGTCGGAATCGCTTGATTAGCATCGAAAGGCTCCCGGTTCGAATCGAGCGGCCCGTCCGCCAAAGGATCGGCACTCAAAACAACCGGCTCGGGATGGAAAAAGCGATAGAACGCCCAGCTAATGGGAGTGATCGCGGGTTCAAGCAAGATGACACGGCCACCAGGTTGCAGCACCCGCTCGGCCTCTGCAAGGAATCGCCGCGGCCGTTCGATGTGGTGCAGCACGTCGACGGAAACCACGTTTGCGAAACTTCCCGCGGCGAACGGAAGAGCTTGAGCATCCGCCGCCGCATCCAGCCAAGGCACCTGGACGATGTCGGTGGATACAACCTCCCTCGCGAAGTCTTTTAGGTTGCCTGATCCACCGCCGATTTCCAAGGAAAGGCCGGGACGACAGGCAGCCGTGATTCTCTCGTAGAAGTCGGAATAAATGGCACGAAGGACTGGTTTCTGCCGCCACAACTCGCGATGGTTCCGCAGGATTTCTTCGCTCATCAGAATGCCTTTAGCTTGCGGAACGCAAAAACTACCATGCGCAGCAGAAGCCAGCCGTGGCGGAAGCGCGAGATCTGTGTCTCACCGTAGGTGCGGCTGGCATAGCGGATCGGGATCTCGATGATTTTGAGGTTGAGTTTGGTCGCGCCGAAAATGAGATCGAAATCACCGAAGGGATCGAAGTAACCGAAGTCGCCCCGGTTTTCTTTTAGCCGCAGGTAGTCCGACCGTCGAAGCACCTTGGTTCCGCACAGGGTGTCCGTAAGGCGTTGATTCAATAGCCACGTAAAAAGCACCGAGAATACCCAATTGGCGAGCAGGTTCAGGAATCGCATCGCCTTGTTTGCCATCGGATAGACAAGGCGCGTGCCCTGCAAGTACTCGGCCTTTCCAGAGGCCATGGCGCGCCAAAACTTATCGAGCTGCTCGGGTGGCACGGTAAGGTCCGCATCGAGGATCATGAGCACATCGCCCCGCGCCAGATCGAAGGCTTTGAATACGGCGTTCGCCTTGCCCACGCCATCCTGCTGTAGGACCTTGATGTTCCACTCGGGGAAGGCGTCGCGAACCCGGTACACCTCTTCGAGTGTTCCATCCTGGCTGTGGCCTTCGACGAAGATCACCTCAATGTCCTCGCAGAAGCGGGGAAGGCGCTGTATGGCCGCCTCGACGTTCCCACGTTCGTTACGGCAGGGAATGACCACAGAGGCAGAGCGGAGATTGTCGTCCGCTCGACGGCGGGATCGAGCCACGACGTAGTGCCGCAGGCAGAACCGACGCACGACGGGGAGTGTGGCGATGAATCGGTTTGTTAGGGACCCAATGCCGAAAAGCCTCACCGGCACGAGTTGGCGCCAATCGCGTTTCACTACCTCGAAGTCGGCAAGCGTCAAAAGCCCGCTGATGTCGTCAGTGGAAAGCACGTTCTGCTCCTCCGTAGGCATCTTGAGGCCCAGACGCTCAGCCAGCCGCAGCAAGGGGTCCCAAAAATACGAATAGTAGGCAATGATCAGCCGCGTGTGGCGGTCACACACGGTGTGCAGCAGCTCGAAGGTGGCTTGGCAGTCATCGAGGGATCCCACGGTGTCAGCGATGATTACGTAGTCGAATGTTCCGGACACTTTGCTAAGCCACTCGGGGTCCTCAATGTCCGCAACGGAGAACTCCAGGTTGGGATACAGTGCGCGCGCCTCGCTAATCATCCGCGAACTAAAATCAATCCCGGTCCCGATGCCGGGGCGCAAAGCCGCAAGCAGCGCTCCTGTCGCGCAACCCAGTTCCAGCACCTTCGCTCCCTCGGGGACGAGAAACCGCAGGTAGCGTATATCCTCCTCGTGAAAGAAGGCCGCGCGCCTCCACCACCGGCTCCGATCCGGAGCGAGCCGGTCGGAGAGATCACGAATGCGCGCCTTGCGCTCGGAGGACCTCGGGGTGTCTTTTTGCATACCTTCAGTTCACATAGTCCGGTAGGCATCCTGTACGTCAGCAACCGCGCGCTCCGCCTTCATTCCGCCCAAGAGCCAGAGCACCGCCCTCCGGCAGGCTGACGACCGCGAGCGCGACGCCAAAGAAGCGCAACATCGATCCTCCTACCCATGGCCTACAACACGCATGCGGTAGACCCATCTGCTCCAGTTGATCTCCCGCGAGTCGATCTGGTCGGCCGCAGAGGTATAGCGCCTTTCCATCTGCCTTTAGCGTTTCCATGCCTTCGAGAATACCATATGCCACAGAACGCTTCTCCTCCCCCTTCCTCAGAAGATCGACCCCGAAGAGCTCCCTGTTCATTGTCACAGCCTCTCGGTCAGGGTAGCGGCACCAGGACACGGTGATTGTCCCAGTCCCGGTTGCCGCTGTCGGCCACCAGGGTAACCGCCCGACCGGCTTCGGCGCGGTAGACGCCGAACGCGATCGCTTTCGGCGCGCCGCCCGGAGACAACGGGACGGTCAGCGAATCGAACCGGTGCGGGCGCTCGGCCGCGTAGCCGCCGAAACCCGCCAGTCGAACACCCACATTCGCCAGGATCGCCCCCCCTGCGTCGACCAGATGCGCGAAAAAGAACCATTCACCGGGAGGCGGTTCCTTTTCCCTTTTCCACCATAGATCGATACGCACATCCGCGCCTTCCCGCTCCAGATAGAGCGCCTCGATATGAAAAAGTCCGCCGAATCCGACCCTCGAAGCATCAGGGCGCCGCCCGGCAAGCCGCGCCGATATTTCGTTATCGCTCCACCAAGTCTGCGGGTTCGCGACCAAGAATAATGGCCGCCACTGTCGGCTGCGCTTCAACACCTCCAGGGCGGCTTCCAATCGCCCATGGTCGACGACGCGGAGTAGGCGCAAGCGGTCGGTCTCTCCGAAGACCTGCACCCCTTCCTTCGCACCGATGCCGGAAAAAAATGCCTCGAATAAGTGCTGCTCGGCCTCGTAGCTGTGCACCGAGGCAAGACTGAGACGGCGCTCGCGCTTACGGAGGTCACGAACAAATTTGGAGAGGATGAAATTGGCCGCGCCGATCTCCGCCAGTCTGAATGTAGTCGGCCGTTGCCAGTCAAAGGGAACCTTGACCCGTATGTTGGGCAGGCCGGGATTCGCGAGTTCCTCGAAACCCCAAAGACTCGCGATGGGACCGGTATCCTCCGAAGTCGTCGCGTAGAGGGTCGTTCCCCGCCCCTCCTGCCTCACCGCATCGAGCACCGCGCGCCCCAGCACAACATCCGGGCCTATAGGATTGGCAGCCAGGTTAACGCCGGACATCCGCTGCCAGACAGCCGGCGGATCGGACTGCGCCAGCAGAATCGCGCTATTCAAGGGCAGCAAGAGCAGCAGGGCTCGCACGACATATCGCGCCCGCTGCGACGCTGCATCAAGCGCGATAAACGTCAGCGGCAGGATGCTCATCACCGCCATTAACGCAAAGGGGTAGAAATACCGCACCTGGGAACCGCCGGTCTTGATCCACCAGAACCAGAAACCTACGCCAACGCCGACGATCGCCGCAAGCAGGCCGCCAACAGCCAGCGCCCGGTCTTCTCCGGCCAGCGCTCCTTTGCGCGAACGGAGCCGGCCGAGCCCGGCTAGCACCGCAGCGACTAGTGCGATGACAGAGGCGTAGCCGAAGCTGGTGTGGATCATCGAAGGCAGCATAGACGGCGTGCCGGACGCCCAACTGTCTGTCATCACCTTGAGCACCCGATTCCCGAATGCCACGTTCTCCGCCGAGAAATAGCTCGAGCGGAACCCGGCGAGGAGCACCGGGCCGCACAGGGTACCGAAGACGAATGCGCCAGTGCCGAGTGTCCGCAAACCGGGCGGCCGGAATTCCCCTCTGGAACGCGCAGCCCAGAGACGAGCAAGCACGATCACGAACCACGTGCACATGACCATTACAACGATCAACGCGCCGGCCGGTTTGGTGAGAAAGCAGAGGCTCGCCAACAGCGCGGCCACCGCCGTCCAGACCCAAGAGGCCCGCGCGGCACCCAGCATCGCGGCCGAGCAAGCGAACGCCGCCACTCCGGCCAAGAAGCAGTCGGTAAGGCCCCAGTATCCAGGCGAGCCGGAAGCGCTCGACCACTCGAAGTGATAGAACATCGGCAGCGCGCAGAGGAAGAGCGCGACACACGCAACATCCCAGGGGAGCCACGCTATGCGTTGCAACGCCCCCGCGGCAAGGAACACCGCGAGCGCAACCAGCGTGATACCGAGAAACACCGACCGGAACAAGAAACCCTTCGGCGACTCCTCGAAACCGAATGGGTAGGACATTAATACAGTACCGGGTGGACGGGTCGTGGGGTCGATACCAAGCGGGTTCACCCAGTTGCCCTGGGCAACGCTCGCCCACACGTTCTTAGCCTTGAGCCAGTAGGTGATCGCGTCGTATATTAAGGGCTGCCCGCTCGCCTGGACGTGCTGCCATATCGCCCAGCCCACGAACGCGAGCCATAGCATGACCGCCGATGCGGCCAGCCAGCGATGAAGATCGACTGGAGGACGCGCACTTGGGGTCGTGATGCGGAGCGCATCGTTCATCGCCGCGCTCGCTGCCCGGCAACCAGCCAGTCGAACGTTCGCCTCAGCCCCTCGTTCAGCGACACGCGAGGCCGCCAACCGAGCTCCGCGTGGGCGCGCGAGATGTCGAGCACGCTCTTCGGCACATCGAACGGCCGGCCGGGCGCAGGCGGCCACTCCTTTTCCCGGCGCCGAGGATTAGACATTTCACCTTACGCCGCCTTTCTTTGGACGGAGCACGACAGTATCTTGAAAGGAATGTAGCGCACCGTGGCGGTAATCGACGATATCAAACCAACGGCCCCAATGATCCCTCACGTATCCCTCCGGCATGAACGTGATGCCATACTCAAACGGGTCGTTGACGATTCTTCTGGCCCCCGTTGAGGCGGCGTCGACAGTCGTAGTCAAATGGCCTTGCTGAAGAATAAACGCGTGTTTGCCATCAGCAAACTCATCGCGCGCACGCCGAAACGCGCTTTCGTCCATTGCCAGCATGCCGCGAATCGTTGGCTCGTTGACCGCGCGAGACAGCGCCTTTTGACCATGCACTGTCAAAAAAAGATGCGCTTGCGGACTACTCAACCGCGCTAGTTCGGCTAAAAACTGATCCTGACTGGCTTCATTCAAATGGGTAAATATGGAAATCGAGATGATCGCGTCGAACTGTCCGTCTTTATAGGGCGTCGGCGGACGTACTGACGAAAGCTTTGATTCCATGAAGCTGAGATTTCGCGCCACCCATTCGACGTGCCGGCGATCGATATCGCAGCCGTGAACCGACCCCGGATGGCCCTTGAACAAGCGGGCCAGACGACCGCAGCCGCAGCCGAAATCAAGCAGGCTTTTATACGCAGACAACGGTGCCGGCGATGCCTGCGACAGCGCAAGGTAAAAGTCCGCGCCATGGCTGGCAAAGTCCTCTTCACTGACGAGGCCGGATACGTTTTGCATCAGCGCGGGCGGTGGAAACGGACTGACATACGAGCGCAAGCGAGGCTCCTGAAACGCGCCAACGCGATTGAGCCAAACCCAATCATCCACCGGCAGACGGCACCCCATCTCAAAGTCCATCCCGGTTCTTGCCTTCTTATCACTCCTCACCCCTCACCCCTCACCCCTCAGCCGTCATCGATGCTTCATATATTTCCAACACCTCCCGCGTCATCGCGGCCGTCGTTTTTTGATAGTGAGTCGACGCAAACAATGCGTGTGCTTTATCGGGACAATCAACGATGCTCTGCATCACTTTGATCAAGTCTTGCACGTTGCCGCGGTCGAACACATAACCATTAACACCTTCATCGACGAACTCGGTCATGCCCGCGACGTCCGAGACGATGACGGGCGTATGACTGGCCAACGCGTTCAACAAGACCAGCGGACTATTCTCGTACCAGCGCGAGGGAATTACCAGAACGTCGATTTCGTCAAAGACGACTGGCAAGTAGTCCTTGGGAAAGGTGCCGCGAAATTGCACTGCACATCCGGCCGCCTTGAGGCGCAACTCTGCCATGAAGCTAGGATCCTGATCGTCCGGTCCGAAAATGTGCAACTCGCAGCTGCCTGAGGGTAGCTGGCGAAAGGCGTCGATCAGAATGTCAGTGCCTTTATGCGGCGCAATCTGCCCGATAAAACCGAATCTGAGCGGCGCGTCGGCGGGCGGTATTGCTTTAGGTCCGCGGGGAAAATCAATTCCAAAACGAATGTTCCTGATAGGCACTTGCAAACCGTTGGCAATGTAGGCATCTCGGAGAAAATGCGTCGGTGCAATAACCGCTCGGTAGGACGCGTAGCACTCGGCCAAAATATCCGGCCGACGCGCAATGTCTTGCACAGTGCCGGCCAGCGCACCGGTGCGATATCCAGGGACACGCTGCAAAGCGTACATAACGTGAGCAGTAAACAAACACCACGCTGGCTTCGCCAATAACCTGCTGAGCCTTCCAGCACCGTAGCTGTTTCCGCTCGCCTTTACATGGCAGGAAAGACAATTGGTTCGTCGCCGATTCGGACCGCGGCACAACGATCCGTCGGCCGCCTCAAGTTTGTTGTTGTAGCAAAAACCGAAGAAATCGGTCAGCGTCGCCACCGTCGGAATGGCCAGTTCGCGCGCTACTTCCAACAGCACCGCTGTGTGATTGATCAAATGAGTGACGTGAACGACGTCCGGCTTGATCCTTATAAGAAGCGCACGCAGAACATCGCGGTTGGCAGGTTGGTAATACGTGTCCTTAATGCGAATATTGGGTTTATGGTTCTTATCGATGCAGTGAACCGGAATACCCTGAAACTCGTAATAGCTTGTGATCTGTTCCGTGCCGCGTTCGCCGGGGAAGATAGCCGAAACAACAACAGCCTCATGGCCCATTTCGAGCAAATTGCGGGCGAGATCGAAGGTGTAGGTTTCCGTGCCGTAGAAGTGATCGGGGAAAAAGCAGTGTACGAACAGCGCGATGCGCATTAACCCACCGTCAACAGCTGATCGTACAGAGTCCGATATTCTCTGACCATCGCGTCGACCGACAGCTTCTCTGCGCGTTGCCGGTTTTCTCTACCTATCCGTAGGCGTCTCTCGCGATCGTCGAGGAGATCAATAATGATTTGCGCCAAACGCGCGCTGTCGCCGGGTGGTGCCAGCAGCTCCGCGTCACCGATGATTTCGTGCAGCGCTCCGACGTCGTAACCCACCACCGGAATACCCATGTTCATTGCGAATGGCAAAACCTGGCCAAAGCTTTCCTTCCATACCGGTGCGACGAACACGCTCATCCAGCGGTAATAAGCCGGAAGATCGGCGTAGGCGACATAGCCGGTAAAATCAAAGCAGTCGAGAACTCCAGCCGCCGAAGCAGCCTCTTTGTACGGCTGTAGATAAGTGCCCCCGCCGACAATCACGATCTTTGTCTGCGGCCTCGCCTGGGCCACTTGGATAAATGGAGCGATCGCGTTCTCGTTCAGCTTGTCCCGCTCCAACCGATAGACCATTCCGATGCAGTCGTCAGGAGGGGCATTCTCTGCGGCAAACAGGCTGAAGTCACTGCCCGGATAGATTGTCGACTGTTTATTACTCTCGACGCCAAACGTTGTGCGCACGTAATCACTGACGAAAACATAGTGATTTATTTTGTCCGATAGCCAAGGTTCGACTGGCGTATTGACGTTTTCGATGATTTTGCAACCGTACTGTTCAGCCGCTTTGAAAACGTGGTCGTACCAGGGCTTGTCGGATTCGCCCCAATAGTGCACGTGCATCAACGACGGCCTGTAACGTTGCAGATAATCGATGATCGGCAGTTGTGAATTGTGGTGGCGAAGCTGCTCAATGGCTATTCCGTCGTAGGCCGGTGGACTGGGAATAAAGCTGGTGATGACCCGCTGTTCGTATGCGTTGCCTAGGTGCTCGATCAGATCGACCACCAGTCGCGAAGATCCGCCAAGCATGAAATTGGCGATGGCATGGACCACGCGCGGCCGCTTGTCGTTTGGCGACTGAAGTGGCGTAACCGTAAGAGAGGGAACGGGCGTTGCCCGCGTGTCTTGCAGCGCGATTTCGCGCAGCCTGGTGACCAGTGGAGCCGCCATGCGCCTCGCCGTTGCGGGTGCGACGAGTCCGGCGGTCAGATAGACGATCTTGCCGACTTTTCGCAGCGACCACGGATCGGCCAACAGTGCGTTCCGCAAACGGAAAAGCTTCGAGCGTCTGAAAACTTTCAACTCCTGGTCTCGCGCAGCGAGTTGCTTGCCCAGATGAGTATTCTCACGCTCTTTCGCGGCGAGATTCTGGCGGAGCGGCAGAATTGCCGCTTCATTCTCCACCAACGAAGCCTGAGCGACTGCAAGCGACTGCTGCAACGCATCGAGAAGTCGAATACTCTCGGTGTCTCGCTCTTCAAAACTGTGCCGCTCCTGCGCGAAAGAGCGCTGCTGTTGCTCGTTGGCAAGGGCAAGGTTGTCGGCATGGGTATTGAGATCAGCGATATGCAGTGACAAATTGGCCGTACGCTCCGTCTGTTGAAAACTCGTCATCCGCGCTCCGCTCAATTGTCGCGCCGTCGTTAGCGTCTGCTCGATATAGTCTCGCGAGTAATCCGGCGTGTACAGTGCGGAGAGCACGGGTAACGGTTGACTTGAGCAGACAGCAATGTAGGCCAGTGCCTTCGGGGCCGCGCCATCGTCCCTGTCAACAGCAAGCGCCTGAAAACTCGTACCACCGCGCGGGAGAGCTTGGCCGCCAATTAACACGCCGGGGCTCACCCATTGCTTCAGCATGGCGATGTTGCTGAAGTCCGCACAAAGCAGCTCATCGAACTCTGCTTCCGTCATCTCCCGCAGGTGATACGGATTCTCGCCATATTTGGCAGTGATTTCCGGGTTAGGCGTGGAGATCACCAGCACGCCGCCCTGCGCCAGCAGGCGGGCGAACTGCTGCACGGCCGCTTTCTGCATCGGTTCAGCCACATGCTCGATCACCTCGAAACAGGTGATCAAATCGAACGCGGCGTCGGGCAAGCCGGCGCCCAGGTCGTCGCGCTGGATGAATTGCAGCCGGGCGTGCCGATGAGTCTCGCGCGCCCAGGCTAGCGCTGCGACATCGATGTCGAGACCGACCACCGATAGCGCGCCTTCGGCGAGTAGGGCCGATCCATAACCGGTGCCACAACCAAAATCCAGGACTCGCTTGCCTTGTGCCATTTGTCGCGCGAAAATATAGCGTGGCAGGTGCTCGTATTCGGCCAGTTTCGACCACGTGCCTGGCACGTAGCGTTCCTGCATAAACGCCTGGAAGTCGGTGCCTTGCGCCTGACAAATGAGGCCTTCAAAACTCTGCAACGCATCGTTGATCTCGCGATGCTCATCCGGATAGGCGGCCGGCTCGTTTGCGCTTGCATGCATGCCTGATGTCTGGATGTCGCTGAAGTGCAGCCTGCCCAACAACCGGCGTAGCGATTCGGCGGAGTAATAAACCAGATGCGAAGGCGGATGCCGGTAAGCCCGGTCCGCCGGAACGGCCACGGCGGCGTTGCTGCGCGCGTTCGGCGTGGTAATGACGACACGCGTTGCCGGCGTGATCGTTCCTTTGCTAAACAGCTCATAAAAAAGCGCGTAAGGATCCTTCAAGTGCTCGATGGTATCGAGCAGCAGGATAACACCGAACTCGTGCGGAATTAGCTCCTCGACCTGCGCGACGACGTACATCTTGTCGCCGTGCCTTTCGCCGCAAACCTTGCGAGCATGCGCCGACGGCTCGACGCCGAAGCATTTCCAGCCACGCTCCGCCGCGCGCGCCAGGTGCGTGCCATAGCCGCAGCCGACATCGAGAATGGAACGTCCTTCGCCGTTTGCGCTGAATTGGTCCAGAACGTCGTCGACGAGTTGCACGCTGTGTTGCGTTTGCTCGTCGTAATTGGCATAGCCGCCGCGCTCGCCGCCTTCCAACCACTCTTCGCGGTCATAGAGCTCGGCGAGCGTCCTGTCATCCGGCATCGGCGAGACAAAATCGGTCGCCGATTCGGGGCAGCGCCAAACGCGATAGCCGTCCACTTCGCAGAGCATTTGCGTTTGCGGCGACGCGCAGACCGGGCAGCTTGGCGCTTGTCCGTCCGCGCTTGGGGCGGCAACATTGCTGACGGATACGTTTACGTCGGTCATGAATGAGTTTTAGCCGTGTAACTCATGAACATATGGTGGACTCTCGGTCAGTGCGTGACGACAAGGACGATCAAGACTCGATCTCTTTCTTCACCGCGACGCCCATCCAGTTGATCGTGTCTTCGCTATCCGGGTATTTTCTATACAGCCATAAAGCGGCGCGATTGATCAAGCGAAAAAGCCTTTTGCGCTGTACGCCGCGCTCCGCAAGATGATTCAGGAATATCTGCCCGAGCAGCGAATATACGCCGCCGGTCTGCGCAAACTTGTCGATTGCGAAGCCGTGTCGCTGCAATAGTGCCGTCAGTCCGTAACGGATGAAGCGCAGATAGTCGAACGGCACTTCGTGGTGTCGCCATTGCGTCGGCGCGGTCAGAATCAGCACCCCGTCCGTCTTCAGCAACCGGGCGCATTCGCTGATATAGAAGTCGGCGTTCGGCACGTGCTCGAGCACTTGCGTCGACAATACCGTGTCGACGCTGCCGTCGGTCAGCGGCAGCGAGCATTCCGGCGTGAACTCGATATCGAGCGCAACACCTTGCGCCGCGGGCAGCGCGTGCGCATGCATCCAGGCGTAGAGCTGGCTCAGCACAATGTAATGATGATTATCGTCGGCGACATCCATCGCCTGCACTCGGGCAAGACCGCCGAGCGCCGCCTTAATGTCCTGCATTGAGTATTTCCCAGTCGCAGGGATGATGAAATTTACCCCAGGTCGGGAACGACGGGCGCACCGAAAAAGACACCGTGACGTCGGTCATGCCATAGCACAGCGTCAGGTCCTCCGAATAAGCGCCGAAGGCAACGCGGTCCAACGATTCCAGATCGCTGGGCCGCAATTCAATCGGTAAGCGGTTCGGCATCAATACCCGCGCCGGGCCTTTCGCGGGCCGCGCGCTTTGCACTCGCGTTCCGCACTCGGGAAGTTCGTCCAACAGCTCCGGCTTCGCGTGCCATGTCCGCCTCGCTACCATCGAATCACCTAAGCATTATACGCCGAACCGCTCACGAAAAGATGGGAGAATGAGGGGGTTTTTCACAGGCTCTCATGCGTCTCGCGTTCGGTCGGTGAAAGTGCGTGTTAGGGGCCAAACAGCGTCATTAGCTCGCTGCGGCGGCTGCCTTGGGTTACATAAAACCGACGACGAAGGTCGAGCAGTTCAGCTTCCGTAATTGGGCGAATACGGGCATAGGCTAGTACACGAACGCCGTGGCTGAGCGTAAATTCGTCGGGTAGCTTTTGGAACGCGGCTCCAATGCCCGACCCGGTCAGAATGTCTTTGGCAGGTATGATTACAGTCTGCTGATTTTCCGCGGCCATGTGTAGCTGAATAGGCTCCCCAATCAGTACAATCGAGCACTGTGCAATCTCGCGCGGAGGCGGCCCGTTCATTGTGTCCACTTCGCTCAGCGGAAGGGCCTTCGTTTTGAGCGAGAGAAGCTGTGGGTCGCTTGGATCAAGCTGCCAAATGCCAGCGCTCAGATCGATGTTGAGGATGGCGCTGGATGCGAGCACGCAGTAGCGGTCACCCGGTGCCACTTGATGAGCCAGCCACGTGCCCAGGCGCTTCAACTCCGGGGCGTCGGTTCGCACGATTGGCCTGAGGGAAACTCCCTCGGGCCGAAAATAGCCGGACCACCCTCCCAGGGCGGGCAAGAAGATGTTCCAAAGACCCAAAGCCAGCATGACGGCCACAATCAGCGAGCGGGGAAACAACCGCCAGCTCAATATAATCCCTGCACCTGCCAATCCTCCGACGAGAGGCATTAGCAAGTAATAGTGTTGAAATGCCATCGATTGAATTTGGTAAAAGCCGACCACCGCAACCAGCGATGTGCCGATCAGCAGCAACAACAGCCGTCGAGCGCTTGTGTGCCCGACAAGATATGCAGCAATACCGCAGCATAGTGCCGGTGTCAGCGTACCCATCGTGGCCAAGGCGGACCGAAGATTATGCTGCCAGCCAAACGAATAACTCGCATAGAGGTCGCCATAAGCTCGACGGTCGAGCGTCAAGAGCCAGTGAATGACAATCTCTCCGCCTACAGAAACAGCAACGAGTATCGATGTCGCAGCCGCGATGACAACATGCCGTAGTTTGATTCCAAGCGGCAATCGACTGCGACCTAATTCGTAAGCAAGCAGAATGACCGTGAGAGCGGCCAAACCGATTGAAAAGAATACGTACCAACGCCGAAACAAATAGAGCAGCGCTAGCAGGTAAGTGAGTATGGCTGCTGTCGCCAGCAGATCGATGTTCCGATGTTGGTCTTCCTCGCATTTCGCGTCATCCACAACAAGCGCAATCAGCCGGTTTGCTGCAAAAAGCGCAGCAATAGCGATAGCGACGCCGCCAATGTCTGGCATGTTCTTCAGATAGCTCCAGAGAAATGCTGGCGCTAAGGAGATGCTTGCCAGAGCGGCCAAAATGACCAGGTCGGTAGCTTCTTGTGGCGAAACAGGGCTGCGGTGGCGCATAGTAACGCCATTTGCGAGCTGAAATGACAACATCCCTACCGCGAGGTACGCCGGAATTGCATAGCAGATCGTAACAGCGAGCATGAATTCCAGCTTTGATACCGGCTCGACTCCCATCGTCAAGGTTGCCGGAAGAATCGCCGGAACCAGCGTGTAGTCGGAAGCAAGGCTATTGACCACACGCTTGAATCCGTTATCAATGCCCTTCACTCGAACAATTTCGTGTAACGAGCTAGTCTTATTCCAGTAATTGAGGTAATCCCAGTAGAGTACACCTTCCAGTTGCATAAATTCTGGGGGTAAGCGGCGGGAAATGGCGTCGGACATAGGGTTTAGTGAGTTTTTTGCTTTTCGCTGGATATCACCGTG
>MUGK01000140.1 GCA_002007425.1 Chromatiales bacterium USCg_Taylor | reverse complement strand
TCACAACGCCCCCAGGCATCCCCTGAGGTCCAGGAGTCCTTCTCTCTAAGGGGGACTCTATTACCCTTTTCAGGCTCATTTTAAGATTAGAAAATACTTTGTGGAGGATAAGACCATGTCCGTTTCGGAAAGTCACTAGGTATAGACCGTCTCGGGATCGAAGAGCGCTTAGCGTTAGTTGAAGAACTCTGGGATAGCATCACTGCGGATAGCGCCGCGATACAACTGACCGGCGCTCAACGCGCCGAGCTTGATAGGAGGCTTGCGGATCACGAAGCAAACCCGGCCGATGTCGTTCCTTGGGAAGAAGTAAGAGCATCAATAACCGAACGCCTCCGCTCGAGCTCCGGAAACGGCAGCTTGCCGGCGTGCGGCGCGCTCTACCCCGGCTACCCGATTAGCTGGCCTCCCTGCTTCGCGGACAAAGAAGCCAGTAACTTCATGAGGGCAGCAGGGTCCACGGGCTTGACCACGTGCTGATTGAAACCAGCCTCTTCGGTGCGGCGGCGGTCTTCCTCCTGGCCCCAGCCGGTCAGAGCGATGAGGAACATCCCCTGGCCCCACGGCTGTTGGCGGATGCGGCGGCAGGCGTCGTAGCCGTCTAGGTTCGGCATCCCGATGTCGAGCAGCACCACGTCGGGTCGCAAGGCCTCGGCCGCTTCGACGGCCTGCTCGCCGTCGTAGGCCGTGCCGACCTCGTACCCCTTGATCTTCAAGAACATCGCCAGGCTGTCGGCGCTATCCCGGCTGTCGTCCGCGACCAAAACGCGGCACTTCATCACGGGCTTTGGCTGCTCGTCCTCGCCCGCTTGGGCCGGTTCCTGGACAAGCTTCTCCCCAACAACCGGCAGGCGAACGACGAACTCGCTCCCTCGGCCCGCCCCGTCGCTTCTGGCCTCGATGCTCCCGCCGTGCAACTCGACCAGCCCCTTGACCAGCGACAGGCCGATGCCGAGCCCGCCCTGCGACCGCATCAGCGCCCGTTTCGACTGGGTGAAAACCTCGAAGACGCGCGGCAGTATTTTCGAGGTGATACCGATGCCGGTGTCCTTGACCGACACGGCCACTTCACTCCCCTGCCGCTCGGCGGCGAGCCTGATGCGACCGCCCTCCTCCGTGTACTTGGCGGCGTTGTTGAGGAGGTTGGCGAACACCTGGGCCAGCCGCACCGGGTCGCCCTCCAGGTGGATCGGCTCGGGCGGCAGGGTGACGGTGAGTTCGTGGCCGCCGGCCTCGATAACGGGACGGCTGGTCTCCAAAGCGGCTCCCAGCACGGCGGCCAGTTCGACCCACTCCTTGCGGAGTTTCAGCCGGTTTTGGGAGATGCGGGAGACGTCGAGCAGGTCTTCCAGCAGCCGCGCCATCTGCTGCACTTGGCGGTCGATCACGCCTTGGGCCCACTGCAGTTCCGGGTCGAGCGGGCCTTTGGCCATGAGGATTTGCAGGGCGTTACGGATCGGGGCTAGCGGGTTACGCAGCTCGTGGGCCAGGGTGGCGAGAAACACGTCCTTGCGGCGGTCGGCATCTTTGAGTGCCACTTCGACCCGCAGACGCTCGGTAATGTCCCGACTCACCCCCACCACCAGCGAAACCCCGCTTTCCGCATCGGCCACGGGGGCGAGGACATTCTCGAAACTACCGCCCACGCCGGTGGGGCTCGTGTAATGGGTGACGCTCGTGACGGGCTGGCCGCTTGCGAAGACCTGCCGGACGTTGCCCAGGAGTTCCGACTCGAGCTGCTTGGGATAGTCGAGATCCGCCATTGTCTTGCCAACGGCCTGGTCGGGCGTCAGGTTCCACAGGTCGAGCAGTATTTTGTTCGCGTACACGAACCGGCCGTCGCGGTCGAAGATGTAAACGTAATCTCGGATCGAAGCAAGGGCCGTGTCGAACTTCTGCTCGCTTTCACGCAGGGCCGCCTGGGTGCGCTTTAACTCCTGGTAGTGCCGTTGCTCGGTCAGGTCGGTGACCATCAGGCAGGAGCCGAGGGCGCCTTCCTGCAGGGTGGTGACCCCAAGGTAGACAGGCACTGTGGTGCCGTCGGCCCGCCGCAAAGGGACCTCGCCCTGGCCGTCGCGCAGCAGGGCTTCGAGAAGCGGGAGGCTGTGGGGGGCGACGAAGCCGCCGATCGGCTTGCCGAACAGAGAGTGAAGCGGCCGTCTGAGCAGCTCGGCGAAGCGGCGGTTACAGTAGATGATCGCGCCGTCGGCGGTGAGCGTCGCCGCGCCGTGGGGCACCTGCTCGACCAGCAGCCGATAGGCCTTGTCGGCCGTCTCCAGGGTATAGACCTGCTCGCGCCCGGCGTCGACGAGGACGGCGTCCACCTCACCGGCACGGAGAGCGCGGAGGGCGTCCTCGGCCTCCTCCAGCCGGTGGCGCAAGTCCTCGTTCTCCTGCAGCAGGTGGTCGATGGTCAGGGGGGTCATGGCCGTGCCTTCTCGGGTCTCGTCGGTCGTTCCTCGGACGCCCCGTTAAGCTTGGCGGGGCGCAGCTGCAGCCCCACCAGGGTGCGCTCCACGTTGGACAGGTCGCCGATTACCTTGCGGATCGGCTCGGGCAGTTTGCGGACCAGGGTGGGGATGGCGACGATCTGGTCGCCCCGGGCGAGCTGCGGGTGGACTAGCAGGTCCACGACTTCGATCTTGTACTTGCCGCGCAGGTGTTCCTCGCACAGCTTGGTGAGGTTCTCGAAGGCGGCGACGGACCTGGGCGTCTTGCCGGCGACGTAGAGGCGCAGCTCCCACACATCCGGGTCCGCTTCCGCGGTGGCGGCCAGGGCCGCCAGGGTCTTCGGCTTGTTCGGGTTACGTTTCATTTGCGTCCTCCCCGAGGGGTCATTCTACGAGAGCGGTTGCCCGGGGCCTCGGCCGACTTGTCCGCCTTGCGACTGCGGGCCATCTTTTCTCGGTTCTGTCCCGCTCTGTCCCGCTCTGTCCCGCGCGGCCGGCGGCGGCCTGTTCCTGGGTGATAAGCAGCTTCAGCTCGTCCTGCTCCGCCTCGAACTGGCCGCGCTGGGCGACAATCTGGGCCTCCAAGGCCTGGCGCTTGAGCTCCAGGTTGCGCTGGCGGCGCTCGATCTCCTGCTGGCGGCTCAAGGTGACGGTCTGCTCGCGCGCCTCCTGGGCCAGGCGCATGGACCCGGTGAGCACGCCTTCCGGCCCGATATAGACGTCCTTCAGCCCGACCCCATGATCGGTCAGGAGGTATTCGCGGATCTGGTTGGAGTGGGCCATGCCGCGCGACTTCAGGACGTACATGCCGCGGTTGCGCCCCCCCCCCCAGCTCGATGTCGCGCACCAACAGCCAGGTGTCGATGAGGGATGAGATGCCCGTCTGGCTTTGTTCCAGGTGGTCGCCGCCGTGGGTCAGGCTGGTGAACAGGGCGGTGATCTGCTGGGCCTTGAGGAAGTCGATCACCCGCATCAGCATCGACTCGGCCTCGGCGGGCGTGCCGACGTTGAGGAACGTGGTGATCGGGTCCACGATCACCACGCGGGGATGGAACTCGTTGGCCAGCTTGTGGAGTGTGGCCAGGTGCATTTCCAGGCCGTAGGCGGTGGGGCGGGTGGCGTGGAAGCGCAAGACGCCCTTTTTCAGCCAGGGCGCCAGGTCCAGGCCGAGGGAGCGCATGTTGCGGACCAGTTGGCCCTCCGACTCCTCGAAGGCGAGGTACAGGCAGCGCTCGCCGCGGCGGCAAAGTGGGCGGCGAGGCTCGTCTTGCCGGTACCCGCCGTTCCGGTGATGAGCGCACTGCTGCCGCGGTAGACCCCCGCGCCGCCGAGCATGGCGTCGAGCCGGGGAACGCCGGTGGAGATCCGCTCGTCGGACGCCTCTTGCTGCAGTCCCGGTGAGGTGACCGGCAGGACAAAGATGCCGTTTTCGTCGATCAGGAAGGGGTACTCGTTGGTGCCGTGGGTGGTGCCGCGGTACTTGACGATACGCAGCCGGCGGGTCGAGAGCTGCTCGGTCACGCGGTGATCTAGCACGATGACGCAGTCGGAGACGTATTCCTCCAGGCCCTGGCGGGTGAGCGTGCCGTCGCCGCGCTCGCCGGTGATGACCGCCGTGACCCCCTTGTCCTTGAGCCAGCGGAACAGCCGGCGCAGCTCGGAGCGCAGGACGGCGGCGTTGGACAGACCGCCGAAGAGCGCTTCGATGGTGTCGAGCACGACGCGCTTGGCGCCGATCGAGTCGATGGCATGGCCCAGGCGGATGAAGAGGCCTTCGAGGTCGTACTCGCCGGTCTCCTCGATCTCGCTGCGCTCGATGTGGACGTAGTCCACCAGCAGTTTGTTCTGGGCGGCCAGTTCGTCCAGGTCGAAGCCGAGCGAGCGGACGTTCTGAGCGAGCTCCTCGGCGGTCTCCTCAAAGGCCAGGAAGACGCCGGGCTCGCCGAACTCGGTCGCGCCGCGGACGAGGAACTCCACCGCGAGCAGGGTCTTGCCGGCACCGGCGCTACCACAGACGAGGGTGGGCCGGCCGCGCGGCAGCCCGCCGCCGGTGACCTCGTCAAGTCCCTGGATGCCGGTCGCGGCTTTGGGTAGCGAACGGCTCTTCGAGTTGTGGTTGATCGCCGCTTTGCTCATGACTTCCTCCGAGAGGCGCGCCGGGCCGTGTGCCGCGGTGGTTTCCGGCCGACCGTAAATCCGCTAACGCCGTGGCGCCCCATCGGGCTGTGCGTGCAGTAGTTTACCGTTTCAAATTGGCGTCCTGTCCGGCAGAATGCGATTTCGGCAATAGTTTATACGAACCAGCGGCGGAGTTATAACTATAAGTTGTGTATGAAGAGAAAAGGAGGTGGCGTATTCTTGATGGTCTTCGAATTCATCAATTCCTAGTAGGAGCGAATACGCCATGAGTGAAGTTAAGTAATTGCGTTAAAGAATCCAGGTACGCCGGGCCCCGGTGTCGGATGCGCTAACGGATATTCTGCGGGAAGGTGCGCAACGGATGGCTGGGAGCGGTGATTGAAGCGGAGGTTTCGGTTTTTCTGGAAGGTTTCATGAGGCAGGCAACGGCGGGGGGACCGGCAACGACTGGTGCGCAACGAGTCATTTGCCTGGGCGGACGATACAGACCGGTGTGGAGCACGCGGTCGAGATCAAGCTCCTCCGCGGTGGCGACGGGCGACGACGCTGGCGCCTCACCGTGCGAGGTCGAGCGGGGTACGCCATAGCGCGCGACGACGCCGGGATCCCCGCTGATTGGGACAACAACCTCCTGCAGAGGGTGATCGTAGGTTTGGTGATCTCGCTTATGGCGCGCGGCATAACCGCATCATCGCCGCAACACGCAACCTTGGGTACTATTTGAACGAGTTTCTCCCAAATGCCCGTGTATGCGCGCGAGTGATATCTTCCAATGATTCGTAGATCTGAAACACGCCGTGCGCGGCGGCGCCGCGCGCGTGCACCACCCTTTCGGGGATGCGCTCGTGATCGAAGCGCGTGATCTTCTCGCGCAAATGAAAGTCTTCGAGCAGCGTGGGACCGCGTGAGCTCCCATGGAGCGAATCATCCGTCTACTCAATCCGCACACCTTGATCGGTGGTAAGCGTTGTATCTTGCGGATATTCGCGAAACGGCTCCAGGCTTTGGTTCTTGTCGTCGGGCGAACTCTTGATACGGTTGCTCTTCATGGATTTCCCTCTATGGAGGCTTCTCAGGCGTGATCTTTGGCCGCATGGAGCTTCGGCAATAAATCAGAACTCCCGGCTAGGCCGGGGAGCCGCCAGAATCGCGCTAGGTGTTACAGCATATCCTCGCGCGCTTGTTCCGCGCGCGCTGCGCCGATAGCGGTTTTCACGTCTTTTTCTTCTTCGGGAGGCGGCAGGACTGCGGGCATTCCGAGCGACTGGATCCACAATTCGCGGCACCAGCCTTTGCTGTGGTAGATGTGCTCGTCTTCCTCATCTTCAACTTCTTCGCACGCCGCTGTTAACGCCTTCTTCTCGTCGCCTTTGGCTTTCTCGGCGCATTTCGAAAGCAGTTCCCAGTTTTGATGGTCCTTGGTTTCGGCGAGCACCACGCACTCACAGGCGACAAGCTCGGCGGCTTCGGGCGTACCGCCCTGCTGCGCCATTTCCATAGCCTCCACCAGCGATTCGCCGAGGTGATGTACGACCTGGCGCCCCGGCGTTTGCGCTTTGGGATCCAGACCCAGTTTCTCGAATAACTCACGCATGACTTCGACGTGACGATTAGTTTGCTCGAGATATTTTTCCCATTCCTCCTTCAAGTCGTCATTGACGACGCATTGCAGGGCGCGTGTATATACCTCAACCCCGCCCATTTCGGTTTCCAACATCTGATACAAAAGCTCTTTAACCTGCTCGCTCATTTTCATCTCCTTACGTGCGTTTGGCGTATAGGCATTTACAAAAACACATCGACAGAATTTTGTTGATTGCTATGCGGCGATCCGCAAGTCATCCATGAGGGTGAACATGTTTGTCGGATGGCTTCGTTAGGGTTCGTCGATTGGGCTCGCCTGTATGCGTAAGTTACTCACCATCCTCAACACACTCTCAAAAAACCGAACCCGTTGGCACCCTGTACGCTCCGGGCACTTGACAGCAAACGCAGTTGCTCTCCCGGCGTACGTGTTCCCACTGAGCTGCTTGGACCGTACCCACTGTTTCCGCCACGCCGGGCTTGTCTACCGAGGCATTACTCACCAGCCCGTTGCCAGTTCTGTCCGAAATAACGATGGCGCCAGCGTTGGGGCGCGTTTTCGCCGCGGCCCTCGGTATGTGCGACAGGACATCCAAGTCACTCTCGCACCCTCGGTCTCGCGGCGAGTGATTCCTTTTGCCGCGACCGTCC
>MUGK01000139.1 GCA_002007425.1 Chromatiales bacterium USCg_Taylor | reverse complement strand
ACAACGCCCCCAGGCATCCCCTGAGGTCCAGGAGTCCTTCTCTCTAAGGGGGACTCTATTACCCTTTTCAGGCTCATTTTAAGATTAGAAAATACTGGGAGGCCACGCGCGTCGAGCCAACTGTGGGATAGCCTCACAGCCGCGCCGGCCCTCCGTCACTATGGTGAAGAAGGCAGTCTCTCTTCCTCGATCGCGATATCCACCATCAGCTCGTTGCCGAGGTTTTCGAGCACCGCGCACAGTTGCTCGGTGGCTACACCCGCGGGCACACTGAGCTCCGCCGTGATTTTGAACATTACCTCCCCGGACCAGGACGCGCTCGCGCATGTCGATTCCAGCTCGTCGATGCTGACGCCACGAGTGGCGAGCGCATGAGCGATCTCTTTGATGATCCCGGGCCGGTCTTGGCCCGTAGTCTCGAGTTTTACCCGGCGGAGACCGAGGGCGGGCGGGCGCGCGGGCTCGGCCGCGATGGTTACCGTCAACCCCTCTCTGCGTAGCCCCTCAAGCGCGGATTCCAGTGCGGCGAGCTTTTTTTCCGGGACGCTTGCTTGCAGCAGTCCGGCAAACTGCCCGCCGAGCGTCGCCATGCGGCTATGCTGCCAGTTGGCCCCGTGGGCGGCGAGGGTCGTCGATAGCAGATCAATCAAACCCGGTTTGTCGGGGCTCGTGGCGGTGAGGACTAAGGTTACCGGCATGGTCGCGTACTCCGTGAAATTTGTGGTTTTCGGACGCTCGCTGCCAGAGGCTTGCTAGGCGATCCTGCTGCGCACGGCAGCTTCCGTGGCTTCGGCGGACTCGGCATACGCGGAGAGCGGCGGGCAGGTGCAGATCAATTGACGATCCCCGCGCACGTTGTCTATCCGGCCCACGGGCGGCCAGAACTTGTCGTCGCGCAGACTCGCGAGCGGATAGAATGCCTGCTGTTTGGTATAGGGATAGCGCCAAGGCTCCTCTAACAGGAGGCCCGGCGGGTGGGGCGCATTGCGCAGGACATTGTTCTCCGGATCGGCTTCTCCGCGTTCCACCGCTGCGACCTCCTCGCGGATCCCGATCATGGCCTCGCAGAAACGATCCAGCTCGCGCTTGCTCTCGCTCTCGGTCGGCTCGATCATCAAGGTATCGGGGACCGGAAACGACATCGTTGGCGCATGGAATCCGTAGTCGACCAGCCGCTTGGCGATATCGTCCACGGTGATGCCGGTTGCCTCCTTGATCGGCCGCACGTCGATGATGCATTCGTGGGCAACCAGATTATTCTTTCCTGTATAAAGGATCGGATAATAGGCACTCAAGCGCCGGGCGATGTAGTTGGCGTTGAGGATCGCGATTTGCGTCGCGCGTGTGAGGCCTTCGGCGCCCATCATCGCGATGTAGGCCCAGGAGATCGTCATCAGGCTGGCCGAGCCCCAGGGCGCCCCGGCGATCGGTCCGATGGTGCCGGCGGGCCCGGCGGCGGGATTGACGCCGCCGACTACGGGATGATCGGGCAGATAGGGCGCGAGATGCGCCCGCACCCCGATGGGCCCGGCCCCGGGCCCCCCGCCGCCATGCGGTATGCAGAAGGTCTTGTGCAGATTGATGTGGGCGACATCGGCGCCGATGAGTCCGGGCTGACTGAGGCCGACGAGGGCGTTGAGATTGGCCCCATCCAGGTATACTTGCCCGCCGCAGTCGTGGATGATGCGGCATACCTCTACGAAGGCCTCCTCGAAGACACCGTGGGTGGAGGGGTAGGTGATCATCAGTGCGACCAACTGAGCGCGGCAAGCCTCGGCCTTGGCCTTCAGATCGCTCAGTTCGACGTTGCCCCTCTCGTCACAGGCCACAACCACCACTTTCAACCCGGCCATGGAGGCGCTCGCCGGGTTGGTGCCATGGGCCGAGGCCGGGATCAAACAGACATTCCGATGTCCCTCACCTCGGGTTTCATGGTATTTACGGATCACGAGCAGGCCTGCATATTCGCCTTGGGAGCCGGCATTCGGTTGCAGCGAGAAGGCGTCGAAACCGGTGATGCGGCAAAGCCTGTCCTCGAGCTCCTCGAAGAGCTGCAAATACCCTTGGGTCTGATCGAGCGGTGCGAAGGGGTGCAGCGCGCTGAACTCGCGTTGCGAGAGCGCTTGCATCTCGGTCGTGGCGTTAAGTTTCATGGTGCACGAGCCGAGCGGAATCATCGCGCGGTCCAAGGCGATGTCCTTGGCGGCGAGCCGCCGCAGGTAACGCATCATCTCGGTCTCGGAGTGAAAGGAATTAAAGACCGGATGGGTGAGCAAAGCGCTCCGCCGCCGCAAGCGTTCCGGTATGCATTCCGCGATCTCGGCATCCAAATGCTCGATGTCAAACAGCGCATCGGCTTGGGTCGAGAACACCCGCCAGAGCTTACGCAGATGCTCGCGGGTGGTGGCTTCGTCAAACGTGATGCCAAGGTGATCGGCCTCGAACACGCGCAGATTGATTTGCGACTCGCGCGCGCGCGCGCCGATGCGCCGGGCTTGTCCGGGGACCCTCACGGTAAGCGTGTCGAACCAGCCGCGAGTCACGACCTCGAAGCCGAGTTTTTCGAGCCCGGCAGCGAGGATTTGGGTCAGACGGTGCACGCGGTCCGCGATGCGCTTCAGGCCTTCGGGGCCGTGGTAGACCGCATAAAAACCCGCGATGTTGGCCAACAGCGCTTGGGCCGTACAGAGGTTGCTGGTCGCCTTTTCCCGGCGAATGTGCTGCTCCCGCGTTTGCAAGGCCATACGATAAGCCGGTTGTCCGAGGCTGTCGACGGACACGCCGATGATCCTTCCTGGCACCGAACGCTTATAGGCATCGCGCGTGGCGAAGAATGCCGCGTGGGGCCCGCCGTAGCCCATCGGCACGCCGAAGCGTTGCGCACTGCCAATGACGATATCGGCCCCCATCTCGCCCGGCGGCTTAAGCACCACCAGGCTCAGCGGATCGGCCGCGACGGTGACCAACGCCTGCTTCGGGCGGGCGGCGGCTATCACGACCTGAGGATCTCGGATTTCACCGCTGGAACCGGGATACTGAAGCAAGACGCCGAAGGCTTCGTGGCGTTCGAGATCGGTGTAGGGATCGGCCACAACGATTTCGATGCCGAGCGGCCGGGCGCGGGTGCGAACGACGGCAACGGTCTGGGGATGGCAATCGCGATCGATGAAGAATACATTGGATTTCGCCCGTGAAAGGCGTCGCGACATCGTCATCGCCTCGGCCGCGGCGGTAGGCTCATCGAGCAACGAGGCGTTCGCGATCTCCATTGCCGTGAGGTCGATGATCATCTGTTGGAAATTGAGGAGCGCTTCGAGCCGCCCTTGGCTCACCTCGGCTTGATAAGGCGTATAGGCAGTATACCAACTCGGGTTTTCCAGCACGTTGCGCTTGATGACCGCCGGCATAATGGTACCGTGATATCCCATCCCGAGCATGGAGACGAAAACCTTGTTGCGCTCGCGCATCCGGCGCATATACGACAATGCCGCGCGTTCGCTCATGGGCGGGGGTAGATCCAGGACGTGCCGAGCACGGATGTTGGCCGGCACGGCCCGGTCGATCAGATCCTCGACACTGCGCAGACCGAGGATCTGCAGCATTTCAGCGCACTGCGTCCGGTCAGGCCCGATATGCCGGCGCATGAAATCGTCGTGCATCTCAAGCTCGGTCAACGACAGCGTCGGCTCCGGCATCACAAAGATCCTCCTCGGCAAAGGCTATTGTTTATTTTAGTTGTTATATCGTAACCATACCACGCCGATTGCCGTGGCATCGCGGCATTCCACCGCAACCCCCAGCACGTTGAATCCGTGCTATCGTTATTCGAGAAACTTGATGGCTAGGGAGGACGATGTATGCACGCGAGACGAATGGTGGCGGTGGCGATTGCGGCGGTGCTCGCGTTCGCGTCGGCGGCGTCCGCCGAGGTGAAGACGAGGGAGCTCGACTACAAGCAGGGCGACACCGTACTGGCGGGCCTCATCGCCTGGGACGACGCGGCGAAGAGCAAGCGCCCCGGCGTGCTCGTCGTCCACGAATGGTGGGGCCACAACGAGCACGCCCGGAACCAGGCCAAGCGGCTGGCGGAGGCCGGCTACGTCGGCTTCGCGCTGGACATGTACGGCAAGGGCAAGGTGGCCACGCACGCGAAGGACGCCGAGGCCTTCATGAACGAAGCCACGAAGAACCCGGCGGCGCTCGCGGCGCGGTTCAACGCGGCGCTGGAGCTTCTCAAGCAGGACCCCCGCGTCGACTCGAAAAAGATCGCCGCGATCGGTTACTGCTTCGGGGGCTCCGTGGTCCTCGGCCGGGCGCGCGCTGGCGCCGACCTGGCCGCGGTCGTGAGCGTCCACGGCGCGCTCGCCACGAAGAGTCCCGCGGAGAAGGGCAAGGTCAAGGCCCGGGTGCTCGTGCTCACCGGCGCCGCCGATCCGATGATCCCGCCCGAGCAGGTGGACGCCTTCAACGCGGAGATGACCGCCGCGGGCGCGAAGTTCCAGGTGGTCAGCTACCAGGGCGCCGGGCACAGCTTCACCAACCCAGCCGCGGACAAGGCCGGCATGGACGCGCTCGCCTACAACGCGGAGGCCGACAAGAAGTCCTGGGCGGCGATGCTGGAGCTGTTCAAGGAGGTCTTGCGCTGATACGCAGCGATCAAATCCACCGCCAGTCTCGCTAATACGGGATATGGCATCCTAGGCTGCCCCCCTCGAAGCGCTTTTTCCATGCATCGGGCTTGGAGGGCTTCTTTTTGTTATGCTTCACCGTAACTCCAAAATCGAGGAACAATTATCTTGTCCGCTATTACTGAAAACGCGGTAAGCCGGCACCGGCTTACCGTCGAGGCGTTCCACCGCATGGGTGAGGCAGGCATTTTCCTCGAAGACGACCGTGTTGGACGGTCGCGGCAAAAGGAATCACTCGCCGCGAGACCGAGGGTGCGAGAGTGACTTGGATGTCCTGTCGCACATACCGAGGGCCGCGGCGAAAACGGATATGGCGCCAATCGGAAGTAAGCATGCCGCAATAGTCGCGGAACTAAATCGCCTGTTCGTGGTAGCGGTTGGAACGCAAGCACGCATGTGGATACAGAATCCGATTCGTCTTGGCGGCGAATCCGAAGCTCAGCCCGACATAGCGCTTCTTCGACCGCGTGACGATCGTTATGCCGCTGCTCTTCCGCTCTCGGAGGACGTACTCCTCATCGTCGAAGTGGCGGATACCACACTCGCCTACGACCGAGATGTAAAGGTCCCCCTCTACGCCCGCCACGGCGTTCCCGAGGTGTGGCTATTGGATCTCGAACATAGTCGGTTGCATATCTACACGGCCCCGTCAGAGCGTAGCTACCACGAATGCCGCATCCTCGCCGAGCCCGGGCTTATCGCGCCGAGTGCGCTACCGCGATGCGCTGTCGTTATGACGGGAATCGTTTAAGGGAGATTCGAACGAAACGCTTCAGCGCCGACATCATCAAGCGACGGGCCGTGGCGTTCGAGCGCTTCGCTCGCTGGCAAGCGCAGGCGCCGAATCGCTGTGACCCCGCGACCGCGCTGAGCGGCCTGGGCACACTCTACGAACTGCTTCCGGGCGAATCCCGGTCACGCCCCGTGGATGTCTCGGGCGTTCGGGTGCTGCACCAGCGCCTGCAAGTACTCTCCAAGGCGCTACCAAAGGACACATGACGCCTCTGGAACGGGCGCTGATCGCGCTGGCCCGACGCCTGAGCGAGATTAAGGTGTCCTATATGCTTGTGGGCGGTATGGCCAATGCGGTTTGGGGAGAACCACGGGCAACGTTAGACATAGACGTCACTGTGTGGGTCGCGGATGAGGACATTGACCGACTCGTGCCGGCCCTGGCACGCGAATTTACGCCTCGGATTGACCACCCGCGCCGGTTTATAGAGGAGACCCGGGTACTGCCGCTGCGGACCACCGAAGGGGTCAACATCGACATGATCTTCGGTATGTTACCGTTCGAACAGGAGGCGATTGAGCGTGCCGTTCCCGTCAGGATTAGGGGTACTGAGGTTCGTTGCTGCACGCCGGAGGATCTGATCCTCCTAAAAATCATCTCCGACCGCCCGCAGGATCGATCGGATGCGCGCGGGATCCTGCTGCGCCGCTTGGCGGATCTCGATCTGAATTACCTGGAACCCCGGATCCGGGAGTTGGCCGAGGCGCTCGGGAGGCCGGATATCACCGACCTCTGGGAGGGCTGGAAAAGAGAAGCGTGAATTGGGCGGAGGTAACCGGACCTTCCCGTCGTCCTCTCCCGATTTATCGCGCCTACCTATCAGACCGTGGCCGATCGCGCTTTGGCATATGCGCGACGATTCCGCTTTACTTGCGTTCAGGCCAAAGCTCGGCAGGGGACAACGAGACTTGCGGCAGGAGCGCGCACCGAACGGGTTCGCTGGAATACGGACGTAGCACCTCCCGATAGCCTTGCTCACTTGGTTGCCGGTAGACTTCAACTGCCTTGCGCGCGAGATCGATCAGACATGAGGACTCCGATCTTTTTTGAACGATACGGCATCAATAGCGGGATAAGGATAACACAGAGCACGGGCGTTCGCGGCCCGTGCGGGGTCAAGTCCCCCGGTTGCTGTAATTTTATGAGCGGCATCCCTCCTTCACATGCACCCTTGCTTTCCCGATGCAAGGATTTTCCAGGTGTGCGCCCTTTCTCGATGAGCGCCGTTTAGTTCTCCGCTCGCTCAAGGTACCCGATTTTGAGCATCTACTGATTTTTCTAGATTCACTAATACCCCTGGGGTATTAGTGAATAAAACTGTCCCTTTTCTGGAAGCGAGTATTGGAGGCTTCGCGAGCTCGTGGACATCCAGGCCCTCGGGCATGTGAACCTGGCGACCACGCAGATCTACACCCATTTCAGCGAGGATCGGATGGCGGGGCTGGTGGCGAAGCTCTGATGGCGTCCCCTCTTTCTGTTCGGCCAGCCGCAGCCCGTAGAGCTTCCGCAGGTTAGTCGGACCGCGCCGATCCCTCGCCTAAAGCGGGCTCGTAGCGCTTGACCTTGATGGAACCGGCCTCCTTGCGGGCCTGCGCGAGATCGTAGGCGGCCTGCAGGCGCATCCAAGTATCGGCCCGCCGCCGAAGGCCATGTCGAGGCGGATCGCCATCTCTGGCGAGATCCCCCTGCGGCAGTGCACGAGATCATTCAGCGTCTGCCGGGTGACGTCGAGCACCTCTGCGGCCCGGGTGACGGTCAGACTCAGGGCCTCGATGCAATCATGCTTGACGGACAGGCCCGGGTGCGGGGGATTCAGCATGGCCATGGTTCGTACCTCCTAGTGATAGTCCACCAGATCGACGAAGGTTTTTGGATGGGGTTGCAGTCTGACTACGACTTAGAAGAGGCACGAAGGCATATCGCCACGGATCTATCGAAGGTAGAACGGGTCAGCGCGTAGCTAGCGGATAAATTCGATTTTAACCTCTAAGCCTACTTCTAGCTGTCCGCAACCACGCTTAGTCGGCAGTTCGTGATCCCCTTTCTCAAGCGAAATGAGAGTTGGTATGCGGTGGCCGCTGGGCATAAGGATCTAGGCTTGGGAAACCGGAAGCTTTACAGAGAAGACGTGGCAAGGCAACAGCTATAGTCGAGCCTGAAATCGGGATGGTGCGTGTTGCACACACCCGCTTTGGCCGCTTATTTCCTTTTGCGGATCCGGTTGGTTTTACTATTTCCACAGAATCCTATTGACTCTCCAGCTTTGGCCATTATTATTGCTTTTATAACTTATCAATTTATTATTTTTATAACCAATTTCTTTTACTGGAGAAGACAACATGCCCCTTGTCAAGGTCAAACAAAACTTCCAGATTACCATTCCGGTCGAGGTGCGCGAGCAGCTTCGTGTTAAGGAAGGGGATTACCTGGAAGCCACAGTGCGCAACGATGTTGTCGTACTTACGCCCAAGGCCGTGGTGGATCGCCATATGGACGACGCCATTGCCGAAGGCATGAAAGACTACCGCGAAGGGCGGTTTATCGGCCCATTCGAGAGCATTGAGGAGTTTAAGGATACAGTTAAAAAACATTCATGAAGCTGGTGGTTTCCAAGAGGGCTCTTTCACCAAATCTCCAGAAACGTGTTGACAAGCAGTTTAGTCTTCTCCTCGCCGACCGCCGGTATCCATCGCTTCGGGCCAAGAAATATGAAGGGATGCAAGCTGTGTGGCAGGGGCGAATTGACCGGGATTACCGCTTTTATTTCCACATCGAAGTAGATGCTTATGTTATTTTAACGATCGTTAAGCATCCAAAATAAGTGCGTATTTACAATGTATAACAATGATGCCTGTGGTGCGCTTGCGCGTATAGAAGCTTCGGAACTCGATCGTGTACTCTTGGGCAGTGATAGCAATGTTCTCTCCGGGACGCTGCGGCCCCTATTTGCGTTTGATTCTAGCCAATGATTCCGCTCGTGGCTATACGCAGGGGTGTTTCGACATAGCATGAGTCTGAGCGTGGTACTGAATCCCTTATCAGGAGCATCTCGAGGCGCAAACGCGGAGCACATAGGTTTAACCCCAACCTTTATAGGTCACCGAGGGTTTTAAACCTTCGCTTGGGCGGTGAGGCTTGCGATGTCTCGCAAAATACGCGGTGTTCTGGGTCCGCCCGGTAAGGCCAGGTATTTGGGCCGCCACACGGGGCCGAGTTGTTCCGCGAAACGCCGGTAGCTTTCATGGTCCCGAAAGTGCTCGCTTTGACGATAAATCATGCGTCCGATCCGCTGCCAAAGCGGAGCGAGCGTATGGTGTTCCAAACCCCCGATCGGCACCATCCCGAGATTGAACCAGCGATACCCTCGTGTTCGGCCGCCCAGCATGAGCTCCGTGACAATGAATTCCATGATGCTATCGGGGGCATCGGGCCGGTAGCGAACGAGGTCCAGGGCTAGTTCTTCTTTGGCGCTCGCCCACAGGATCGCAAACGCTACGATACGCTTATCCTTGCGCACCACGGCGCAGGGGAAGTTGGCCACGTAAGCGGGATCGAAATAGCTCCGGGAAAAGCTCTTCTCCGAGGTCTTCGTGTGCGCCAGCCAGTCGTCGGAGACGCGCTGCATTTCCGGGATCAACGCGGGCACCTTGGTCGAACCGACTATCTCGAAGCTGATGTCCTCTGCAAGCACGTGATCGTAAGCTTTGCGGAGCGCCGCTCTTTCGGCTCCCTGGAGCGAAAAGCTCTCTAACGGGATGCGGGCGTCATCCCCCAATTTGAGCACCGACAACCCCAGATCGATATAGCGCGACAAGCATTCGGCATCGATGAGATAAAAAACCGGCCACCCCCCATAGCGATCGCAGAGATCCCGGAACGTCCAGAGCAGCTTCTCGTGCTCGGCTGACGGACCGACGGGATCACCGAGCGCGACCCAGCTTTTGTGCATCACCCGGTACATGATGAAGGCATGACCCGAATGGCTGAACAGAAAGCGCTTGTCGCCGAGCAAGGCGAGGCTCGCGCGCGCATTCGGATCTTGCTTGACGATGCGGCGGATCTGCTCGGCGCTAGCCGTATGCGGCAGATCGGGGACCGGATCGGCCCGCAGTAGATACGCCAACGCCATCGCGCCGGCAAGGACAACCGCCACCGCTAGGGTGCGGAGACATCTGGAAAGCTCGGCCTCATACTGGAACTGCCACCAGAGCTCGTGGGAATAGGCGAATTGCTTATACGAAAAGATGCCGAGCCAGATAGTCACGGCGAGGATCGCCATTACGGTGGAGACCCACTCCGCCGGAAAACCCTGATCGAGTAACGAGCCTCCGCGCTGAAACTCTCGATGCGTCGCCAATAGCACCAGGAGCGTGAGAGAGAGAACGAACGCGCCTTCATAGATCAGGCCTTTGAGAAGAAAGGCCACGATCCCCAGCGCGAGCAAAACGGCGATCAAACGATAGGCCCTGCTAAGGCGGAGCGACAAGCCGCGCGCCAGGATCACGAGCCCGATCCCGGCAGCGCCCGCGAGCGCGTGGAAAACCTCCACCAGCACTAGCGGCGCCGCCTCTCTCAGCAAGCCGAAACGTCCTGCCGGCGCCGGAACGGCGCTCGAGAAAAGCAGCATCATCCCGGCGAAGATGATGACGACGGCCATGATTTGCGGTCCGAGCACTTCAAGCCAATCCGTCGCGGACTCCCGCGCCCGCACCCACTGGGCGCGTTGCGCGACCGCTTCATGAGCGGCGAGCATGATGGCGGCGACGCCTAGAGGCGCCAGATAATAGACGCAACGGAACAACAAGATCGCGCCGAGCAGCGCCGCGGGAGGGATCTCCGGTAGACCGACCAGCATCACCGACTCGAACACCCCGATGCCCCCCGGCACATGACTCACACCCCCTGCCAGCAGGGCCAGTGCGAATGCGCCCAGGAAACCGAAGAAGTCCTTTTCTGGATATACCGGGAGCAGCACGTAGATGACGGCGCCGATCAGCATCAGATCCAATGCGCCAAGGGCGATTTGCGCCGAGGCCGTTTTTGCCGACGGCAGCCGCAGCGACCAGTGCCGCGTCCGGATCGTCATCGGCCGTATGGCAGAAACGATGAGATACACCACCATCAGGCCCAACATCACCGCGCCTAGGGTGCGCTTCACTCCGAGAGGCAGGGAAAATGCCGTGGCTTCTGCGCTTCCGAACAGCAGTGAGAGGGTGAGGATAAAACCGATACCCAAGCTCACGGTCAGCGCACCCATGGTCGTGATCCCGGCGATCTCGACCGCGGTTAAGCCGCCTTGAGAATAGAGGCGGTAGCGGATGGCGCCGCCGGTGACCATCGCGAAGCCGAGATTGCTGCCGAAAGCGGAAGCGAGGAAACCCGCAAGCGCGGCGCGCCGATAGGGCAAGGGACGGTTGACGTGGTTTAGGGCAACTACATCATAACCCGTCACCACCACATAACTCGCGGCCGTTATTCCGAGCGCCAGTAATACCGATGTCCAGGGTAGCGGTTGAAAGCTTTCCAGGACCTCTGCCAGCTCGATCTTTTTCAGGGTGCGGTAAACGACCCAGAGCGCGACACACACGATCGCGAGACTGACAAGAGTACCGGCTTGCACCAACAGTTTTTTGGCTAGCTGTCCGGCCCGGCCGGGGCTTTTACGCTCTGCTGCGTTGCTCGCCATCGCCATCGCCGTATGCTCGATCGAGTGGTGGTGTGGTAGGGAATCAAGGCGAAGCACCGATTCTAGTGTACTGCTAGTTAAGACCGGGACATAGGTGCGACGCTTTCTTGGCCTTGCCGGGCATTCCTAGGCCTAGCCACGGAGGGCTATTTATGGATAGAGCTACCGATCACTGGCCATCCCTTGGTTGGGCACCCTTGCCCAAGCCCCTCCTTCCCAAGTCTTGCAATTCCTTGCGATCCCTTGCCCTATCCACCTAGACCGACCTACGCCGGTCTAGGGTTTCCTTGTGCGCACAGCGATACTGAATCGAAAAGGGGGAGTGGGGAAGTCGGCCGTGGCGGTCGGGCTTGCCACCGCCTGGGCCCGACGCGACCAGCGCGTACTCCTCGTCGACCTCGACCCCCAGGGCACGGCTAGCCGGACCTTGGACGTATGGGGAAGTGAGCCGGACGTTGATGCGGTTCTCACCGGGCACAGCCTCGCCGACGCCGTTCACAAGGTGGGGGACCCCTGGCACCTCGACGTTCTCCCTGCCTCGCAGGCTCTTGCCGCCTGGG
>MUGK01000138.1 GCA_002007425.1 Chromatiales bacterium USCg_Taylor | reverse complement strand
GATCGACTTCCGCCACCCCTACGAGTGAGGCCGCCCATGTGTTACCCATGTCCCCGAACACCTGTAACCCTTGACTCCGGTCTATACAGGCCGGAGGAGGGGGTGGTAAAGCGCATCGATGCTCCGGCCAGCGTCCAAAGCGCCGGCAATATGCCGAAGCGGATCGAAGAGTTCGTCGGCCGCGTGAGCACAGGCGCCGGCGGTATCAGCATCGCCAGAATGGTAAGCCCCTAGGGGTGGGTCGAGCCAGGCCAAACACCCGAATTCGATGAATACACCGTGGTGCTACGGGGGAGCCTGTGGGTTACGACAAAAAGCGGCGTCATTGAGGTCAGCGGCGGACAGGCCGTGATCGCCCCGGCCGGAGAGTGGGTCCAGTACAGCACGTCCGGGGGGGCCGAATACATCGCCGTCTGCGTTCCGGCCTTTTCTCCAGGCAGCGTGCACCGAGATCGAGAGTGATTCGGCGCCGCACGTGGATCGCCCAACGCTGCAAAAACTCTTCGTCCTCGCGAATGAATTCAAGGAAGGGGATCTTCCGGTCGGCGGAACCCGTGATGACGCCGTACGCTCGGAAGCTCGCCGGGTACTTGGTGCCGTCAAGCTGCAGACCCTGGCCGCGACCGTGCTGGTCGAGGATGCCGTCAGCGAATCGCTGTTGCGGACCTTGAAGCCGGTTCCCAGCGACATCGCACATCTCACGCTCAATCAGGTTAAGGACAGCTTATTGGCGCCCGGGGGGCCGCGCTGGGCCCGGGAGTACGGCGCGCGCCTGAGCAGCGAGATGATCGCGGCGGTCGTCAAACTGATGGGCAATGCCGAGCTTTCTCAGATCGCCAAGCGATTGTTTAATCCTCTGCCGGGTACGGGGCGCGCAGAGGGCGTCGCCGTTGGGGCGCCGGAGCATTTCGGCGCTCGCATCCAGCCCAACAGCCCGGGCGATGACGAAGAAGAGATTTTGTTCTCTATTCTCGAAGGACTGTGCTACGGCTGCGGTGATGTGATCATAGGATTGAACCCGGCGAGCGATGATGTGGAGACCATCGTGCGCTTGGAACGTCTGCTGCAAAGCGTGGTGGATCGGCTGGAGCTGCCGACGCGCTACTGCGTGCTTTCCGATATCGTGAAACAGACCGAGGCGCGCCGGCGGACGCGCGTGGACGTGGGGTTTCAGAGCCTTGCGGGTACGTCCAAGGCCTTGCTCGGCATGGTCGGGCTGGATATCGATGGGATTGCCGATCTCGCCTTCGGGTTCGATGGCCTGTATTTCGAGACGGGTCAGGGATCGGAGGTTACCAACGGCGCCGCCGATGGCATCGACATGGTGACCTTGGAAGCCCGCAGCTACGGTGTCGCCAGGGTCATCGGGCAGGCGTTACGCAAGCGTTTTCCGGATCGACCGGCATGGATGATCGTGAACGACGTAGCCGGATTTATTGGGCCCGAGGTTTTTAGCAGCCCTGATCAGCTCCGCCGGACCTGCCTCGAGGACACGGTCATGGCGAAGCTCCACGGGTTAACGATGGGCCTCGATGTCTGCTCGACTTTTCACATGGGCGTCGCTCCTGCGCAATTGCACCGCTTGACTCAGTCCATCGTCGCCGAGGCCGCCCCTGCCTACCTGATGGCGGTGGCAGGGAATGCGGATCCGATGCTGGGTTATATGACCACGTCATTTCGGCAACACCCGCGCTTGAGAGAGTTATGCGGCCGCCGCATCACGACCAAGATGCGGAATCGTTTGACTGATCTCGGTGTCATGTCAGCGGCCAGTGAGATCCGGCCGCCGGCCGAGGCCACGGTCGATCTCTACGCGTCCTACCGCCAGGCAGGCGGCGACACCCGGATGAGGGAATTGCTGTGCGAGGAAGGACGCAAGCGGCTTGCGGCAATGCAACAAAAGGGCTTCGATCTAGGATACGGCCATGCCGGAGCATATGCCGCGCCGCCCGAGGTTCAGACACGGCTGGATCGGATCTACACCCACGCCCGCAACGCGCTCTACGCGCGCTTGGCGGACACCGTGATCGGTGATGTGTGCCCGCGCCGTCTGCGGGTGCGGTCCGCGGCCGAAAACCGCGACGACTACATCGCCCACCCGGGCGCCGGCGAACGCATTCGGAGCATTGATAGCGCGGCCGTGCGCTCGCTCTATCCGTCTTGCAAGCCGCAGGTGCAAGTCGTGATTTCCGACGGGCTCAATGCCAACGCGGTCAACGAAAACCTGCGCGCCGTCCTGCCTGCCTTTAGGCACGCCCTCGCCGATTGCCGCTTAGGCGCTATCGATATCGTCGTGACCGATGGGCGGGTGCGGGCCGGATACCATATCGGAGCCCTGATCGATGCGGACGTGATCGTGCATTTTATCGGAGAACGTCCCGGGACCGGCCTCGATACACTTTCCGCCTACTTGACCTATGGCCGCGATGCGGCGGGTCGCTCGCGGTGGGATCCGGGGCTCGATCACTCCTTCACTACCGCGGTTTGCGGCATCCACGCCCAAGGCCGGCGGCCGGAGCGCGCCGCTGTCGAAACCGCGCACTACGTTAAGCGCATGCTGGAGGAGCGCCGCTCCGGGATCGCCCTCGGCAAAGAATCAGGAGCCGCATGATTTGCCCGCATAGTACCTCGAGTGGCCTTGCAATAGAGTCCCGCGCTTTCATTAAACGCGATAGCCCGCGGTCTTGCCGCGGTACCTTAGCGATGGGGTTTCCGAAGGGGAGAAGCGCAGCTCTCCCTTTGGCCAAGGGCGGGGTTCATACCCGACCCGCGAACTATATTGATTTCCCGCACGCTTGCTTTACCCCCAAAGGGCGCCTAAAGTCACCATCGACGCTCTTTGTTTAGCGCTGAGTATGGCTATAGGGGTAACGAATAATGAACAACAAAAAGGTCAAGCTCGCCGTGGTGGGCATTGGAAATTGCGCCTCTTCGCTGCTCCAGGGCATTCATTACTATGCGGAGAAAAATCCGGAGGAGGCCGTCGGCTTGATGCACTGGGACATCGGCGGGTATCTCCCGCGGGATCTCGAGGTTGTCGCGGCCTTCGATATCGATAAGCGTAAAGTGGGTCAGGACCTAGCGCAAGCGATCTTTGCGCCGCCGAACTGTACCCAGGTGTTTCATCGGGACATTGCCAGAGCCGGTGTCACGGTGCGCATGGGTCGCGTGCTCGATGGGGTTTCCGAGCACATGCAGGATTACGATGAACGGCATAGCTTCGTCACCGCCCTTGCGCCCGAGCCGAGCGAAGAGGAAGTGGTGCGCGCATTATCGGAGTCGGGCGCCGAGATACTGGTCAATTACCTGCCGGTCGGTTCCGAGGACGCGACACGCTTTTATGCCGGTTGCGCCTTGAAGGCGGGTTTGGCCTTGGTCAACAATATTCCTGTTTTCATCGCCAGTGACCCGGTATGGGCGCGCCGCTTTCACGAAGCCCGGCTGCCGCTCATCGGCGACGATATCAAATCCCAGTTGGGGGCAACCATCACCCACCGCGTGCTCACGGATCTCTTCCGTAAACGCGGCGTGAAGCTGGAGCGCACCTACCAGCTCAATACCGGGGGTAATACGGATTTCCTCAATATGCTGAACCGCACGCGGGTGAAATCAAAAAAACGCTCGAAAACCGAGGCGGTCCAATCGGTCGCGGGGGAAAGATTATCCGAGGAGAACATCCATATCGGTCCGAGTGACTTCGTCCCGTGGCAGAAAGACAACAAGGTGTGTTTCATCCGCATGGAAGGCCGGATCTTCGGGGATGTCCCGGTAAATATCGAGTTAAGGCTGTCGGTGGAAGACTCGCCGAACTCCGCGGGGGTCGCCATCGACGCCATTCGTTGCGCCAAACTGGCGCTGGAGCGAGGCCAATCCGGGGTGTTGCACGCGCCCTCGGCTTTTTTTTACAAACACCCGCCGTTTCAGGTCCAGGATGACGAGGCCTTTAGGATGACGGAAGCCTTCATCAAAGGCGGTTTTCGCGATCCCCATGAGCTGGCCGAGCAGACGCGGCGGGAGGTCCCGGCGGCCATCGCTTAGGGATCCGCTCGGCCCTCCACGCTAGCGTGGAAAAAGTGCCACTTTCGACTACGCTTGGTGCTGAAAGCATGAACCCAGCGCTCACAAGTGGATGGCGGCTCGCCGTTCTGATAAGCGGTTATCCGAAGCGCGGGGTGCTCGCCTTGGCGGATGCGGTGGCACATGGATTAGCGCGCTACGACGTCTCACCAAACCGAGTCACGGTCATAAGCTGCCTCGTATCGGTCGCCGCTAGTATCGTGTTTTTGCTTGGCTATCCGATAGCGGCTGGGTTGCTGTTCTGGGGCGCCGGTTCGTTCGATATGGTCGATGGTATGCTCGCGCGGATCACGGGCCGGGTGACGGAACTGGGCGGGTTCCTCGATTCGGTTCTCGATCGCGTCGGGGAAGCGAGCATGTTCGCGGCCATTGCCTACCGCTTCGCGGCGGAAGGCCGCGCACTCGCGGCCGCCTCCGTATTCATTGCGATGTTCGGCGGGATGATGACGAGTTATGTCCGGGCGCGTGCGGAAATCTTGGGGATCGCATGCGCGGAAGGCTTAGTAACGCGGCCGGAGCGGGTGATCTTGCTGGTCATCGGTCTCCTCTCGGGCCTCTTGGTCGAAGTGATCTATCTTCTCGCCTTTGCGACGCTGTGGACGGCCGGCCAAAGGACGCTGCTGGTCTACCGTAGCTTGCTTATGCGCTAACGCATGCCGCCGGCCCTGAGCGTGCCACCGCTCGACACCAGGCTCAAGCTTCGCTTGGGCCTGGTCAAGTTATTTGACCTCCTATGCCGTCTGCCGCCGTGGCCGAGCTTGCGCAAGGTCCTGAATCACTGCGCCGCTACCATTCCGGACGTGTTTTTTATCCAAATTGGGGCCAATGACGGCGTGATCTACGATCCCCTCTACCGCTACGTGCGGCGTTACCGCTGGCCGGGGCTATTGGTCGAGCCGGCACGGTGTTATTTCGCCAGGCTCCAAGAAAACTATCGCGCTCACCCGAACCTCATCTTGGAGAACGCCGCTATATCGGACCGCGAGGAGCCACGGATGTTGTTTCGCATCCGGGAGGATTGTGATTACTTGCCCCAGTGGTGCGCGGGCTTGGGGACTTTTCATCGCGAGGTGCTGCTGTCCCACCGCTGGGCGATCCCCGACCTCGAACGCTACGTTGTCGAGGAGATCGTGCACTGCGTCACCTTGAGTTCCTTACTGCGGAAACATGCCATCACCCGGGTCGATATCCTGAGCATCGATACCGAAGGTCACGATCACGAAATCCTCCGGCAGATCGACTTTGAAAGCGTGCGTCCGCGGGCCGTGATCTATGAGCATGAGTATATAGGCCGTGAGGATCGAAAGTGCTGCGAGGCGATTCTGGCGAGCCGTGGTTACGCTTTAAGCCGGCGCCTCGGCGATACGCTCGCGTATTTACCCTTCTGATCCACCTCGCGTGGTCTGAGAGGCAAGCTCGCTTAAGGTCCGGAATCGGTAGCCGGTCTCTTTGAGCCAGCGAATGATTGCGCTTAGGTTTGCGAGCGCCGGCTCGCCCGTATTGAAGCGACAATCGAGGCGGATCCCCGTCCCTGACATATCGACGAGCTCCCAGGGGTGCACGAACAGCACCGGATCGCGCGCCCGCCCGAGCACGGCTTTGACGAGTGGTAGCGGTAGCCGCAGTACGGAGGAGGTCACGGACACAGGAACGCGTGTGATGCCGTTTGCGACCACGGTTTTTCGCGCGAAAGGCGGTTTGTAAGCGGCCAGCGACGAATCGATGCGGAAGCCGTGGGCGCTCAATAGCGGCACATAGCGCGCGGGCAGTCGCAGATTGGGCGCACGGAAGGAAATTATTCGCGAATCGAACGGCTCGAGCGCCTGTCGAGTCTTTGCCAGATCGGTCCTTGCCTCGGCATCGTCCATGTGATCGAAGCGCCGGTGTGAATAACCGTGACCGCCCAGCTCATGGCCCCCGGCGCAGATATCCCTGATGCGCTCCGGATATAGCTCGGCGATCCGGCCGGTGGAAAAGAACGTTGCCAATAGGCCTTCGGCCGCGAACATCGCGAGTAGCCGCGGCAAGCCCTCCTCGACGCCGCGCATCGAATCGAGGAATGGCGGACAGTCTTGCTCTACATCAACTGAAATAACGGCGCGTTTCACGGGTGGCATGCGCATAGAGTTTGCGAAAAAACCTACTACGCTCGGGATCTCGCGTTCCGGCGGTACTCGGAATCCTCATGTATTTCAATATACACTCCGGTTGCTCGCCCCGTCCTTGGGACTCGCCCCTTCGGGGCTTGCGCTCCGTTTCGCTCCCGGCGAAACCGTCCTGCGCTCCGGCGGAACGCGACCTCCCTTCGCTCGCGACGGTTTTTTCACAAACTCATAGACGTCCTCGACCTGCCTGGCGACCGTGTTCCACTGGTATTTGTCGAGCTCTTCGTAAGCACGGTGAGCGACGGCCGAACGCAGTTCCGGGTCCTGGATGAGCGTATCAATATAGTGTGCAATGCCGGCCACGTCGTCCGCAAGGAAGCCCGTCTGCTCGTGGCTGATGATGTCTGAAACCCCGGTGTTTCCGCGGGCCACGACCGGGACCTTTTTGAGAAACGCCTCGAGCACGCAGATCCCGAAGGCCTCGCGCGGCGAAGGCGAGACGAAGACATCGGACTGACCCAAAAGGTGTAACACGGTCGCGCGGGAAACGCCACCGGTAAACAGGAAATGCCGGCCGAGCCCTGACGCCTGGATCCCTTGTTCGAGGCGGAGTCGCAACGGCCCATCGCCGACCATAAGGAACAGGAGATCCGGGTGTTTTGGTACTAACATCGTGGCGACGGTGATGAGATCCTGAACGCCTTT
>MUGK01000137.1 GCA_002007425.1 Chromatiales bacterium USCg_Taylor | reverse complement strand
GGTATCAATCAGTGAGATCATCCGACATCATGCAGGTTCCCTTACCGTGTTTTTATCTAACTGGCTGATAATACAGTCATATTTGTGGGGATACCTCAGCTCCTGCCCCGCTTCGGCGGCCCGCTCGACGCCGATGTGCGGCGTTTCATCGGCGTCCTGCGCTCCTGGATGCGAGGCAACCTCGACTGGTCCTACGAATCTGGCCGCTACCGCCCGACATATGCAAGCGCAAGTGTCCCCGAATCTCAAGCCGAAGGGTGGGTGGTTAACCAGTAAAAGCGTTTCCGGTTCAGCGCCGAATTCGCTTACACTTCGAACGGACGCAACGCAGCGCGCTCCATGCATCAAAGTTGCTTAACCAACCTCAACGTCTCGGCACCGATACGCTGTAACGGCAGAATATGATCGACACCACCGAGCTTGACCGCCTCGCCCGGCATGCCCCAGACTACGGAGGTGTTCTCATCTTGGGCGAGGGTCGGTGCTCCACTGTCGCGCAGCTCCTTCAACCCCAGCGCGCCGTCCATTCCCATCCCGGTTAAGATCACACCCACCGCATTGGCGCCCACGTTCTGCGCCACCGAGCGGAACAGCACATCGACCGAAGGCCGGTGCCGGTTGACGGCCGGGCCGTCGTGCAAACGGCACACATAACGCGCCCCGTCCCGCTGCACCAGGAGATGGTGGTTGCCCGGAGCGATGTAGGCATGGCCCGGCACGATCCGCTGACCGTCCTCGGCTTCAAGTACAGTCATCGCCGAGATCCTGTTCATCCGCTGAGCAAACGGCCCGCTGAACGCTGCGGGAATATGTTGCGTGACGACGATGGCCGGAGCATCGGCCGGCATCGCAGCGAGAATCTCCTTGATGGCCTGGGTGCCGCCTGTCGAGGCGCCGATTGCGATGATTTTCTCGCTGGTCTTGAAAGACCTGCTGGCCGGTTTCCTTAGCAATACCGCGTCTGCACTGTACTTTGGCGCGACCTCGGGTAAGGCAACGTCTCGAGCGTAACGCCGGACGCGGGCGGACGCGGCGGTCTTAACCTTTTCGATCAAATCTTCCCCGTAGTTCGCGAGCGGATCAGTTAGATCCAGTGCCGGCTTGGTGACGAAATCCACCGCCCCGGCCTCCATTGCCTCGAGCGTGATCTCCGCCCCCCCTTTGGTGAGCGAGGATACCATCACCACCGGCATGGGCCGCAAACGCATGAGATTTCTGAGAAACGTGACGCCGTCCATGCGCGGCATTTCCACGTCGAGGGTGATGACATCCGGATTGAGCTTTTTGATCTTGTCACGCGCCAGATAGGGATCGGAGGCCACACCGACGACTTCGATGCCTGTGTCCGAGTTTAGGATCGCGGTTAAGACCTTGCGCACCACTGCCGAGTCATCGACCACCACCACCCGTATCTTGCTCATCGAATCGCCCCATAAAACAACTCAACCTCACCGCCCACCGGAGCAATTTCAATATGACTCCGATACTGGCTCTCGCGCTCGAAGATGGTATCGTTGGGCAGCGAGCGTAGTTTTTTCACGGACACCTTACCGCTGCGGGGATCGTAGTACACCTTGCGCGGGTAGATATCGCCGACGTCCGCGCCGCTAACGGTGAGACCCTCCGCCTGCAAATAGGCTTTGACGAATTCGATGTTCTGCTGTCCCACATCACTCATCTGTTTCAAGACGCGGCCGCCGCCGACGATCTTGACTTCGAGGTATTTACGGCTTGCCCCGTTTTTCAAGAGATCGTTGATCATGTGCTCCATCGCATAATTGCCATACCGCGTTGCGGCGTCGACCGTGGTGCCGGTCCAAGCACCGTCGCCATCCGCGCGGCTCTGGGGCAACATGAAATGGTTCATGCCCCCGATCGCGGTCGCGCGGCAGCGGACGCACGCCGAAATACACGATCCGAGGACGGTGGCGATCAGCTCCTCATTGCGAGTGACATAGTATTCGCCGGGTAGGATCTTGGCGACGAACCCGTCGCGCGATCTGTCCCAGTAGCGGTTGATGTGCGCAAAACCAGGCAGCGCGGGGGGCAGCCAGCGACTATTGCCCGGTGTGTAACGTTGCATATCAACTGATCCTTTGGTAAGCCGTCTTGCCCAAGAGCTTGAAACGCTCGCTGACTTTGAACAACGACTCCGAGTGACCGATGAAAAGATGTCCCCCGGGCGCCAGCACATCGGCGAAGCGGTTGAACAACATCCGTTGCGTCTCCTTGCCGAAGTAGATGACGACGTTGCGGCAAAAGAGAACGTCGAAAGGGCCGCGGAGCGGCCACGGCTGCATGAGATTAAGCTGCCGGAAGGTGATGAGATCCTGAAGATCGGGGACCACCCGGAGCGTCCCTGCGTTTTTCCCCTGGCCGCGCAGAAACCAACGACTCAAACGCTCCCGGGACAACCCGTCCGCCCGCTGCGGGTGATAAACCCCGTTCGCGGCTGCCGCGAGGACATTGGAGTCGATGTCCGTCGCCAGAACCTTCACATCCCAGCCAGGTGGATCGCCAATCGCTTCGCGTACCGTGATGGCAATCGAATAAGCTTCCTCCCCCGTCGAACAGCCCGCCGACCAGAGGCGCAGCCGCCGGGTGCCCTGGTTCATCTCGATTAAGCGTGGCAGGAGCGCGGCCAATCGATCGAAGTGATGCGACTCGCGAAAGAAGGCGGTGAGGTTGGTGGTGATGGCATTGACGAAGTGGCCGATCTCTTCTTTGTCGCCGGCCGTGATAAGCGAGCAGTAGGCATCGAAATTATCGATCCCGAGGTTGCGGAGCCTGCGCGACAAGCGGCCGTAGACCAGCTCCCGCTTGCCATCGGAGAGCGCAATCCCGGTGTGCTCGCGCACGCAGACGCGTAACAACTCGAAATGCTTGTCGTTGAAGGCGAACTCCCGCTCCAGCTTAGCCGCTGCCGTATGTGCATTCATCTCGGTCCGACCCTCGAAAGAGATCGATGACGCCCGCGGGCGGTGGCTCAGCGCCTGGCGGTTTGGCCGCGAGTACGGCCTCCTCCATCGTCATCCCGTGCATCAGCGCATCGAACACCCGCCGCTCGCTTTCCATCGTGAACCGCGCACGGGTCTGCTGCTTCAAAGCATGCCATGCGCCGGGCCGGTTGACCCTGCCTGCGTCCGCCAGGAGATCGGCGAGCGCCTGGAGATTTTCCGAGATGTGCGTGAGCTTCTGAGTCATGGCATCATAGAACTGGATCGCCATGATCGCCGCTTCGACTTTTTTAGCCAGGGTTGAACATGATGCCGACACGTTCCTCTTTTGGGCAGGCTCCCCGGCGGAAGTACTCACCTGCGCACACTGCCCAATGCTCTTGAGGCCGGCGACGATCGAGGACAAGGCTCCCGACAAGACCGCGACCGAAGCATCACCCTCATGCATCGTCACATCGATCTGTGCAACGGCAACATGGAGTAGCCTGACGGACTCGCGCACATCGCTCGAGCCGGGATCGGGCGCTTCGCGGTGCGCTCCGCCGAGCATCGTTTCATCGTTGGCCAACACGGTCCGAAGTTGCCTTTAGGATCCTTTCGCTACCAAGCGCCCCTCGCGGGAAAAGGTTTCCTAAAGCTCATGCAACCGCAAGCGTTTCCACTAAACCTAAGGTCGCGGCGCCCTGCCGCAAGACTGCGCTTGCGTCTCGCCACAGGACCTCGATCCCGCGCTCGTCCATCTCATGGCAAAAGGCCGTCAGCAACTGCAAGCCCGCGGTATCCACGGCAGCGACACGCGAGCCGTCAACGACCAAAAACGCCGCCGGAGCCCGCAGAAACACCGCCAGGCGTTCCTTGATCTCGCCCACCTCTGCGATCGTGAGTCTCTCGTTCAGATCAAGGATCGGGTTCACGGGCCCGGCCGGGGCGGCGGCTAGCGTGCGCTCCTCTCCGGGCGGCGGTCCGCGCTTCGGCTTGCGCGGGCGGTCTGTGTGCTGCATTCGCGTTCGCGGGCCTTCCGGAGATCCGCATCCCGCGGCTAGGCGATCAGTCCCGGCAACCTCCGCCGCGAGGGCCTCTGTGCGCGGCGCGGTTTGTTCCGCCGCGAACGTCTCCTTGGCGATGCTTTCATATCCTGCAACCTCACGCTTTCGCTTTTTCGTCACGCTGTCGTCCCCTCGCACAATGAATCGGTGCGGCCGAAGTCAAAATTCCTCCCAGCCGCCCTCGGCGTTCCCTTGCGCTACCGCGACACGCTTGACAGCACTCTTCTCCGCGGTGCGCCCGTGCATGGCCTCGTTCTTCTCGGCACGCCTCGGCCGGTTGGATTGACGCCGCTCGGCCGCGGACGCTAAGAACTTCCTTTTCGGCCCCGCCATCGACACCGCTTGCGCCGCGTGATCGTCTTTGAGCTTGAAAGACTGAATCGCCTGGGTGAGGTGTACCGCTTGCTCGCTCATGGACTGGCTTGCGGACGCCATCTCCTCCACGAATGCCGCATTCTGTTGCGTCACCTGGTCCATTTGCGTGATGCCCTTGTTCACCTGCTCGATCCCCGCCGACTGTTCCTGGCTGGCCGCCGCGATATCCGCGATGATGGCCGAGACCTTCTTCACCCAGGTCACGATCTCCGTGAGCGTCGACCCAGAGGCGTCCACCAGCCGCGCGCCTTCCTCCACCTTTCTGACGCTGTCCTGGATGAGGCCCTTGATTTCCTTGGCGGCCTCGGCGCTTCGTTGCGCCAGGTTGCGTACCTCGCCGGCCACCACCGCGAATCCACGTCCCTGCTCCCCGGCGCGCGCCGCTTCCACCGCCGCGTTCAGGGCCAGCAGGTTGGTCTGAAAGGCAATCTCATCAATCACCCCGATGATGTCGGCGATCCGCTTCGCGGCGGTATTGATTTCGCTCATCGCCGCCACGGCTTTGCCGACCACCTCCCCGCCTTTTTCCGCGTGCTCGCGCGCGCTGACCGCGAGCTGGTTCGCTTGTTGGGCATTATCGGCATTCTGGCGCACCGTGCTGGTAAGCTCTTCCATGCTGGATGCGGTCTCTTCGAGGCTGGCGGCCTGCTCTTCGATGCGCTGGGACAGATCTGTATTACCCTGGGCGATCTCCTGGGAACCCCTCTGGACGGCAGGGGCCACCGACCGCGCCTCCAAAACCAGCTGCGCCAAGCCCTTCTGCGTGGTCTTGATGGTATGTAGGAGCCAACCGACCTCGTCACGGGTGTCGACGGCAAATTCGTTGTCGAGCTGCCCGTTCGCGACTTTCTCCAGGATCCGGATCGCGCCTTCGAAGGGTCTGACGAAGATTTCGATCAGGTGGAAGTACAGCCAGGCGCCCAGGGCCAGGCAGAAAGCGATGCCGCCGGCGACGGCATAGTGCTGAACCGACGCTTGATCGTACAGAAGATAAAGCGAGGGTAGGGCGAACAACACCGCCACGATAAACAGCTTCTTCCCAAAGGATAATTCATCGTAGAATTTCAGTCTCATGGTCTTGTCCTCTCCGGATCGAACCGGCTTGTACGACTCCTAGGTATCACCGCGGCGTTTGAGATCCGCCTTAATGGGTAACGCTTTTTCAGCCGTCGCGACGCCCGTATCGACCAACTGGTCGATTTCGAGCAGAATCACCATTTTGTCCCCGACCGTGGTGAGCCCTTTAACGAATTCGGTGCTCACCGAGGTGCCGAAATCGGGCGCCGCCTTGATCTGGTCAACGGTTACATTGTAGACATCCGACACAGCGTCCACGACGAATCCCATGGTACGTTCCCCGCCTGCGCGCTTGACCTTGAGCACCACCACCACAGCAGTATTGCCATAGGCCACCGCGTCCATATGAAATCTTCTTCGCAGATCGACGATAGGCACGATGGTGCCACGGAGATTGATGATGCCGCGAATGTACTCCGGCGTGTTAGGGATCTCCGTGGCCGTATCCCAGCCCTTGATCTCCTGCACACGGAGGATATCAACGCCGTATTCCGTTCCGGCGAGGATAAAGGTCAAATATTGACCCGCTGCCGTAGGCATAGGCTGGGTCGTTTCGTTTAACTGTTGCCCTAGATTCATGCTTCGCTCCTATGCGGCCCTTACCACCGCTTCATGAGTATCGGGTCTAAATCCGACCGGTACAAAGTTTCGTGACAACTCCACCACGCCTGGGACATCGAGGATCAACGCCACCGTACCGTCGCCGAGTATCGTTGCCCCGGAAATACCCGGCACACGTGTATAGTTCGTTTCCAGACTCTTGATAACGACCTGCTGTTGCGCGAGCAGCTCATCGATATAGATACCCGCGCGTTGGCCATCGTCTTCGACGACGACCAAGATCCCGCTCTCGATCCGCTCGCTGTCGGAAACCACATTGAACACCTCATAAAGCCTAATAATCGGCAGGTAATCCGCGCGCAGCTTGTAAATCTCGCCCTTTCCGGTGATCCGGCTGACGCACTTCGGAGCAACTTGGAGTGATTCCACGATCGAGACCAGCGGGATGCTATAAATGTGCCGCCCGATCCGAACCAGTTGACCATCGAGGATCGCCAGCGTAAGCGGCAAGCGGATCGTAAAAGTCGATCCCAGGCCTTCCTCGGATTCGATTTCGATGCTCCCGCCGAGATCCTTGATATTGCGTCTGACGACGTCCATGCCGACCCCGCGGCCCGAGATGTCCGTGATCGTATCGGCGGTAGAAAACCCAGGCTGGAAGATAAGCTCGTGGATTCTATCCTCGGCGAGCGCCTCGTGCTCGCCAATGACCCCCTGCTCACGCGCAGCCTGCAGGATCTTCGCTTTGTTCAGTCCCGCACCGTCGTCCGCGACCTCGATCACGATGGTTCCGCCTTGGTGATAAGCGTGGAGATGCACGCGACCGGTCTCGTCCTTACCGCACGCCTTGCGTACCTCGGGGAGCTCTATTCCATGGTCGAGGGAGTTCCTGACGAGATGCACGAGCGGGTCGCTGAGCTTTTCGAGCACCGTCTTGTCGATCTCGGTTATCGATCTTCTTGCAAAGCTGCTGGCTCATATCGCGCACGAGACGCGGGAAGCGATTAAACGAGAAGCTGATCGGCAACATGCGAATTCCGAGCACGCTCTCTTGGAGCTCGCGCGTGTTGCGGGCCAACTGGATCAGACCATCGCGGAGCTTGTCGATCTTGCTCGCCGCCAAGTCCTCACCGATCTGGCTCAGCATGGACTGCGTGATGACGAGCTCACCCACGATGTTGATAAGCGCATCAATCTTTTCGATGTTAACTCGGATTGAAGATGCATCCCCCGCCGATGGATTTTTTCTACGCTCCACTACGGAATAAGCTTCGACCGCGCTCGGCGCTGGCCCAGTCGCCGGCGCGGAGAACCGGCTAGCATGAGGCGCGGGATCCTCGGGTTGAATCGGAACGACCTCGCCGCTAAGTCCGGCATTCGCCTGCGAAGTATTCCCATCAATCGGTGTTATTTCGAGGTCACAGTCGCTCTCAACCCACTCAAATATTTCCGCGACCTGGGTACGCGGTATCGCCCCATGCAGCATGAGATCCCAGCCGAGGAAACACGCCTCGGGGTCGAGATCCTGGTAGCGCGGAAGCCTGGAGACATCGATCGACACATCTAGGTCCCCGAGTAGGGACAGCTCCCTGAGCATGGGCAGCGGGTCATTCCCGGTCGTCAGCAGGTGCCGATAGGGGCGAAATTTGATATGCCACCCGCGCGCGGCATGGCCGGCGTCGGCAGCTTCGGTTTTTTTAGGAACGGAGCTCGCCGTGACGCGTCCTCGATTGCCGTTCTCGAGTATCTCTTCCAATTGCTCCCGGAGCCTGCCGCCGCGGTCGGCGTCGTGGCCGCTACCGTCTTTCACCCCCGAAAGCATGTTTTGCAGGAAGTCAACTGCTTGGAGGAGACAATCGACAATGCCTTGCGTGACCGTACACTCGTCCGACCTTAACTTTTCCAACAGGGTTTCCATGACATGGGTAAATTCGGTTATCGCGGTGAACCCAAACATGCTGCTGCCACCCTTAATCGAATGTGCCACCCGGAAACGTTTTCGCCGCGGCCCTCGGTATGTGCGACAGGACATCCAAGTCACTCTCGCACCCTCGGTCTCGCGGCGAGTGATTCCTTTTGCCGCGACCGTC
>MUGK01000136.1 GCA_002007425.1 Chromatiales bacterium USCg_Taylor | reverse complement strand
ATCGCCGAAATGAACGAGCAGCCCGTCGCCTTCCGGTGGAAGCGCTTCGACTTGGAGTTGGCATGATGTGTAAGCATATTTCTGTGACGAAGTACTAGTTGGGCTGGAACATTGGCGGCGACTGGAGCCCGGTCTTGGGCATCGCCAGTAATGGCATCCATTGCGTCGCTGATTTGGTCAAGCATTTCATCGACGAGCTTACGTCCGGCTTGTGAGAATTCGACGCGCTCAATGCGGCGGGCGAGCTGATACAAGGTGTTGCCAAGGCTGGCGGCAAAATCAGCTTCCTCGATCAGGCTGGCGACCAGATCCGTTTTGTGGTACGGCAAATGGTCGCCGAACATGCCCGCAGTGTACTGACGGATGTCGCGGCTAAGGATGTCCGTTGCGGTGTAATGTTCGGCGCCGTCTTCGGGAGCGTTCGGCAATCCGCGGGCTGTCGCAAGGAACAAGCCCGTAGCCCCCAGATAGCGGTTGATCTCACTTTCCACGGCTGGCACTGCTAGTGCCGGGTTGTGTTGTTTGCTTGGGTCAAGAAAACGCGGCTGGGAATAATCCTCTTTATCCTCCACAGCATGGTGGCCAATCTTCGACAAGATGCGCTCGAACCAGCCGGTAAACGGGAACAGCAAAACGGTGTTGAAAATGTTGAAGGCAGTGGAATAGACACCTACCGCGAGCGGAACCAGCGGGTACATTTCGACACCATCAATCACCTTCATCACACCCGGATCGCCAAGGAGGGACTGGACAAGCCATAAACCAACGGGGAAAAGCGGCAACATAACCGCAACCCCAATAAAGTTAAACGAAATGTGGGCGTAGGCCGTGCGCTTGGCATTACGTGACAAGTTGAGCGACGCAATAAATGAGGTAATGGTGGTGCCAAGGTCAGCACCTAGCGAGAACGCAAGGCAAGTCTGCCAATCGAGCACCCCGGACGCACCCAAGCCCATCACGATGCCGATGGTTGCAGACGAGGAGTGGATGAGTGCCGTGATAATCGCGGCGGTGACTACGCACATCAAAACGCCCAGGATACTATCGGCGGACAAGCCTTGGATCACGCTCATGACCTCAGGGATGCCTTTCAATGGCTTGAGGCCACCGGTCATCAGGCTTAGGCCATAGAAGATAATGGCGAAACCCAGCACGGCGAGCGCAATGTTACATACCTTCTCCTTTTTGCTGAACACGTATACCAATGCCGACAAGCCGGCGACCAAAAGGCCGTAGACACCGAGTGGCAGCGCAATAAGCGAGTTGGTGAGCGTGGTGCCGATATTGGCGCCCATGACGACGCTGATCGCCGGCTTAAGTGCCAGTACCCCCGCATTGACCAAACCCACGGTCATCACTGTCATGGCGGTACTGGATTGGATGATCCCGGTAATCAGCGTCCCCGCGAGCAGACCTTTAATCGGTGAGCCGGCGAATTTGGCAAGTATCGCCCGCATTTTGTTTACCGCCAGAGCTTGGATACCTTCTTCCATGAACAGCAGGCCAAGCATGAAAATGCCTAGGCCTCCAATGACCGGGACGATAACGTCCTTAAACATATCTATAATCATATTAATTTATGATCTCCCAACCGAACCGCTCTAACCGCTCGCTTCATGCCGCGTCCTCCGTTAGTGAATCGGTCCGAGCTTGGCTGCGAAACTGGCTTAGTGTGTGCTCCGCGATCATGCGTTCTTCGTTGGTCTTGATCACGAACACGCGGCAGCGCGATCGCTCGGAGGAGATCACCGTCCCGCTGATGCGATTGCGATGGTGGTCCAACTCGATGCCGAGCCACTCGAACCCGCTTGCTACCTGTCTTCGGACGCGATGCGCGTTCTCGCCTATCCCGCCGCAGAAGACCAGGGCGTCGATCCCGCCCAGGATCGCGGCCATCGCGCCCAGCTCCCGGCGGACACGAAACACGAAATAATCGATAGCCTGAGCGGCTTCGGGGGCGTCGGACGCCTCCAGCACGCGCATGTCGTGACTGATACCACCCGATAGGCCCTTTAGCCCGGATCGATAGTAGAGCATCTGGCTCAGCTCCTCGGGCGACATGCCTTTGTCTTGCAACAAATAAAGCAGAACGCCAGGATCGATCTGCCCGGTGCGCGTGCCCATGGGCAAGCCATCCAGCGGCGAGAAACCCACGGTTGAGCCTACGCTGTGACCATCGCGCACCGCACACATGCTGGCGCCGCTACCCAGAAGGGCTACCACCCCACCCGTCCGGCTGCGTGCTGGGGTGCGATGCGCGCCAGCTCACGGGTGACGTATTCATAAGACAAACCGTGAAAACCGTAGCGGCGCACGCCCTCATCGTAGAGCTGTCTCGGGATGGCAAAGACATCGTTCACCCAGGGATGGGCGCGATGAAAAGCGGTATCGAAGCAGCCCACTTGCAGCGCATCCGGAAACGCCGCCCGGGCCGCTTCCACCCCTGCAAGGTTATGCGGCTGATGCAAGGGGGCCAGGGGACTCAATTGCCTTAGGGCGGCGATGACCCTATCGTCAAGCGCTAAGGGCGCCGCGTGATCCGGGCCGCCGTGCACGATCCGATGCCCGACGGCGAGCATGCGGAGCCGGGGATATGTGGCCTCAAACCACGCGAGCACGTGGATCAGCGCCTCCTTCGCGGAATGGGGGCCAGTCTCCGCGGACCACTGTTCCTCCTTGAGCGCGGCACCGTGCGGATCCGCGATCACCATCCGCGGCTTGGTGACCAAGCCCTTCGACGAGGGGCTCAGCATCGAGCACGAACGCTTTGAATTCCTCGTTAACACGCCTGAATCGAAGGCGTTACGCCACGTGTTCTTTGCCGAGCGCGAGGCCGCAAAGATCCCGGACGTATCTGAAGATACCGCCGTGCGCGAGATCAAGCGCGCGGCCATCGTCGGTGCCGGCACCATGGGTGGCGGCATCGCGATGGCCCTTGTCAACGCCGGGATCCCGGTGACGCTGATTGACACGAGTCGGGAGGCCCTCGAGCGCGGCTTCAAGGCGATCGAAAAGAACTATGCGGCCACCGTGTCGAAAGGGCGGCTCACACAGAGGCAGATGGACACGCGTATAAATTTGATCAAGCCCTCGATCGCGCTCGATGACGCGGCGGAGGTCGACATCGTTATCGAGGCAGTCTTCGAGCGTATGGACATCGAACAGGACATCTTCAGGACGCTTGACGCCATCGCCCGGCGCGGTGCGATCCTTGCCACCAATACTTCGACCTTGGACATAGATACGATCGCCGCGGTCACAAAGCGCCCGCAGGACGTGATTGGCACCCACTTCTTCTCGCCAGCGAACGTGATGCGGCTGCTGGAGGTAGTGCGCTGCGCTAAGACCTCGCAGGACGTGTTGGCAACCGTGATGAAGCTCGGCAAGACCATTGGGAAAGTCCCCATCGTCTCGGGGGTGTGTGACGGCTTTATCGGCAACCGGATGCTGGAGAAGTATTTGCAGCAAGCGAGGTTTCTTCTGGATGACGGCGCTACACCGGTACAGGTCGATAACGCCTTGGAGGGCTGGGCCCTCAAGATGGGCCCCTTCGCTATGGTTGACATGGCGGGCAACGACATCTTCTGGGAGATCCGTAAGCGCCAATACCGAGAGCGGCCGGATAGGGTGTACTCGCGTCTCGGTGACCGCATCTGCGAGCAGGGCGGCCAGAAGACCGGACGAGGTTGGTACCGCTACGAGGCCGGCAACCGAAAGCCGATCCCCGATCCGGAAGTCGAGGCCCTGATCGCCGAGTACCGCAAGGAGATCGGGGTCTCGGCGCGCGCTATTTCCGATCAGGAGATCGTTGAGCGTGGTGTCTACGCGCTCGTCAACGAGGCGGCGTTCATTCTCGAAGAAGCATCGCGCTGCGCGCCTCGGATATCGATGTGGTGTACCTCACCGGCTACGGCTTCCCGCCTTGGCGTGGGGGGCCGATGTTCTACGCGAGCAGTGTGGGCCTGTTCCAGGTGGTCGAGGCGATCAATCGTTTCCAAAATGGCTACCAGGGTGATCAGTGGAAGCTCGCGCCGCTCCTCGATCGGCTGGCGGGCGAGGGTAAGACGTTCGCCGACTACGACGCGAAGAAATTGACCGCGAGGAACTCGAAGGCGCATGCAAGCCCCTCCCGGGGTGATCGGCAGAGAGTTCTGACTGGATGACTCAGGCTGACTACGAACATGCGCCCGATACCCTGACGGTACGGGAGCTGCGCACCGGCGGCAAGACCTGGTGACGGCGCCGCTGCTCCTCTCGCCACAAGCGAGAGGAGCAATCGCTCGACACCCCGACCTAGCGCCGCCAGCGTCCGAGCCGCAGGAACTGCGTCTCCCCGGTGTTGCCGTCCAGGCCGTCGTTGTCGGTGACGGCGTAGACCTTACCGTCCTTGGCGAGTGTCAAGCCTTCAAGCTTCTCCTGCGTCCAGCCGCCGGTCGCCTGCAGGACAGGCAGGACGTCCAGCACCAGCGACTTGCCTAGCACCGGAAAAGCCGATCCGGGCGGGGCGGGGGTGACGCCCGCGATGGAGAACTTGTACACGCGCTTGATGCGCGCATCGGGCCCACCGATGTTGTCGCGCTCAATCACTGCAAAGCGTTCGTCACCTACCGCCACGATCTCGGACAGCCCCACCGAGCCGCCGGCGGGGGATTCGACCGCGTCGAGCGGGTAGTGGAAGAAGCGCCACTCGCCCGTGCCGGTGTCATACTCGCCGATGCGGACGAGCCCGCTCGGGTCGCCGACCCATTCGCGCTGGAAGACGACATAGACCTTCTCGTCGAAGCCGCCGTCTACGACTGCTACGCCCTCGAAGCCGAAGCGGCGTTGCTGGGCGTCTACCGCGGCCGGGAGCCCGATCTCCTGCAGCACCCGGCCGTCGCGCGCGATCTCGATGAGCAGGTTGGCAGAGGTGACCGGCTGTTCTAGATCGTCCACCGAGCCCGCGCCCTCCGACACTGCCCAAAAGCCGCCGCCGCGCCGCTGCACCAGGCCTTCGATGTCGTAACCCACGGGCTGCTCGTCCTTGGTGAGCGGCTGCACATCCACGATCCTGGCGGGCTTGTCGCTCACGTCCACCTTGTAGATGCGCGAGTGGGCGAGGAAGTTGTCGTGCACGGTGTACAGCGTGTCGGCGTCGTGCCGGTCGGCCGCCAGCGCGGACAGCGCCACCCAGCCGATCGGCAGCTTCCTGCCGTCGATCTTCGCGTCCTCGGCAACGATGGTCGGATAGGAGGCGGGCTGATCGCGCAGCTTGAAGATGGTGATCTGCGAACGGATGTCTGCGTCGTCCTCGCTGGAGACGATGAGCAGATTGCGCTCCGGCACCGGCAGCAGCCCTTCCGGCCCGATGCCGGTGGGAAGCAACTGCAAAAACTTCAAGTGCGGCCCGGCCGCGCGGTATGCCGCCACGAAGTTCCCGCGCTCCGAGCCGACGAAGAGATAGTTGCTCGCGCCATAGCGGGCGACTGCGACTCCTTCCGGTTCGGTGCCTTTGTTCTCCGAGCGATCTTCGGGATAGTGGCCGTGCGCGATCGCGAGGTGCTCGAGGTCGTTGCCCGAATCGAACCGCACCCGTCCGTTGACGCCGAACACGGTGAAGCCGCGGCTGCCGCCGAACAGATCGCCCTCGTTCGCGGTGACGACCCTGCCATTCAGCCAGGCGATGGCATCGGGCTCGCGGGCGACGTCGGAGAGCGAGCCGGTCGGGTCGATGAGGCGGTCCTCCACGATGTCGATGTCCTTCAAATCCACGCTGCCCGCGCTTAGCTCCTTGAGGATCAGGCCGGTCGGCAGGTGCACGAGAACGATGTGGTTGTTCTCCTGCAGCGTAACCGCGGCTATGTTGAGTGCGTTGATGGAGACGTACTCTGGCTCGGGGTCTTCCTGAGCGTACCCCGCCAGGCCTGTGAGCGGCACGTTGCGTACCGTCCAGCTCGCGGGTGCCCCGGCCAGGTCGACGATGATCAGGAAGCCAGCCGGCAACTGCGGCAGGCCGCCTTCGACGCCGTCGACCGTGACCTCCTCGTCGCGCTCGTTTTCGATCGCGATGGCGGCATAGCGGCGGTCGGGGCTCACCGCGATCGAGTCGGGCTGGCCGCCCAGGTCGATCTTGCGTATCGGCGCGCAGGCGCCAACGTCGGCGAGGCACGCGGGCAGGTCGAACACTGCGAGATAACCCGAGGGGTTGACGAAGCTTTCGGAAGTGTTGACGCCTACGAGCGCATGGCGTCCCGTGACCGCCACCGACGTCGGCTCGCCGGCCAGCTTGACGATGCCCTTGCCCTGCGGCTGGCTCGGCTGCGAGATGTCCACCAAGCCGATCGCGCCCAGCAGGCTGTCCGTATAGATGAGTGTCCTGCCGTCCTCGCTTGCTGCAGCGATCTCGGCGGAGGTCTCCTCCACCAAGTCGCGGTCGCAGCTCGAGTTCGCGCACACGATGAAAGTGGCGACGCGCTCGAACTGCGCCTGCTCGTGTTTGGCCGCTGCGATCCCGGCGCCGGTCGCGAGCAGTACGAAGAGCGCGATCCTGGTTGCCGGCAGCAGCGCCGCCGAAGCGTTACGATTGATCATCGAAGGTCCCCTAGCGTGAGTGGTTGACAGTGGCATCGCTCGGCCGCGTGCGAACCGCGTCCGATTCAGCCGGGGTGAATGTAGGGGGCGAAGGTTACAGTTGTATGAAAACCGTTTGCCCATCCTGCGGCACGGCTTCTCGGAAAGGCGTAGGGAGCAATGCCGCGAGCGTATTACGCCGGATGGTTCGCGGCTTGGACGACTCGCCATCCGGCGGCATAAAGGTCAGAACAACCGCTTCCAGTGAAGGATCAATAACGTGACTAACGACGAGCCATGGAAGGCGGAACGCCGAGGCTAGGAGCCCGCGCGACGAGCCATGGAAGGCGGAACGCCGAGGCGAGGGGACGGTCGCGGCAAAAGGAATCACTCGCCGCGAGACCGAGGGTGCGAGAGTGACTTGGATGTCCTGTCGCACATACCGAGGGCCGCGGCGAAAACGACCCGCGGCGACCATAATAAGCGTAACCCAGAGGAATGCGGATTTGTCTTCTAATCCAGGGTGTCCGGCGACATTCATGCCGAAGATACCGGTGATCAACGTCATGGGTAGGAAAACCGTCGTGACGATCGACAGTCTGAAAAAGGCTATGGTTGATCTCTTCCGCTACCCGCGCCGCTAGCTCTTCTTGCAATAGCTTGGCGCGTTCTTGAATGGCATCTAGGGCATGGAAGGCTAGGCTGAACTCGTCGACGGTCTCAAGAAACGCGGCTCTATCCTGGTCATTAAACCAGATGGGCAAGCGTTGCGCTAGTGCTTGTAACGCTCGGTGCTCAGGGGCGAAATGCCTATGCAAGCGCGCCGTAAGACGTCTGATCTTGCCAAGCTGACCCCGCTGGTCAGCCTTACCGCAGGAATTTAGGCGGCTCGACCGCGTAGGGTAGATCACGACTCACGGGCCGCCATCGCTCAAGAGCACGTCACGAAAATGTCGCTTGATTTCCTTCTATATTTCTATTCTTGTGGAAATATGAAGTCACAGCAAGTGGTGAACGCGCTGGCGGCCCTGGCACAGGAAACCCGTCTATCTATCTTCCGCCGACTAGTCCAGGCGGGTGTGCCTGGGTTATCGGCGGGTGACATCGCGAAGACATTGGGCGTGCCCAACGCCACGTTGTCCTTCCATCTAAAGGAACTCACAAACGCGGGTCTAATCACGGCGCGGCAGGAAAGCCGCTTCGTTTTCTACGCGGCGGATTTCGCCGCCATGAATAGGCTCCTGGCATTTCTGACGGAGAATTGCTGCGCTGGCGAACCGTGCGGCTCGTTGCGTGTCTGCTGCCCACCGGGTGCTGAGGCCAAGAAACCCAAACGCTTATCGATACGTAAGGTGAAAACGGCATGAAACAATTCCATGTACATATCGCGGTGGAACATCTAGAGCCGAGCATTCGCTTCTACTCCGCGCTCTTTGGTTGCGAACCTTCCGTCCTCAAATCGGACTACGCGAAATGGATGCTGGACGACCCTAGGATCAATTTCGTCCGCGAGCGGTAATTGCTGCTGATGGAATCGCGCATTCTTAATGTCTTGTTCCTGTGCACGGTAACTCCGCCCGCAGCATCATGGCAGAAGGACTGCTCACGAAACATGGGGCGGGCCGCTTTCGGGCTTTCAGCGCCGGTAGCCAGCCGACCGGCCACGTGAATCCCTTAGCCCTCGAGCGCCTCCAAAAAGAGGGGATCTCGTTACCCGATGCCCGCAATAAGAGCTGGGAGGAATTCGCACGCCCGGGTGCGCCGGCCTTGGATTTTATCATTACCGTGTGTGACAACGCCGCGGGGGAGGTCTGCCCTATCTGGCCCGGCCGGCCCATGACAGTCCACTGGGGTGTCGCCGATCCGGCGGCGACGGTGGGCTCCGACGACGAGAAACGTCTGGCCTTCGCCAAAGCGTTCGCTATCTTGGAGCGGCAGTATTTTACTGCTCACCAGTCTGAGGCAAGAAGGCCTGGAACGGCTTGCCATTGAAGAGAAGCTCCGCGCGATGGGACATCCGGGAGGACCCTGATGGCTGCCGAGTCACGGATCGGTCCCTTCGAACGTTATTTGACCCTTTGGATGTTCGGTTGTATCGGTACGGGGATCGCGCTCGGCCGATACTGGCCTGAGGTATTTCAAGCGATAGGTCAACTAAAACTCGCCGAAGTCAATTTGCCGGTGGCGGTTTTAATTTGGCTCATGATTGTGCCGATGTTGCTCAAGGTGGATTTCGGTGCCTTGCATGAGGTGAAGCAACATGCGCGCGGGATCGGGGTGACGCTCTTCATCAACTGGGCAGTCAAGCCGTTCTCCATGGCCCTCCTGGGCTGGATCTTTGTTCGACACCTCTTTGCCTCCTGGCTACCGCAAGACCAGGTGGATTCCTATATTGCGGGCCTCATTTTGCTTGCCGCTGCCCCGTGCACGGCGATGGTCTTTGTGTGGAGTAATCTCTGCGACGGCGAGCCGCACTTTACGCTCTCGCAAGTGGCACTCAATGACACGATTATGCTGTTTGCCTTCGCGCCCCTTGTCGGCCTGTTGCTCGGCCTCTCCAGTATCGCGGTGCCCTGGGCCACTTTAGCGCTCTCAGAGGCTGTGAAAAAATTGTTTGCAGGGGGATCGCCAATTGATCATGAATATGCGATCTTAGCACCATGAGCAA
>MUGK01000135.1 GCA_002007425.1 Chromatiales bacterium USCg_Taylor | reverse complement strand
ATCGGGCGCATGAACTGAATCCCGCCCACGTACGCCGTCACGCAGTAGGAGCCGCTCCACCCGGCCGCGCAGGCGTAGCCGGCCTGGTCGATCCACTTCATGACCGCGCCGCCGTGAACCTTTCCGCCGAAGTTGACGTGAGCCGGCTCGGCCAGGAAGCGCAACGTGGTTGCGTGCTGCTGGCTCACGCGTATTCTTCCCTGCGAACTGCCATCGCCAGATTCATAGCAATAGTTCACCTCTTGGAGTACGTAAAATTACCCAACTACCCTCATCAAGCGTTTTGTAGTGCGCAAAAAATCTTCGAACAGTTTACCGCAGACGCTACTACCGAGTGATCAAACCTAATATTAGGATCCACTAGGCTCGCGGGCTTATCAACAGATTGGCTAGTGTGCTAGGAATTTCTGCACCATTCCTGCACGTCAAGTTGAGGATGCGCGCCGGCGCAAGCAATTGATTTAAGAGATGGTGGCTATGGGTGGACTCGAACCACCGGCCTCGGCATTATGAGGACTCCGCTCGGATCGTAACTTATTGTTTTAATTAACTGTCTGCCCGCGCCCGTTGCACGTGAAATGGCGGACAGTGTCTAACGGTGTCGTACTGAGTCCCGCAAAACTCCCGCAAGGCGATCTAGCATTAAATTCCAGCACACGTCATTCCCCTATTTGTCCGATTGCACACCTTCCCGTAGTGCACTAAAAGCTACCGTGTGGCCGTCAATTCGTTGGCATATGAATTTGCAGTTGTCACACGCCCTGCGCTGGGAACAGCGAGCGTGGGTGGCTCACGTAACGTGCTCCTGTCGATGTTGAAAATTGGGCTGCGATTGCCAAGCAGATTGGTAGCCGTTTGTCGCCATCAGGCGCAGACTCGGGTTGGCACTGTCGACATGACGTGTTTCTGCTCGCGGCGAGTCGGACTTCGCGTGCCTTCGCTCTGCCGGCCTCAGCGCACGCCGAAGAGGCACCGATTTTTGGGCAGCACCGGTTTTAGGGACCACACTACGTTGTCTCGTGGAAACCACCCTTCTATAGTGCAGCACAGGCTGTCTCGAGACTGGGAAGACTGGGATCAGCACGGCCAGCGGTAATGCGCAGAAGGTCGGCGAAAGCGGAGTCGTTAGCGAGCAAAGCCTGGCCCATCGTCTGCACTGCATCGATTTGGTTCTGCTCAAGCGTCCAGCTTGTCGGTATCGCTTGATACTTGCGTCTGCATTCGCTATCGGCGATAGCGTCGAAATCGACAGAAATCAGGACCGTATTTTCGGCCATCGACCGAAACCGTGCTTCGTTCACAGGATCCGCTAAAGCAAGTTGGCGAAAATCATCTAGTAGCAACTGACGCAGCCGGTCTGCCGTGCTACCACCGCTCCGGTCGATCGGCGCATTGATGGACGCCAATAACATATCGAGTATGCCGGGCGTCGCCTGGGATTCGTCCAGTTCCGAAGTGGCAAAAGAGCGTGCGTTAACGACAACGAATATCAGCTTCGTGATTAGGCCTTAATCGATATCGCTCAAAAACGAAGGCTGTGTGTCGCGTGTCGTCAACATGCGATAAGGCTCGAAGATGCCCAGATTGTCAGCAATCCCGCCATCAAGCAAATGAATATAGAGTTTCTTATGCGGGAGACTGGGGCCGTTGCCCTTGGCATAGGCGTATTCAGTACGTCCGAGCGCAACGCGCTGCGGGTTATCGTACCACAGGCTTGGCTGGCCTAAAGGGTCTTTGGTATCGTCTATATTAGCCTCCACCCAGGCAGGTGGCCAGCGCTTGCCCTCCAGAGCCGCGCACGGTGAGTAATTGGTTAAAGTCACCGGCGAGAGCGCTACTGGGAATGCGACCAGCCACCGCCGTTGACAACGATATTTGACTTAAGTCGCTGCATAGTAGGTCCATTTTGCGCTGCGTGAAGGCGAAAGGTACGCCCTCGACCATATCTGCCGCGTTCAGGACCAGGTAGGGTCGCTGCCTAATGTCAAGCAAGGTCTGATAGGTAGCGCCCTTGAACAGCTGCTCATCAAGATAATCGATCAGCAGATCGACGCGTTCTTTTTTCGGTGTTGCCAAGCTAGCAAGGCCGAGCGGATTGACGGCGGCAGCGATCAGCGGCGTCATGCCGTCCTTGCGAATGAAATCGCGCTCAATTACGTCGAAACCATCGGGACCCTTAAGAGCGAAGTAGGCAGCGGTCACACTGCCCCCGGAAACCGACGACACCAAGTCTACTTCCTGGGCTAGCGTTTTACCGTTCGGCAGCGCAATCATATCCAAACCGCGAAGAACGGATAGTGTTAGTGCTGCCGCGCGCGTTCCCCCACCCGACGCGCTTACCACCACCAGCGTGTTTTCCGCACCGCTAGTTTCAAGATTTCCCCACCGATAGCCGTAGGTCTCGTCGATGATCTTGGCCTCCTGATTTCGCGTGGGATAAGCGCAGCCAGCCAAGACAAGCAGTACCAGTACGCTGAAACAACGGATAACCCTGCGCACATGGCGCGCAAGGAAAAAACGTGTGTACGACACCTTTGGCTTCTCAGATTGCGTATTCGACTAAACCGCTTTGTCAGCAATCACATTAGAGCGGAATACTCACTTAGATTGGCTCCGGCGGATCGACGCGATCGAGTTCGACTGTGACCTGCGTGTCGCTCGGTCGGACGCGAAACTTCTTGCGGTAGTCAAGCCGCCGGTCGCCCGTGAGCGTCTCGAAGATCTGTCCCCCGGTCGGCACGGTGAAACTGCCGGAGGAATTTCCCGCTGGCCTCGAATAATCCCCGTTTATATAGATGAGCCGGTTGCTCGGCTTACTCACTCGAACCGTAATAAACGCCATGCTAGCCCCTTTCTGCACACTGTTGCTCAGACATAATGAATCCTATGCTACTGATTAGCAGGAGTTAGACAAGACTCGGTCTTGCCAAGATTCCTGTAGAAATAGGACCCATCAGTGGATACTCAACTTGATAACCATTTTTCGAGCCGCTACTGGATTGTAAGAATCGCGGGGGCAAGCCCCGGACGGGCCGCAAGCTGAAGACCTGGAGTCCCATCGACGAACACTATGAAGCCATTCGTCAAGACATGTTCACGCTTATGGAAGACCCGCGGATCGCCGCGTAGATATCCACAACATTTTGTCGATGTTAGTTTTGTAAGCGCCTATACGCATACCCAGCCCATCACATCCCCTAGCTGCCTAGCAGACTCTCACTTCTTGCGAACCCAGTTCTCGTCGAGGTTCCGGCCCTGTTCGGGGTTGGTGAAGATGTTCTCGGGAATCGGGTCGTCGTACCAGGGGCCGTTGAGCGTCATGATGGTCATCTCGGGAGTTTCCAGCCAGCCACGCAGCACGTACCTCTGCGTGTTGCTCATCTTGATGACGAGGACGCCTCCGGCCAGCGTGACCGTGCCGGCCGACTTCTCGCTGATCTTCTTGCCGTTCTGGATGCCGAAGAAGTCGAGGAAGATTCCCCCCTGCTTGGTGATCGTCCACTTTGTGGTGAAGTGGAGCGACTCGGATCCGGCGTACGTGCCCGTGTAGCGGTCGACATACCTCGTCGTCGTTCGCTCGCGCGTGCCTTCGCTCAATGACTTTACGCCGTCCATCTAGAGGACGGCTATCGCGGGCTCCTCGCCTCGGTCTTCGACCTTCCATGGCTCGTCGCGTGATGCCGCTGTTATACCCCCACTCGCCGGCGAGATCGGCGACAGTAATCGTGCGCGTGGGTGTCGGGATGCCGCCGGCGGTCTGCGGCTCGGCCGCAACGACGCCCGCCGGCGCGTCTTCCGTCCGTTCCACGCGCTTCACCACCAGACCGCTCAGCATCCTCTCGACCTCCGCCTCGTAGGCCTCGAACGCGTCCTCGGTGGGAGTCAGGACGAGCATCGGGAGCACGCTCGCGCCCGCGTCGAAAACGATCAGCATCGCCCAGATCCCCGAGGTCAAGGTCGCGCTGCCCACCGCTGCACGCGCGTTGCCGAGGTTCCTCGTAGTCGGCTCCGGCGAGTCGACCGCGTCGATCGTCTCTAGCGCGGCGGCTTTCCACACGGCGGCGAAGCTCGCTTCGAGGTCGCTACTCGCCGGCTCACTGAAGTAGATGGAGACCATGCAGAAGCTGCTGGCGCTCCGCTTCATAAGCTCGACGCGGCTCCTACCCTCTTCCTTCATCTCCAGGACCTTGAAGCCCTCGGGCGCCGTATACGTGACGAGGTCCCAGGTGCGGGCGGCCGCCGCGGCGCTGGTCGGCTGTGCGGCGAGACCGGCACTGGTCACGAGGGCGATAATCCACAGAAACGATCGCATCATGTTGTCTTTCCTTTCCTGAAAGCATCTTCCCGTCTTTCGACTGGTTACTTAGGCGATAGTCTTCCAGTCCTAAACGGAGAAATCTGTGAGCTATTGCATAAATCATTTGTGACTTGTGCTACAAGTAGTCTGGAATACCGTACAGTTTCCGCCAATGTCGCTCGGCGCTTTTTACCAACAGGAATACCATCGCCAGAATGCTTTCACGAGACACCGCGGGTTTTGTCGGTGCGCAACCGAACCATGGCAATAGATTCGATCGCATTGGTCGTCCGAATATGGATCCAGTGCTCCGCCGCAAAATCGTAGAAGGCCAATAGTGACTTGCGATCTTTTTCCAAACACTTCGCTGCTTTAAAGAAAGTGATTGAAGGCTCGCTCGGCGTCCTGCCGTGCGCGCCCCTACCGCGGAGCAGCTCCAGGCCGTACTCGCGCGCATCATGAAGCGCATCATGCGCTTACTGACACGCCAAGGCTATCTCGTTGAAGAGCCCCGCGCTCGCGCGAGACGGCAAACGGTCCTGAAATTTGGTACCTCGGGCCGATGAATGGGCCGAAAATTCCCCGATTCTGGACCGAGACTCGCGTAATTGACAATTCCCAGGTCTATCAGTACTGTTCCTTTCGACAAAAAGGGGCGTTTATTCTTCCTAATACCTCGGTGATGTCGTTGTGATAGCTCCAGGATCCATCTTCGTTGAACCAGGTTCTGCCGCTCGAACTGCTCCTTTACTCGGAGCGCAAAGAGCTTGCAGATCAAAAATTGCGGCCCTCCCTCATATCCGCCGATTTCCCGTGCATTCGCCCAATACCAACGCGATACACCGGCGTGCATCATTGCAGCGCCAGAACATTCTGTCGGTGAAGCTCGCGTCCGTTGATGAAAACACCGGTGTCGCCACGGGAAGCGGTGGCTTTGAGCGTGCCTCCAAGCCCGGCCCGGGAAAGATCAGGTCCCCTGTCGGGCCGCCTTCGAATCCCCACGCACCCGAAACAGTGTCATACCAGTACCGGCCAGGGAGAACCTCCACGTCTTACTGCTGTTCGAGGAATTTGATCTGGTTGGACTTGAGAGGCGTGCCGTTGACCACAACGTCGCCAGCCGGTTGATTTCCAAATGCCAGCGATCCCGCGCCCAGTAGCAGGACGGAGTACCTATATCGCTCTCATCATGACAACAATCCGCGGCGAGATCGTCCTCCTGAAAAAAAAAAGACTACGAGGTTTCTGTTCGCACTCGACATTGTGCGGTTCCGTGGCTGGAGCGGACATACGCCGAAAGTCGAAGCTGGAAGCTCATTCCATTGGCTTGAGCCGTGTATGCGCGTTGGACGCATCGAGTGTACTCGCACGGCAACTCCGTTGTCCTATGTGGTAGAGTCTGGCTTTTACTCCTCGTCCACCTTACTGTTATCGGGGCAGGGAAATGAAGCAGCGCGCGTGCCGCCGTCTCCTTAGCCTTCTGCTTTTCGCCGCGTTGCTAACGACAGGTGCATTCGTGCGAGCGGCGGATCCGGCTGCGCTTCAGCGCGACGCCATCGCCAAGATCGACGCCTTCCGCGATCACTTCCGCAAAACCTTCGACTACAAGTCGCGTATCGCCGATCTGGCCGATGCCGAGCGCGAGCTGAGCGCTAGCGTCGAGGGCTTCGACGGCCGGGGCGATCTTGCCAACGTAGCGCTAAGTCTGATCAAGCTGGGCCAGATTCAGCAAATGCAAGCCAGGTGGGATGCAGCCGGCCGCTACTACGAACAGGCGGAATTCGCGGCCCGCAAAGCCAATCATCCCGCACACCAGGCCAAGGCCTTGATGGGGCGCGCCCAGACTGCGGACGGGCTGCGCGACTACGGTAGCGCCGAGGCGCATGTCGAACAGGCCGTCAGGCTCGCGACCTCGGTGGCGGACAAAACATATTTGTTCGACGCGCTGGATATCCTCGCGCAGGTGCAAATGAAGCAGGGCAACTTCAACGCGGCGGCAGACAGCCTCAACCGTGCCTTCGCGCTGCCCGGAATCAAAGACGACCTGCTCTACTACGGCTACCTGGATCGGTCGGACGTCTATTTGAAGTTGGCGGAGAAGTGCGACTACCAGCGTAACTTCGACGCGTGCTTCCAGGCTCTGGATCGCACGCGCGAGGACCTGAGCAAGGCCCTCGGGATCGCGCAGAAGCTCGGCTGGGCCGGGCTCGCCAAACAGACGGAGGACTTTCTGAGGTCCGCTGACGCGCGCGCCGAGTTGATGAGCTCCCGGAAGCGTGTCCACGAAAGCCAGGCGAAGGCGAAGATCTTCCATCCCGAAAAGCCCTCTGATGTGCTGGTAACCGAACGCTTCGTCGGTGAAGATCTCGCGTTCCCGCCGGAGATGGACCTGCTCTTCGAGCAATCCAAGCGTTTCGAGGCGCAAGCCGGCGGGTTCGGCAATTCGGTCGCGGTCACATCGCTTCACACCGACGGTCTGATGCAGCAATCGAGGGGGGATCACGCCGGCGCGCTGTCTACATTTCATGAAGGCGGTAGCGCTGCTGGAGCAGGATCGGCGCAAGCTGCAGGACGATAAGGCGCGCGGCACTTTCGTCGAAGACAAAATCGGCATCTACTACGCGGCCATCCTGGAGCTGCTCGACAAACGCCGCTATGACGAAGCCTTCGAACTGATGGAACGCTCCCGCGCTCGCGCCATGGCGGATATGCTGGCCAGCCGCCAGCTCCATCTGTCGGGTACCGGCGAGCAGCAGCTCTACACCCAGTTGGTACGCTTGTGCACGGCCATCGCGGCCAAGCAGGCGGATCTCTTCCGCTTGATCAACGCAGCCGCCAAACCCGATGCGCTGGCGCCGGTCGACCGCGAGATCGCAGCGCTGGAGGACGCCCACCGCAAGCTTTCGGCCCGCATCTCGGCAGAAGCACCCCATCTGCAGGAGCTCACTACTTCGCGCACGGTTTCACTGCGCGATCTGCAGGAGCGCATGAGGCAGGACGATTTCGAGCTGCTCGAGTACCTCGTGACCGAGTCCGCGGTGATCCTCTGGCACATCGATGCCGGCGGCGTACGCGTGCGCAACGTGTTCCTCCCGCGATCCGACCTGCTCGCCAAGGCCGAAGCGCTGCAGAAGAGCTTGTCGGACGGAAACAATGTCTTCGACCGCAAGACCGCTCGCGAGCTGTACCTCTTTCTGATCCAGCCTGCCGCAGGGTGGATACGCGGCCAACGGCTGGTGATCGTCCCCCACGACGCGCTGCACTCCATCCCCTTCCAGGTGTTGGAGAACCCGGCGGATGGATCCAGCTTGGGTGAGCGTTACCACGTTTCCTACGCCCCGAGCGCCACGATCCAGATGGGGCTACGCGCGAGCGCCGCTGGCGGCGGGAAGACGCTTCTTGCAGCAGCGGATCCGCTCATCCCTGAGGCCGAGAACGAGGTCGAGAGCATCGCGCAGCTGTACTCCGGGCGCAGCAAGGTGATCTTGGATACGCTGATCAAAGAGTCGGACGTCAAAGCGGCGGTGGGCGACTACGAGATCGTCCACCTCTCCGTGCACGGTAAGTTCAACGGCCAGGAACCCATGCTGTCTCACCTCAAGCTCGCCAAAGGCGCCCAGGACGATGGGCAGCTCACTGCCGCGGAGATGTTCGGGCCTGCCGCTCGGCAAGACCAGCCTGGTCGTGTTGAGCGCCTGCGAGACCGGAAAGGCCGAAGCGACGTACTCGAACGAAGTGCTCGGGATGCTTCGCGCGCTGCTCTATGCGGGTGCAAGCACGCTGGTCGTATCCTACTGGGAAGTGGACTCCGCCTCGACGGCGCTGTGGATGGAAACCTTCCACCGCGCGGTGCAGGCGAGTTCCCCTGCGGAAGCCGCGCGGCAGGCATTGCGGGCCGTGAAGAAGCGGTCGGAGTATGCCCATCCCTACTTCTGGAGCGCCTTCATGCTGGTGACGAAATAGCGGTGTCGACGCCGCTCGACACGCTCGGCGAAAAGCTCAAGGCGCTGGCCACCGGCTGGACGTCTTATGCCGCCCTGGGAAGTTTCCTGCTCTATCTGCTCGGCTATCTCACGTTGCGCTTCCACCTGACGGCACTCGGTGTCGGCACCGACCTGGCCGTGCTCGACGAACGCTACTTGTTCGCTGGCGCGAGGTTTGTGATGTATCTGGTCTCCGCCGTGCCGATCGTAGTGCTCGTCGTGCTGATCGTATTCGGTATCCTTTATGTTCCGTTTCGTCTGATGCCGGAGTCGGTTCTCGTGCGCATGCGCGCGCGCTGGACGCAGATACGGACCCATCCTTTCAAACTGACCGTCGCCGGGATCGTCGTGTCGGTGTTGGTTATCCAGGTCGTGATGCGGCAGTGCTTTTTCTACAGCAATCTGTTGCTCGCGCCGCGCCTTCCCGCAGATCCAGGGTGGCTCGCGTATCTGATGCGCAATGACGGCCTCATGTCGCTCTTCTTCACCGGGCTGGTCGCCGCGACCGTGATCCCGGCGGCGGTCGCGTTCGGTCTCTCAGGCGGTCCGGATGAGGGCCAAAGCTTGAAGCTGCTGCGTTCACTGCTGATCTTCCTGGTCGCCGTGCAGGCCTTGCTGTTGCCCGTGAACTACGGCGTGCTGATCGCGGACAAGTCGCTCGCGCGCGTGAGTCAGGTAGGGGCTGAACCGGTAGGAGAGGGACGGCAGGCCTGGCTGGTATGGGAAGGCAAAGACGGCGTGACCTATCTCGTGCGCAAGACCGAAGGCAACACGCGCTCGCTTCTCACGGTCCCGCGTGCCGATGCGACCAAGATCGAGATCACCGGCTACGATCGAATCGTCCCGGTTCTGGTTCCGCTAGACGAAGGACGCCGCGAATGAGCATCGCTGCCCGCGCGTGGGTTTGTGCCGCCATCTTTGGACTCACGCTAGCGGGAACATCCGGCGCACGAGCGGATGGTCTTTTCGATCGCATCCTGGGAGTGCTGGGGATCTCCGCCACCCCCAGCCAGATGAGGGGCGACAGCGACGTGAGCGAAGGGCAAATCTGGATGGCGCAGGTCGAGATCGGCGGTGGCAACGCGCTCACGGGGGATTCGGGCTACCGCTGGCCGGTCTACGAACCGGGCGGCAAGGCCGTGATCGCGCTCAAGGGGGGCAATGCGGTCAGGATCTCGGAGGACAGCGGTGAGGTGAAAATCCTCCACAAGATCCCCGGCGTGCAGAAGCTGGTCGGCGCGGACCGCGAAGACTCCGACAAGCTGCTCGTCATCCTGGATGAGGACGCGGCCCCGCTCGCCCTGCTGTCGCTGAAAACCGGCCGGCTCACCCCTCTGCCTTACGACCCCAAGTCCAAGGACCACCGCCGCATGCTGAGCCACGTCAAAGGAGAGGAACGGCTCTACGGAACCACTCGAATTTACGTCAAGACGCAAACCAAGCAGGGCATGGAAGGCACGCTGGAGTGGACCGACGTCTATGTGCAGCAGGGCAAGGCTACGCCGCGCAACGTCAGCAACTGCGATGGTGTCAGCTGCGGTCAGCCGTCGCTCTCGACCGATGGCGTAGCGCTTGTGTACGTGAGGGCGCGCGGCACACCTTGAGTGCCGCGCGCTCGCTGCATTCGGACATCGAGCCGTTTACGCCGAGAGCTTCGAATGCGGTCGATGACGTTATTGCGGGTCAACTCGTCGTTATCGAAACCGCCGCGCGGGGTGCTAGCGGATTCCGTCCCCTGTGTCAACCACGCGGCAATATTCTGCATGCCGAGACCTTTATGCCGGCGAAGTATTTCTCCATGCCGAGGGATGGGCGGCCAGCTTTTATGCTGGAGTCGTATCGCTGGCTCAGCTATTGCCGCGGAATGTTCCAGCTGCCGGCAGCAGCGTGAGAATTGGGATTCGCGACACACAGGATTATTAAGGCCGCGTTTATTGTGTGGTTGAGATGAGGCGCGGAGTGCGTCCTATGCTCCGCTCGTCGCGCCAGAAATCACGCAAGTGATTGATTTAAAGATGGTGGCTATGGGTGGACTCGAACCACCGACCTCAGCATTATGAGTGCCGCGCTCTAACCGGCTGAGCTACATAGCCAGACTGCTCTGTGTCTCCCCGCGATGCCGCCGAGGGAGTGTGCCGCGGAAACGGCGGGAGATCTTCAAGATTTAGCGTGAGGATGTCAAGGAATAGTCTCTTCCAATGCTAGATGAGCCTGAAGGTGGGGCTTATTTCTAACACAAGATGAGCCTGAACTAGGAGCGGGTAGCTGTTCATGATGGGAGGATG
>MUGK01000134.1 GCA_002007425.1 Chromatiales bacterium USCg_Taylor | reverse complement strand
ATACCGCTCGGATGCGAAATCTACCTCAACGCCTCGACCGACGGTCATATCTGTGTCTGAACTACCGTCAAATGACAATTGATTCACAGCCTCTCAGCCTTAGGTGCTTTCATACGATATGCAACAAATGTAGCTCCTCGGATGGCTCTTCGCTTAAGCCTTACTTTCGGACCCCGGCCTGGGTCAGTTGCGCCGGATCTAATAAGCGAGCGAGGTCCTCTTCAGAAAGGTCCGTCAGTTCGCGCGCCACCTCGCGCACCGCGCGGCCGTCCTTGTACGCCTGTTTGGCAATCTGCGCGCCTTTTTCGTAGCCGATAACCGCGTTCAAAGCCGTGACCAGAATCGGGTTGCGTTTGAGCGCTTCGTTCAACTGGGCATGATTAACCGAGAAGCCGGCGATTGCCTTATCGGCGAGGAGGCGCGCGCTCGCCGCCAGCAACTCGATGCTCTGGCAGAGGCTATAAGCGATGACCGGCAGCATGACGTTGAGTTGAAAATTCCCCGACTGGCCCGCAACCGTGATCGTGACGTCATTACCGATCACTTGGGCGCACACCATGCACGTCGCCTCGGGGATCACGGGATTGACTTTGCCCGGCATGATGCTGCTGCCCGGTTGCAAATCGGGCAAGGCGATCTCCGCCAAACCGGCGAGCGGCCCGCTGTTCATCCAGCGCAGATCGTTGGCGATTTTCATGAGGCTCACGGCGACGGTCTTCAACTGTCCGCTCATCTCGACCGCGGCATCCTGCGAGCTCAAGCCTTCGAAGAAATTGTCCTTGCTCACGAACGGCACGCCCGTTTGCTCCGCCAGGATCGCCGCGACGCGCGCGCCGAATTCCGGGTGGGCGTTAATGCCCGTGCCGACCGCCGAGCCCCCAAGCGGCAAGGCCCGCAAGCGCTCCAGGGCGGCGCCGAGCCGGTCTCTACCCAAGCGAATTTGCGCCGCCCAGCCGCCCAGCTCCTGAGCGAGCGTCACCGGCATCGCGTCCATGAGATGGGTGCGGCCGGTCTTGACGACGCTTTGCAACTCCTCGGCGCGCCGGGTAATCGCAGCTTCGAGATGCGCCAGGGCCGGCAGCAATCCCTCGGTGACTTGCAAGCTGCCGGCGACATGGATCGCGGTCGGGATGACGTCGTTACTGCTCTGGCCCATGTTCACGTGATCGTTGGCATGCACGGGCGCGCCGAGCCGGCTGCCGGCTAAGCGGGCGATGACCTCGTTGGCGTTCATGTTGGAGCTGGTGCCGGAGCCGGTTTGGAATATATCGACGGGAAACTGCGCATCGTGCTCCCCGTCAGCCACTTCCAGCGCAGCGTTGTGAATGGCTTCCGCCATACTTCCGTCGAGTAATCCGAGCGCGAGATTCGCTTGGGCCGAGGCCGCTTTGATGAGGCCGAGCGCCCGGATGATCGCACGCGGCATGGGAAGACCGCTGATCGGGAAGTTATCCAACGCCCGCTGCGTCTGTGCCCCGTAGAGGGCCGAGGTCGGCACGCGGACCTCGCCCATGCTGTCTTTTTCGATACGGTAATCGCTCATGGCTTTCACGACGGTCACACGCCCGTCATAAAAGTGCGCGTAAGATTAGCTTTGCTCCCAAGGTAAGCCCCGTTGCCGCCAACCATTGATCCTGCCCCGGCGCTTGTGCGCGTCGAGATCGCCCTCGAATCCCTCCGCGACATTGTAGAGCCGCTTAAACCCGTGCTTCGCCAGCGCCTCGGCGGCGGCGCGCGAGCGCTTGCCGCTGCGGCAAATCGTCATCACCGTGACATCTTCCACCGGCGCGTGGTGTCGTAACGCTTGGCGGATGCGCTCGGCGAAGTCCGGTAACACGCGCCACTCGGGCGCCTCCATCCAAGGCACGTGGAGCGCGCCCGCGGGATGGCCGACGTACTGATACTCCATGGTTGTTCGGACATCGACGATGACCGCGTTGGGATCCTCGCGCTGTAGCTCGAACGCCTCATCGGGGCGAATGTCTTTAATCTCGATCTCTGGCATGATGCGGGCCTCAAGTGGAATACGGCATCCATCGGGCGCGGCGCTGGCAGAGCCGCCGCGCCCGCGCAGTATATCGCGAAGCCAGGGCGGGGACATCACGGCCGGGTTATCAGGGTCGAGATATTTCGCCCGCAGGGCAGGTGCCCCGCAAGCGAAAAAAGGGGAGCTTTGCACGCCTCCCCATGGGAACCCCCATGGCTAGAGTGCCCGCCGCAAGCAGGGTGTCAGTGAATTACGGTTTCTGGGGAGTCATCGAGCGTGGGGGGAAGAACATGCCGCTAGCCGCGGGTCCGGTGGCCGCGGTGGACCTCGGTTCCAATAGCTTTCATATGCTGGTAGCCCAGGTCTCCAGCGGGCGCTTGCAGGTCGTCGATCGCATCAAGGAAATGGTGCATCTCGCCGCCGGGCTCGACGATCGCAACTGTCTCGATGAGGCGGCCATGACCCGGGCCCTCGAGACGCTCGAGCGTTTCGGACAGCGCCTGCGCGATGTCCCCAAGGGCAATATGCGCGCCGTCGGGACCAACACGCTGCGCAAGGCCCGCAATCGAAAAGAGTTCTTGACGTGCGCGCGGCAGGCGCTCGGCCACCCAATCGATATCATCGGCGGCCGCGAGGAGGCGCGCTTGATCTACCTCGGCGTATCGCACAGCCTGGAGGACAGCGCCGAGCGGCGCTTGGTCGTCGATATCGGCGGCGGGAGCACGGAGCTCATCCTCGGCCAGCAGTTCAAGCCTGCCCACATGGAGAGCCTGCACATGGGATGTGTGGAGATGAGTCGGCGATTTTTTGACGAGGGGATAATCGACGACGCCAGCATGGAGAAGGCCGAGCTATTCGCGTTGCAGGAGCTCGAGCCGATCTCCTCCCCGTTTCGGCGCGTCGGCTGGGAGTCCGCCATCGGGGCGTCGGGCACCGTGCTTGCGGCGCAGGAGGTAGTGCGCCATCAGGGATGGACTCAAAATGGCATCACTTCGGGCGCCTTGCGCAAGCTTCGCAAAGCAATGATCGCGGCGGGCCGCATCGATAAGCTGGCGTTCGAAGGGCTGCAAAGCGACCGCGCCCCGGTTTTCGCGGGCGGTGTGGCGATCCTCGGCGCGATTTTCCAATCCTTGGGCGTCGAGCGCATGCAGACGTCGAGCGGTGCCTTACGCGAAGGCCTGTTGTACGACCTTCTGGGCCGCATCGAGCAGGAGGATGTGCGCGCGGCCACCGTCGCTGACCTCATGCGCCGCTATCAGGTCGACGAGCCGCAGGCGACGCGCGTAGCGGCGACGGCACGGGCCTTACTTGAACAAGCGCCCGGCGCCTGGGGGATCGAGCGGGAGGAGCACGGCCAGCTCATAACGTGGGCGGCGCGATTGCACGAAATCGGCCTCGCCATCTCCCATAGTCAATACCACAAACATGGGGCCTATCTCGTCAGAAACATGGACCTGCCCGGTTTCTTCCAGAGTGAGCAGGAAGTGCTCGCCGTGTTGATCCGCGGGCACCGGCGTAAGCTGCCGCTCGGCGAGCTTCAAAACCTTGCTGACACGGTGCGGCAACCGGCCTTATACCTGTGCGTGCTACTGCGACTGGCCGTCGCGCTGCACCGGAACCGAACCGATGCGCCGCTCGCGCCGCTCGCGCTCGAAGGAGACACTGGGGTCGTGAAGCTGCGTTTCGCGCCGGAATGGTTGGAGCAAAATCCCCTGACCCAAGCCGATTTGGCACAGGAGGCGTGGTATTTGAGTGCCGCGGAGATCAGGCTCAAGTACAAGTGAACGGCAATTCGGGCTAGGCGCGGATCGCGGGTCAGTGGCCGTTCATCGGAAACAATCTTATACTTACCAGGTTACGGATGGAGGGGCGCTATGGATACGCTGTGGAGGGAAATCAACGGCACGGGCATCGGCGTTTACCCGATTGGGCTTGGGGCCATGCCCTTGTCGATTGCCGGCCGGCCCGAGGAGGCTCAAGCCTTCGAGGTGATCAAGGCCTTCGTCGAGGCGGGCGGTGACTTTATCGATACTGCTAATGCCTACTGTCTCGATGACTCCGATATCGGCCACAACGAGCAATTGATCGCGAAGGCATTGGAGCGCCTCGGCAAGCGAGGCAGCGTCACCGTCGCCACCAAGGGCGGGCTGCGGCGCCCCAAAGGCGAGTGGACCACCGACGGCCGCCCCGGATCGCTGCGGGCCTCGTGCGAAAAGAGTCTCCGGGATCTCAACACCGGCGCCATCACGCTTTATCAACTCCACGCGGTCGATCCCGCGGTCGATCTCGCGGAATCGCTCGCGGAGCTCATGCGACTCAAGGAGGAGGGGAAGATCCTGCATATCGGGTTGTCCAACATCACCCCGCGCCAGTTGGAACAGGCCTTGACGATGACGCCGATCGCCTCGGTACAAAACCGCTGCAACGTGCTCGAACAGACGGATCTTAGGAACGGCATGGTGGCGCTTTGCCAAGCGAAGGGGGTCGCCTATATTCCTCATAGCCCGGTGGGAGGCCACTTTCGACATGTGCGGTTCCGCGATGAATCGATGCTGACGAGGCTTGGGGAAAAATACAGCGCCTCATCGTATCAGATCGCCCTCGCCTGGTTCCTGCATAAGGGGCAACATATTCTACCGATCCCGGGCGCCAGCAAGCCGAAGAGTATTCTCGATAGCTTGAAATCCGTGGAGGTTCGACTGGCTCCAGAGGAAATCGCTGCGTTGGATCGGCTGGGTTAGGGAAGCTCTGAAAAGTGTCTCGAGCAAGCCTAGATGCGCGACAAAGCAGATGGGCTGCGCAGTAACTTTTGCAGAGCTTCCTTAGCTTGGTAAAACCTGTGTCGACGGTTACACTGCCTTTACAAAGTGCGCCGTTTCCCGGGTTACGCCGCTACGCGGCCCAGGCTACAATTTCTACTGGCCGTGGCCGACTACGCGGATTCAGGGACCAAGTATGCGACCAAGGACGACAGTATGGTTGTGAGCGCGGAAGCGACCTCACCAGGAATCGCGGTCCCCGTGGGCATGGCAAAATTGTTCACGGCCCAGACTACGGTAATCGATATCACTCCTGCGAGCGCGCTTGAGCTGACCTTGCGTGATGGCACATAAGCTTGGACGTTTTGAACATTGGCATTCATGAAAATCCCCTCCTATTCAGACGGATCGAATCGCTTAAGATGCTCTGCTCATTCGCCAAGCCTAAGCTTGCAGCGAATGGTAAGCTGCACGCAAACAATATACGAAGGGAGTGCGTCTTTTTTCCGTGAAATTTCTCACAAAGAAATTGTGAAATCTTCCCAGAATTAAACCGCCGCTAAGTCGGTACCGAACTTTGTCGAGCGAGATTCCCTGGGGATTAAGGGGCTAGGTTCGATTAAGTCTTCTACAATACGGAGATTCCTCGACGCCCCGTACCCACCTTGATGGCGTACCGCTGCACTTTGTGAAACGGGGACATGACCGCGAGCCCTGCTTCTTCCGAGGAAGACTATGTAGCCCACGTTCACTGGCTGGGCGCGGCATTCACGGAAGCTGACTGCGCCCTGCGCGCCTACGTCCTGATGACCCATCACGTGCATGTGTTGCTAGCGCCATCAATGTTGACCAGCCGGGCAGGTTCGTGAGCGATCCCGGCCGCCGATAATCGGCAGGCGTTCGCCGGGCGCGCATGCACCACGCTCACACGCGCGCCGCTCCGCCGCGCCCACTGACCAAACATAATGAGCCAACCGAGACCCGAGTCCCGCATTTCCGTCACATCGGCCAGATCGATGATGTAGTTCTCATGACGGTTTCGGTCCGGCGATAACATGATGGTAAAGGCTGCCATCGTCGTCTCCTCGCGTTTCGAGATTAATAGCACCTGCATTTAACCCGGGGTCCGTACGCGGCGCAATAGGGCAAATTGTCGCGCGGCAATTCGTCGCAGCTTGCAACGCCATGGGGTGCGACAATTTGTCGCATTTTAAAAGGCGATCGCGATTGCTATGATTGGCAGGGCTGAAGGACAAACAGCCGGGGCGTGAGGACAAAAGAATGCGCAAATCGCGAAGTGGAGATGGAAAAAAAGGCCGCGCCAGAGGCGCGGCCATAAAGCGCGGTGGTGAGAGACGAGTGTCCAGGCCGCTAAACCTGAAGGACGCTCGAATCTTCCACTACGTACCGGAGCCCTACGACCTTGCTAGGCCGCTGGGCCTACGCACAGCTTAGGCTGCCTTCTTGACTTCCCGCACCAAGCCGACGCAGGCCTCGGCACAGTCCGCACAGCTCTGGTGCTTGGAGGCGTGTTTGCGGCATTCCTTTTCACAGTCCTCACAGACCGCGGCACACGCGTTGGCGAACGCCTTCGTGTGTGCCGAATTGCTTGCGCTCAACTGTGCCAGGGCATTGCACGCCGCGATGGTCTCTTGTACCGCGACCGCGCAGCTCGCGAGCGAGGTATCGCCGCCCTTGAAGGTGTTGATGCAGTGATGGAGGCAAGCGTGCCCCTTGGCCATGCAGGTCTCGGCGGCCGCCATGAGGCCGCTGTACTGCCAGGTATGGTGATGGGTGGCCGCGAAGGCGCGCCCGGTGCCGGTCATGAGCGCGGCCGCGCCCACCGCCGTGGCGCCGGCGAGGAATTTCCTGCGCGCGGACTGACGGGGGGCGTCGCCGGTCTCCAGATGGGTTTTTGAATGCAACTCGGACATATCAGCTCTCCTTTCAATGTGGATGGATAAAGGGTTGCGCAGGCATGTAACGCTACTCGCTACGGCTTTGCGGCGCTTTCGGTTGAGGGGATGGCGGAGGAGAGCTGATTTTCCTGCCCATCCCTGACGAAAGCGCCGCACCTCCTCGCCTTCGCGGATAGTACGGCGGCGCTAACCCGCCAGGGAGTATATCAGGCCGCTAAAGCCGAGGACAATATTAGTCTCTTCCAATGCTAGATGAGCCTGAAGGTGGGGCTTATTTCTAACACAAGATGAGCCTGAACTAGGAGCGGGTAGCTGTTCATGATGGGAGGAT